>PMBT01000029.1:52326-78237 GCA_003153035.1 Opitutia bacterium
GGCAATGGCCTCGAGCAGTTCGCGGCATTCGCGGTATCCCGTGCCCATGGCAGATGTTCGCAGCGTCCGGACGTCGCCCGCGAGCGTCACCAACCGGACCTCCTCGACCACGTCGAAAATCCAGCCGCCCATGGCGCCGGCGTTCATACGCAGCGCCCCGCCGACGGATCCGGGAATGCCCTCGAGGAATTCGAACCCCGCCAGTCCCGCTCCGCGGGCGAAACCGCAAAGCGCTTGGAGCCGCAGGCCCGCGCCCGCCCACACACAACCGTCGGGCCGCAGCTCGCAGGTCTGCCAGGCGGGGTGCGCCAAGCAAACCACCAGGCCGTCCACACCTTCGTCCGGCACGATGAGGTTGGAGCCGCGTCCGAGGAGGTAAACGCGCACGCCCTGACTGGCAGCCTCGCGCAGCAGCGTCTGCAGGTCGGCGAGACCGGCCGGTTCTGCGTAGCAGCGCGCCCGGCCGCCGGCGCGCATCGTGGTCTTGGGGGCGAGCGGCTCCTCGCGGACCAGCCGGGATTCCACCGAGAGCCGTGGCTGCAGACCGTCGACAAATCGGTCCCAGAATGGCGCTCTCACAGACTCCGCTTCCACGCGGGCCGCCACTTCGTGCGCCAGTTGATCGATGTCGCCGGCCCCGACGAACGCGAGCCAGTCCCCTGGCTGCAGGGTCGCGCAAAGCACTCCGGCAGACAGATCGGCAGGGCCCGACAGATAGTTCAGCGGCGCGGAGGTGCCGGCTTGTCTGATTTCGGCCAAAAGGTCGGCGGTGGTGCCGCCTGCGACGGGCGCCTCGCCCGCTGGATAGACGTCGAGCAGGAAAAGCTGATCGGCAAGGCGCAGCGCGGCGGCAAACCCGGCCCGGAACCGGGCCGTGCGACTGAACCGGTGCGGCTGGAACACCACCACCAGCCGGCCCGTCGTGCGCTGGCGCAGGCTCGTGAGGAGCGCCGAGATTTCCGCCGGGTGGTGCGCGTAATCCTCCAGGATCGTCAGGCGCTCCGTCGCGTGCAGCACGCTCTGCCGGCGGCGCACGCCCGGATAGGCGACGAGCAGATCCGGCGAGAGCTGCGCGCCCATCAGGTGCGCCGCCGCCAGTGCCGCGGTGGCGTTGTGGGCGTTGAAGGCACCACGCGCCTGCACGGACACCTCGAGCGCTGGAAAGCCCGCCTCCAGCCGCAGCACGAGCTGGCGGTCCGTCTCCCTCACGAGATTCGACCGAAAGTGGCCGGCCGGCCCAAACGTGAACAGACCGGTTCTCGCGCCGCTGACGGCCCGCCGCGACAGCTCACAGGCGGGATCAAACAGCACGGCCTTCCGCGTGCGGTCGACCAGCCGGCGGAACGTTTCCTCCAGTTGCTCGACGCGCGCGTAATGATCGGGATGATCCCAGTCGAGACTGACCATGACGGTGATCTCGGGCGCGAAGCCGTCGATGGTGCCGTCACTTTCATCGATCTCGGCCACGACCCAGTCGTCCGTGGCCAGACGGCCGGGCGGCAGGGAGTCATCCGCGAACAGGCCGCCGAGCAGCCAGCCGCAGGGAAAGCCGGCCCGCCCCAACGCGGTGATGAGCATGGCGGTCGTCGTCGTCTTGCCATGGGCGCCGACGACGGCGACCAGCTTTTTGTCGCGCAGCAGCGCGGCCAGCATCTCGCCCCGTCGCACCAGCGGCAGGCCGAGCGCGGCGGCGCGCACCCGGGCCGGATGGTCAGCATGGATGGCGGACGAATGCACGATCAGGTCGCAGCCGCCGGGCACGCCGGCCGCCGCCGTGATCGTCACGCCGGCCGGTTCCAGCCACCGGCGCGCGGCGGGCGCGAGCGCATCGTCCTCCCCGCTCACGCGCAAACCCGCCGAGCGCAGGCACAGGGCGAGCGGAGCCATGCCCGTGCCGCCGACGCCGACGAGGTGAACCGAACCGACCTCGCGATCCCCAAGGCGTAACGGCGACGGAGCGCTCATGCGGCGTGCCGCCGGGGCTCCGCCGGCGTATTGCGCGCGGCCGGGGCCGCCAGGCTCTCCAGGTCGTCGAGAATGAGGTCGAGCGAATTGGCGCGGTCCATTCGCTGCAGGTTCGCCCGGAACTTGCCGAGCAGCCAGTCGTTGAAGATGACGTCGCACACCTCGTGGTCGAGGTCGCCGAGATACTGCTGGTCAACGACGAGGCCGCCCCCCTGCTGTTCGAAAAAACGCGCGTTGGCCCATTGGTGGTTGTTGGCCGCCTTCGGAAACGGGATGAGAATGGCCGGCGTCGCGCAGCGGATGAGCTCGGCAATCGAGCCCGCCCCGGCCCGCGACACGACGAGATCGGCCGCCGACAGCAGCGTGGCCACGTCATCGCAAAACGGGATGAAGACCGCCTTGACCGCCTGGCCAGAGTTCGCGCGCAGGATCCGCACCTCGCTGCCGCCCTTGCCGGGGCCGGTGACGCAGCAGACCTGGATCCCTTCACCCGCCAGACGCTCAAGGCGTTCCTCCACCCACTGGTTGAGCGCTGAGGCGCCCTGGCTGCCACCGAAAATAACCAGCACCTTCTGGGACGGATTCAGTCCGAGCCGGGTGCGCGCAACCTCCGGCGACTGGCTGACGATCTCCCGGCGGACCGGCAGCCCGACGTGCCGCACCCCGGCCCGGCGCACTCCGGCCACGTGCACGCCCGGTGGCAGGTAGAGGCGCTGCGCCAACCCGCCGAGAAGCCGGACGGCCCGGCCGGGCACCCGGTTGGCCTCATGCAGCGCCACGGGGCGGCGGAAGAGCGCCGCGACCACGATGATGCCGGCAGTCGTGAAGCCGCCAAATCCAATGATGAGATCGGGCTTCTCCGACCGGATGATGCGCGCGCTGCACCAAAATGCCGCTGCCAACTGCCAGAGGAAACGCATGAACCCGGCCGGCCGCAGGGTGAGCGGCGCGCCCGGGATCGGCTCGAACCGCAACTGCCGGTATTTTTCAATCAGCCGGGCGTCGATCTTCTTGCGGCTGATCAGCAGGGTGGTCTGGTGACCGCGGGCGTTAAGCCCTTCCGCCAGCGCGATGCCCGGCGAGAGGTGTCCGCCCGTGCCGCCGCAGGCGATGAGAAACCGGCTCATTCCGCCAACCCCTTCCGCCCCCCGCCGGGCGCCGCCGGTCCCGCCTTCATGCCATGACCTCCTTCAAACTGCGCTCGCGGCGCATCAGCGCTGGCCGGGTCCACGCCCGCTGAGTGTTGATGAACACCCCGACCAGAATGCCCATCAGCAGCAGGTTCGATCCGCCCGCGCTGATGAACGGCAGCGACATGCCCTTGGTCGGCAGGCATCCCGTCACAACGCCCAGATTGATGAGCGCCTGCAGGCTGATGAGCAGCAGGCAGCCGGCCACCAGCAGGAACTGGAACAGGTTCGGCGCCTTGCGCAGATGCAAAAGGCCCGCCGCAAAAATGACCGCAAACAACAGCACCACCCCGATGGTGAACGCCAGGCCCAGTTCCTCTCCGATCACGGCAAAGATGAAGTCGGTGTGCACTTCCGGCAGGAAGCTGTTCTGCTGCCGGCCCTGGCCGAGGCCGACGCCGTCGAGGCCGCCGGCCGCGAACCCGAGGATGGCCTGCCAGAGCTGGTAGGTGCCGGCGCTCCGGTTGGCCTCCACGTCGAGAAATGCCGTGATGCGGGCCAGCCGGTTGGGATTGTTAATCACCGCCACCGTCAGGATGCCGGCCGCACCGGAGAATGCCGTCACGAGGTAACGCAACTTGGTGCCGGCGAGAAAGAGCAGGATGACGCCGATGGCAAACGTGAGGGCCGCCGTGCCGAAATCCGGCTCGAGCAGAATCAGGCCGGCAAACGCACTGATCCAGGCCAGCGGCGCCACAAAGCCACGGGCCGCCTCCCGGATGCGCGTCTGGTTCAGCGCCAGGTAATGGGCGAGACCGAAGACCATGGCCAGCTTGGCAAACTCCGAGATCTGCAGGCGCGCCGGCCCGAAGCCCAGCCATCGCCGGCTTCCCTTCACCGCGATGCCGAGGCCGGGAATCAGCACGAGCAGCAGGCCGACCAGGCACACCGCGGCGAAGATCCACACGTGACGGCGGGCATGCTCCAGGTCCATCCGGCTCACCGCAAAACAGGCGACGGCGGCGAGGACGAACCAGATGAGCTGCTTGGTCAGGTAGAAATACGGGTCGCTCTTCAGCGACACGCTCGCACTGTACAGCACGGTGAGCCCGAGGATGGAAAGGCAGAGGACGCAGACGAGAATGACGGTCGCGGGGTTGATGGCCGAGACCCAGCGCGGTTTCTCGTTTGGTTCCTGAGACATGCTAGAAGGAGAAAAAACCTCAGCCCGGCCGGAGCCTCGTCCAGCACCCCCTTCCGTTGACGGCCAAGCGAAGGGATGCCTGATGCTTTCCGGCCGGCACGACGGGCGGAAGACCCTCAGGGAGCCTTCGGCTCGCCGTTGTCATCCACCTTGATGACGGGTACGCTGCCTTGCGATTTGAGGCCGGCGTCAAGATCCTGATTGGCCGGCGGCGGCGGTGTCGCGGTCGGGGCCGCGGGGGTCGTGGCCGCGGGTCCGGTCGCCGGCGACGCCGGACCAGCCGAGACGGTCGGGCTGGCCGCACTCGCGGCGGTGGCGCCGGGGATCACCAGCTCCTGGCCCGCCCGGATCTTCCGCGGATCGGCGATATTGTTTGCGACGAGCAGGTCCTGGGCCTTCACCTGGTACTTTCGGGCGATGGCCCCGATGGTCTCCCCGGGCTTGACGACATGAATGACGGATCCATCCGCCTTCCGGACCGGCGCAGCGGGGGAAGCCGCCGGCGTGGAAACCTTCTCGGCCCTGGACGGGACCGAGCCGGCCGGCAGCCGGAGTTCCTGGCCGACTTGAACGTAGTCGCTCTTGAGGCTGTTCAGTCGCTTCAGCTCGGCACTGGTGCTTCCCACCCGTCGCGCAATGATGGCGAGCGTGTCACCGCCCTTGACCACGTAGGTCTCGCTGGCGGCCGGCTCGATGCCGCCGACCGATGCGGTCGCACCCGCCACGGTCTTGCCGGGAATGAGGAGCTTTTGGCCGATGCTCAGCCGGGAACTGCTGGTCAGCCGGTTGGCTTTTTCGAGATCGAGCTGCGTGGTGCCGTGCTTGCGGGCGATCTTCCAAAGGCTGTCGCCGCTCACGACGGTGTAGGTGGTGGCGGGCGTGACATCGACGGGCGGCGCGCTTTCCAGCGCCGCGGAGGCGGGAGTGCCCGGGCGGGTCGGGCTGTAACGCACGGCAGCGGACGACGGGATATTGACCGAGACTGCGGACGCCAGCGCGGGGCTGGCGTTGAGATCCGTCGGCGCGTCGCCGGTGGCGGCCGGAGAGACCGTATCCGCGGCGATCGGCGCCGATCGCTGGCTGGTGGAGCGGCAGCCAGGATTTACGAACATCATGAGCAGGACGACGACGTGGACGGCGACAACGAGGCCGAGGATCTTCAGGAACTTATTCATGGGCGGTGGCGGTGAGCTGGATTATGGGTCGATGAGTGGCAGAATGGCTACTGAAAAATGGAAGTTGTTCGCAGGTTGCTCACCAGTTTTTCGAACTGGTCGCCGCGGTCGGCGTAGCTGCGGAACATGTCGAAGCTCGCGAACGCCGGGCTGAGCACGACGTGGTCGCCGGGCCGGGCGCTGCCGGTCGCGCCGCGCACCGCCTCGTCCAGCGTACCGCACACCGTGTGCGGAACCTGCTCGGCGGCGCAGCAGGCGGCCAGCGCCGCCCGCGTTTCCCCGATCAGCCAGGCATGGCGGGTCTTCGCGGCGATGCGGCGGATGAACGCGCCCAGGTCCCCGCCCTTCGCCCGGCCCCCGAGGATGAGGTGCACGGGGACGGCAAAGCTCCCCAGCGCGGCCTCGACCGCGTGGAAATTGGTCGCTTTGGAATCGTTCCAAAATGAGACGCCGCGGAACTCGCCCACCAGGGCCAGCCGGTGGCGGCCGAGCTGGAAGGAGCGCGCCGCCGCGTAGAGCGCGGACTCGGGCCGGCCCGAGTGCCGCCACCACGCCAGCGCGAGCAGGAAATTCTCGCGCTGGGGATACCGGGCGAAAACCGTGCCCTCGAGGCGCGGGTCTGGCTCGGCCGCCGCGCTGGACACGCTGGCCGCCGGGGGCAGCCAGCGCCCGAATTCGCGCGCAAAATGCTGCACGCTGCTGCCGGCAAACACCGCGCCCTTGCGCGTGTGCTCGAAGAGATTCCACTTGGCCGCAAAGTAAGTTTCCAGGCCCCGGTGCCGTTCGAGGTGATCCTCGGCGAAATTGGTCCACAGCGCGGCGTCCGCGTGGAAGTGCTCCAGGGTCTCGGCCTGAAACGAGCTCACCTCGCACACGGCGATGGTGCCCGCGGGCAGCGCCTGCCCCGGCAGGCGGCTGAACGGCAGACCGACGTTGCCGACCGCGCAGGCGGACTCCCCCGCGGCAGTGAGCGCATAGGCCAGGAATTTGGTGAGCGTTGTCTTGCCGTTGGTGCCGGTGATGGCGACGAGCCGCCCGCGCCAGAAGAACGAGGCAAAATCAAGTTCGCCCAGGCAGATGCAGCCGCCGGCGTGCGCCGTCTTCAGCCAGGGATGCTCCGGCGCGAATCCGGGGCTGAACACCACCAACTGGTGCCGCCCGGCCTCGGCGTGGTCAAAGGCATGGCTCGTACCGACTCCGGGTTTCTCGTCGAAGATCTCGCCCCGGGCGCCCGCCAGCGCGAGCAACTCGCGCACCGCCTGGCCGCTCACCCCGCCGCCAAAGATGGCCACCGGGTCCTGGAGGAGCGGAATCAGAAAGCTGGGCGGTTTTAACGCCATGGAGAAAGCCGGCCGTGCGCCGCCCGCCGCGGCGGCAGGACCGGGCGGTCGGACGATTGCGGGATCAGCGGCCAGGACGGGCATGAGATCACGTCACCGGAGTTTGAGGGTTCCCAAGCCCGCCAGGGCGCACATGAGCGAGAGGATCCAGAAGCGCAGCACCACCTTGGTTTCCGGCCAGCCGCGTTTCTGAAAATGATGGTGGATGGGCGCCATGAGAAAGAACCGGCGGCCCTCGCCAAACCGGCGCCGGGTGAGCTTGAAAACACCGACCTGGATGATGACCGACACCGCCTCCATCACGAACACGCCTCCGACAATGACCAGGGTCAGCGGCTGCTGCACCATGAAGGCCATCACGCCGATCAGCCCGCCGATGGCCAGCGAGCCGGTGTCGCCCATGAACACCTCGGCCGGATGGGAGTTGTACCAGAGGAACGCCATGCCCGCGCCCACCAACGCGCCGCAGATCACCGCCAGTTCTCCCGTCCCGGGCACATAGCTGATCAGCAGGTAGTGGGAGGTGTCCACGCGTCCCGCCACGTAGGCCATGATGCCATAGACCAGGGCCACCGTGATGGTGCAGCCGATCGCCAGGCCGTCGAGGCCGTCGGTCAGGTTGATCGCGTTGCTGAAGCCGACGATCCACAGGAAGATCAGCACCAGCAGCGCCACCACGCCCAGCCCGCCCGCGAACACAAAGGCGGGCTCCTTGTAGAACGGCACCCAGAATTCGCGGATCTTCTCCGCGCTGGTCGGATGCCAGAGGAGCGCCGCGAGCGCGATCACGGTGATGACCGTCTGCCAGAGAATCTTTTCGCCGGAGGAGATGCCGGCGCGGTTCTTGCGCACGACCTTCAGATAGTCGTCGCGGAAGCCCACGCCGGTGAGCGCGGCGTAGACGAACATCGCGACCACCACCCAGACGTTCGGCGAGGCCCAGAGAAAGGTGCTCAGGAAGACCGAGAAAAAGATGAGCAGGCCGCCCATCGTCGGGGTGTTCTTCTTGTCGAATCTCGCCGCCAGGTCGCCCGTGCGGTCATCGTCGTAGTGCTGGCCAAACTTCAACACGCGGAGCTGGGCGATCAGCCAGGGACCGATCAGGAACCCGAGGAGCGTGGCGGTGCCGGCGCCCATGAGCGTCCGGAAGGTGATCGCCCGGAGCAGGCGCAGCGGCCCGAAATACTCCTCGTAATGGGAAAGAAAATTCAGCATGGGACGGCCTCCCGCGGCGCCGCGGCTGGCAGCGCCATTTCCAGCTGATGCCGGCGGCTGCCCTTCAGGAAGACGGCGCCCGCGAACCCGGCGAGAAATTCCCGGACGGCCGCGGCCGCGGCGACCACCTCGATCTGGGCGGCCGCGTTGCCGTTCTCCAGCAGGCCCTCGCGCAACGCCCCTGCCTGGTCGCCCACGATGAACAGGCGGTCCCCCGGGCGCAGGTGGATCGTGCGGCCGAGTGCGCGGTGATAGGCCGCCGCGTTCGCTCCGAGCTCCTCCATGCAGCCCAGCACGTAGGCGCGCGGCTGGCCGGGCGGCGCCAGCGCCGCGAAGTTCTCCAGCGCGTCCGCCATCGAGGCGGGATTGGCGTTGTAGCAGTCGACGTACAGCAGCCGGCCGCCTTCGCGCCGGAGTTCGCCCCGCCAGTGCGCGGGCTGCCAGGCGGTCAGCCGTTCCTGGATGACCGCGGGGGTCACGCCGAGCCAGAGGGCGGCGCAGATGGCCAGCACGGCGTTCTGCGCCATGCCGGTCGAGACGCGTCGGAGCGTGAAGACCAATGGCGGCGGCGGACCGTAGGCGATAGACAGCGCGGTCGTCCCGTCGCGCTGCGTGATGGCGAAAAAAACCTTGTCATTCGGCGGCGTGGAGGGCCGCAACACCTCCGCCGGCTCGACCACCATCGTGCGCACCGCGAGGTCGTGGAACGCCTTGAACTGGGCGCACTGGCGGGGAAACACCGCGATGCCGGCCGCGCGGATCGCTGCGGGCAGCTCGGCCTTCTCGCGCGCCACGCCCTCGACGTCGCCCAGCTCCTCGAGGTGGGCCGGGGCCACCAGGGTGATGATCGCGAGGTCGGGTTCGATCAAGCCGGCGAGCCGCTTCATCTCGCCGGGCACGCTGATGCCGGCCTCGACCACGGCGAAACGATGCACCGCCGGGTCGAGCCGCGTGAGCGTGAGCGGCACGCCGATGTGGTTGTTGAGGTTGCCCTCGGTGGCGAGCACCGCCGGCCCCCCGCCGAGCAGCAGCGCAACGAGGTCCTTGGTCGAGGTCTTGCCGGCGCTCCCCGAGATTCCGACCACCGGGCCGGGAAACGCCCGGCGGTGTTCGCGCGCGATCGCCTGAAAGGCGGCCAGCGGGTCCGCCACCACCAACTGCGGGAGCGCGAGTCCGGGAGCGGCGCGGCTGACCAGCGCGCCCGCGGCGCCCGCTTCTCTCGCCGCCGTCAGAAAATCATGCCCGTTGCGCCGGTCGGATTTCAGCGCGACGAACAGCTGGCCGGGCCGCAGCGCGCGGGTGTCGTTGGTGAAGCCGGTGATGGGGACAGCCGGAACGCTGGTCCAGCGCCCGCGGGACCAGGCAGCAAGCTGGCCTGGAGTAAACACCGTCATGTCGCGGTTCCGTGGCGGCTCATCCTTCCTTGATCTGTTTGACCCCGATCAACTCCCGGACGACCTGGCGGTCGTCAAACGGGATGATCGTGTCGGCGAATTCCTGGTACGACTCATGGCCCTTGCCGGCGATGAGCAGGCAGTCGCCCGGCCGGGCGCTGTCGAGCGCGAGGCTGATGGCCCGGCGGCGGTCGTCGATGAACGTGATTTTTCCCGGCGCGGTGATGCCCGCCTTCATGTCCTCGAAAATCCGGGCGAGCGGCTCGCTGCGCGGATTGTCGGCCGTGGCCCACGCGAAATCGGCCAGGGACTGCACCGCGCGGGTCATCAGCGGTCGCTTGGTGCGGTCGCGGCTGCCCCCGCAGCCGAACACGACCAGCAGCCGGCCCGGTGTGACGGCGCGGAGCATGCCCAGGGCGTTGCGGAGCGCGTCATCGGTGTGTGCGTAGTCCACCAGCACGTTGAAGGGCTGCCCGGCCTCGATGCGCTCCATGCGTCCGGCCACGCTGCGGAACGAGCCCAGCTTCGGCAGGAGCACCGTCAGGTCGCGGCCCTGGGCGAAGCACGCGGCGAGCGCGGCCAGGAGGTTGCTGACATTATAGCGGCCGATGAGCAGGCTCTCGATGGCGGCGCGGCCGCCGGGCCACACGAGCTGGAACGTGGTGCGCTTGAACTCGAGGCTCACCGCCTCCGCGCGCACGTCGGCGGCGGGATGCTCGCCGAAGGTGATGACTTTCACCCCGGGCGGAATGCGGGCAACCAGCTGGCGGCCGTACGGATCGTCGAGGTTGACGACGGCGACTTTGGGCAGCGCCCCGGTGCCGCCGGCAAACAGGCGCGTCTTCACCTCGAAATAGGCGTCGAACGACTTGTGGTAGTCGAGGTGGTCCTGGGTGAGATTCGTGAAGACGACCGCGCCGAAGTGCAGGCCGAGCACCCGCTGCTGGTCGATGCCGTGCGAGCTCACCTCCATGATGGCCTGGCGGCAGCCGGCGTCGCGCATCTGGGCCAGCATGCCGTAGATGTCGAGCGACTCGGGCGTGGTCTTGTAGGACGGCACCGTGCGCGCCCCGAGGTCGTAGTGGACCGTGCCGATGAGGCCGACCCGCTGCTGGCCGTTGAGGAAATGCTTGATCAGGTGCGTGACGGTCGTCTTGCCGTTCGTGCCCGTGACCCCGACGACGTCGAGCTCGCGGTCGGGAAACTTGTAGTAGCGCTGCGCCACCCGCGCCAGGGTCGCCCGGGCGTCCGCCACCTGGATGAAGGTGACCTTGCCGTGCGGGAGCGTGACCGGCTTCTGCGTCACGACGGCGACCGCGCCGCGGTTGATCGCCTCGTCGATGAAGGCCGATCCATCCGTGCGCAGGCCGGGCAGGGCAAAGAAGAGATTGCCCGGGACCACCCGGCGGCTGTCCATCGTCAGGCCGGAGATGGGGCGGTCGAGCTCGCCCTTGACGGCCACGATCTCGTCGCCCGGGAAATAGTCTTGGAGTTTCGGTGCCATTTTGAAGATGCGGCGCCGCATTTGCCGGCCGCCGGAGTTCAGCTCACGCGGCGGCAGGCGAAAGGCGTGGATGAGGGAGTGATTCTGCGTGAGGTAGGCGATCACCAGCGGCCTCCCTGCATTGCGAGGCGGTTGCCGGGTGGTTCGGTGACGGGTTTGATGTCGAGATACTGGATGAGCTGCATGGCGATGTCGTGGAACGCCGGCGCGGCCACGACCCGGCCATAGGCGATGCCGCCGAGGGACTTCGGCACCGTGGCATCATCCACGATGACGGACAGGACCACCCGCGGACGGCTGGCCGGGAAAAAGCCCACGAACGATGCGACGTGATGGGTGGTGGAATACCGGCCGTCGACCAGCTTTTCGGTCGTGCCGGTCTTGCCCGCGACTTCATAGCCCCGGACAGCGGCCTCAGGTGCGGTGCCCTCCGGCGAGGCGACCGCCATGAGTAGACGCGCCATGGTCGCGGCGGTCCGTTCGGAAACCACGCGCCGGCGGGGCAGGTCCCCAAACGCAAAAACCAATTTGTTGTCGGCATCGCGGACCTCGCGGAACAACTGCGGTTCGAGGAGTACGCCGCCATTGGCGATGGCGCCCATCGCGCAATGCATCTGCATCGGCGTGGCCGCGATCGCCCCCTGGCCCATCGGCATGCGGGTGATCGTCAGGCCGTCCCAATGCTTCGGAGATTCGAGCAGGCCGACGACTTCCCCGCCGAAGGGAAAGCCCGTTTTCTGGCCAAAACCAAAGGCGCGGGTATAGGCGTAGAATCGCTGGTCGCCCAGCAGCATCGCCAGCTGGGCCGCGCCGCGATTGCTGGAATGGCAGATGATCTCGGCAACCGTCAGCTCGTGGAAGGGATGGTCCTCCCTGGGCAGGTGCAGGTGGCGCCCATGATAGTCAATCTCGGTCAGACCGCAGTCGAAAGCACTGTCCCGCGTCACCAGCCCATCGTTCAGCGCGCCGCTCGCAGCGACGATCTTGAAGGTCGATCCGGGCTCGTACACGTCGGTGACCGCGAAATTCCGCTGGGCGTCGAGCGGCGCCTTGCTGAACTCGTTGAGATTGAAAGTCGGGTAGTTGGCCAGGCCGAGAATATAGCCCGTGCTTGCCTGGCTCACGATGATGGTAGCCTTGGCCGGCGAATACTTCTCCGCGATTTGCTGCAGCTCCTTTTCGATCAGGTGCTGCACGTACGTGTCGATCGACAACACCACGTCGAATCCGTCGACCGGCGGCACCTCCCGGGTGCGAAACTGCGCAAGCTCCTGGCGCCGTCCGTCGCGCTCCGACTCGCGCCACCCGTTCTGGCCCCGCAGGAAAAAGTCCATGTAATGCTCGACGCCCGCGGCGGGGGTGCCTTCCCGGTTGACGTAACCGATCACGTGCGCCGCTAGCGAATTCCGGGGATAGACGCGCCGGTAGACGCGGTTGCCGTAGACGCCGCGGATCTTCAGCTCGTTGATCCGGTCAAAAATCGTCTCGTCAACGCCCTCGGCGAGCTTCACCCACTGCACGGGTTTGGCGTCAGGCCCGTCGTCCTCGGCCGTTTCCGGGGCGCGCCGGGCGACGGTGGCGCGGAGGTCGGTCAGCGTGAGGCCGAGCAACCGGGCCAGGTCCGGCCAGCGGACCTCGTCCTCCCGTCGGAGCATGTGGGGATCGAGTCCGACGTCGACGAGCGTGCGACTGGTGGCGAGGATTTCATCGGTTTCCAGAGCGCCTTTCGCACGGATGCGACTCGCGTCGAGTATCTCATCGATGTCCAGGGCGCCTTCCGCACCCCAGCGCGTCGCGCGGATATTTCCCCGGCGGGCGTTTTCCACGACGAACGACCGGCGGGCCTGCTCAACGTATTTCAACAGCTCGGTTCGCTTCACCACCTGCAGGCAGGCCAGGCGCGCCGAGACCCCGCCAAAGCACAGGAAGATGCCCGTGGCGAGAATCACCATCCGGTAATTGGAAGCGAATCCCTTCGACATGGCCGTCAGCGCGTCCCTCCGCGGCGGAAACCTGCGGGTTGAATCTCGGCGACAAAGAGGTCCGGATTGCGCCTGGCAGCCAGCTGTTGCTCGACGTCGCCCGGGACGCGCTGGATCTGCTCCTGGCGCGGCATGTCCAATCCCAGGCGCATCGACGAGTCCAGGCGGATGAGCGCGTCCGGACTCTGCGCGGCGGCGATCTCGGCGATCAACTGGTCGAGATGCCGCTGCACCTCGGCGAGGTGCGTCCGCAGGTTCTTGTTCCGGTTGGCGGCCAGCGAGATTTCATGGCGCAGCCACACCGTGCCGAAACCGATCGACCCGGTGAAGACGAGCATGACCAGGGTATAGACGAGCACCTGGTTGATAAAGGCGTTGGCGGCGGACTTGTTCATCGGGCGTAGCGGGAGAGAATTGGTGACGGCCCTTCAGAGTTTGCGTAGGGCCCGGAGCTTGGCGGAGCGACTCCGGGGGTTGGCCGCGAGTTCAGGGTCGCCCGGGGTGACCGGACGGCGGGTGAGCGGCTCGGCCAGGCGGGTGCGGAGCTGCTGCGGGGTGGCGTCGTCGGCGCTTTCCGGCTGGCCGCACCAGCGGCGGAAGAGCTGCTTGACGAGGCGGTCCTCGAGCGAGTGGAAGCTGATGACGCCCAGCACCC
Source organism: Opitutia bacterium (assembly GCA_003153035.1). Taxonomy (GTDB): domain Bacteria; phylum Verrucomicrobiota; class Verrucomicrobiia; order Opitutales; family Opitutaceae; genus Fen-1467. Next base: position 65,891 of record PMBT01000029.1, read on the forward strand.
CGCCGGGGTGGAGCCGGGCAAAGGCGGCGGGCAGCGCCCGCTCCAGCGCCCCCAACTCGTCGTTCACCGCGATGCGGATGCCCTGGAAGGTGCGCGTGGCCGGGTGGATCGTCGACGCATGGCGGTCCCGGGCCGGAATGGCGTCGCTGATCAGCGCGGCCAGGCTGCCGGTGCGGCCCAGCATCCCGGTTTTCCGCGCGGTCTGGAGGGCGCGGACGATGCGGCGCCAGTGTTTCTCCTCGCCGAAGTCGCGGATGGCGCGCGCCAGCATCTCGGTCGTGGCCGTCTCGAGCCATTGCGAGGCGGGCACGCCGGTGCGCGGGTCCATCCGCATGTCAACCGGGGCGTCCTGACGAAAAGAGAAGCCGCGCGCTGCGTCGTCGAACTGGAAGGACGAGACGCCCAGGTCGAAGAGCGCCCCGTCGAAGGCGCCGAGGTCGAAGTCAGCGAGCCGGCCGAAATCACGGTCAAGGAGCGCAAAGCGCCCCGCAAACGCCTCAGCGAGCGCCGCCGCGCGGGCCGCCGCCGCCGGGTCGCGGTCGAGGGCCACGACCTGTGTATCCGCCGCGGCCGCCAGGATCGCCCGGCTATGCCCTCCCCCGCCAAACGTGCAGTCGAGATAGCGACCACCGGCACGCGGAGCCAGAAATTCGAGCACCTCGTGCAGCAGCACCGGCTGGTGGCCCGTGTTCATCGCCAGACATGGGTGGTCATCGGACACCGTGAGCATGAGGAGTGGCGCGATGGGTCGACAGGACCGGCTCCGCCGCCTCCAGTCCCTCCTGGGGCCATGGCTCGACATCCTCGTAAGAACCCAGCCCGTCCTCGTAACCCTTGGGCGCGGGAAGCGCGGTTGCAACGAGCGGGCCCGCGCCAGTCGCCAGGGTTTCCTGAGGCGGTGGCTCGATGCCTTCAAAGAAACCCAGCCCGTCCTCGTAGGCCAAGGGTGCGCTACTTGCGGCAACCAGCACCGCGACGACGCCCGCCAGCAGGAGCCCTCCGCAAACGATGACCGTTAAGGTGATCATAAGGAATCAACGCCGGTTCTGTTCACCGGACACCGGGGTTTCCGCGGTGCCGTCAAGTCCCGGCTCACGCACGCTGCGCAGCACCAGGCTCGGCCGCACCCGCGGAGTCACCATGGTATCGGTGGCGGCCGGCCCCCCGGCGGCATGCAGCATCGGCGAATAATAGCGGCGATGCCCCATGGTCCAGAGGCTGAAACTGGTCGTGCGAATGGTTGGAGAGTTATTCATGGCAAAGGATTACGGGCGGATCAGATGCCGGCGCGCCGCATGAGGTCGCGATACGTCTGGCTGTCCATGCGCCGGCCTTTCACGTCCCAGCGCTCCGGACTCCAGATGGCGAACTTGCTCAGCGAACCGGCAAGGACGGCGTCCTTCGCGATGCCGGCGTGCGCGAGCAGATCGGGCGTGAGGCCGATGCGGCCCTGCTTGTCGAAACGCAGCGTCTGCGCGTGGGCAAAAAGCTGGGTGAGGACGTCCTGGGCCTCGCTGTCGCTCAGGTTCTTCGCCGCGGCCTTTTCGTAGAGCCGGTCGACTTCGGGCGGCGGCAGCACGGCGATGTAGCCGTCGGGGTGCGGCAGGGCGACGAACTCATCCTCCTCCGTGTGCGCAACGCGCCAGCCCGACGGAATCGTCAGCCGATTCTTGTCGTCCAATGAATGTCGGAAATGGCCGGTGTAACGCGGTCGGGTAGTGGAGGACATGGAGGGGAATATGCTACGTGCCCCAGAATGACCCATTTCTCCCCATTTTATCCCCCACAGTCAAGAAAAGTCCGGCAGGAAATCCATTTTTAACCAGCTCTTTGAGATTCGGTAGTTCTCTCCCTCTGTGAAATGATCCCGTGGAGTCCAGATTCTCACGAGCTTGGTTACGAGGAGGGCTCCTCTGCAGCTGCGTCTGTAGGGACGCGGAGAGTCACGCCCCATGCTCTTCCCCGCAGCTGCGTCCGTGAGGACGCGGCCAGTGACGACGAACTTGAATTGGCCCGTCCCCTCTTCAGGCCCAAGGCACTGTTTTCCCGGGCGAGCTCATGCACAATGATGTTCAAGGTTGAACATCGTTGTGCATGAGCCAGAACCCCGGAATCGGCCCATCGCTTATTTTGGCCCCTCGTCGATGCGCTGCCGGTTTTCCCCGTAGCTGCGTTCGTGAGGATGCGGAGGAGTCACGCCGCCGGCTCCCGCCCTTTGCGCGCCCCAAAATAGGTCTGCCCCTTATTCGGGCTCCCGCGGGATCTCGGGGAACATCGAGGATCGAGAGGTTTTCCCTTGCCCGGTCCAGGTTTCGGTCGCAACACTGCCAGCAATCGCCATGTCGCACGCTTACCCCGGTAATTGCGGACGCAATGCAACGTTACGGCGGCCGGTTCTCATCGGCGCCCTCGTCTTGGGGATGCTGGCCACCCGGGCCTGGGGCGGGGACCTTCCCGCGGATGACAAAGCGTTTTTTGAGAAGCATTTTTCGGACGTGGTCAAGATCGACCCCGTTCGTGTGAGCGATCCGGCTGTCATCAAGGTCTTCGCCACACCGTTCTACACGCTGAACGTCTCCATCGACGACGGCCAAGGGGGGACAAACCAAAGCTCCGTAGTCGTCGCGCGCCAGGATGACCGACTTGTCAGCGTCAGCCGGCCGGGCACCGACGGGGATCATCCCGAAATCCTGCAGATGTTGCGGCCGGATTTCAGACTTAAGAACGACAGTGATGCCCGGGTATTCCAGGCGGCCCTCGACGCGGTCTATCCCATCATCGGCAACAGCGACCAGAAGGCGAAGGTCTTCAAGCACGCTGGACCGCAATGGAAGTTTGTGCGCGGCGATTTCTTCGAGGCGAAGATGGGGTTCCTGGTGACGACCGACAAGAGCGGGGCGGTCACCAGCGTCACATACGTGATGAAGCTGCCGTGAGTTGAGCCGGCGAGCCGGGCGCCCGCCCCGGGGAAATCCTGAAATCAGCCGGTCCTTGGTTGGCATTCCCTCAAGGTCCCGATTTCGGAATCCCCTTCCCCAGCCTCAGAGCTCCACCATGAAAGCTCGCATCTACTTGTGGTCATTAACGGCGGCGCTCGCCGGATTTCTGTTCGGCTTTGATACGGTGGTGATTTCGGGAGCCGAGCAGACGATTCAATCACTCTGGAAACTCAGCCCAGGCCTGCACGGGTTCGCGATGGCTTCGGCGCTTTACGGCACCGTCGTCGGCTCGTTGCTCGGCAGCTGGCCGACCGACCGGCTCGGGCGAAAGCCGACGCTGTTCGCGATTGGAATCCTCTATGTCATTTCAGCCGTTGGCTGTGGCTACGCAGGGAACGTGGAATGGTTCATTGCCGCGCGCTTCATTGGCGGCCTCGGCATCGGCGTCTCCACCGTGGCTGCGCCGCTCTACATTTCCGAGATCGCGCCTCCCGCTTATCGCGGACGGCTGGCGGGGCTGTTCCAGTTCAACATCGTTTTTGGCATTATCATCGCCTTTCTCTCGAATTATCTGTTGCGGGGCGTTGGGGAAAATGCCTGGCGCTGGATGCTGGGGGTCGCGGCGTTTCCGTCGGTGATCTATTCCGCCCTTTGCCTGGGTCTTCCCGAAAGCCCGCGCTGGCTGCTGGGCCGCAAGCGGGACCGCGAGGCAGGCATCGAGGTGCTGCAACTCATCACCCCAGATGTCCCCCGGTCAAAGATCGAAGCGGAGGCGGACGAAATCCTGGTCCTCTCCCACGAGCCGGTTGAAGCCGGACGCTTTTGGACCCGCCGTCTCCGCATCCCCATCCTGCTCGCATGCTTCATCGCGTTCTTCAACCAACTGTCCGGCATCAATGCCGTTCTTTACTTCGCGCCCCGCATCTTCGAGTTGACCGGACTCGGCCCCAAAGCCGCTATGCTCCAATCGGTGGGCATCGGGGTTACGAACCTCCTTTTCACTTTCGTCGGCTTGTGGCTCATCGATCGGCTGGGCCGCCGCACGTTGCTCTATCTTGGCTCGTTCGGTTACATCCTCTCGCTCGGACTCACGTCGTGGGCGTTCTTCACCGGGCATTTTTCCATCGTGCCGGCCTGCATCTTTGCTTTCATTGCCGCGCATGCGGTTGGACAGGGCGCCGTCATTTGGGTGCTTATCTCGGAGATCTTCCCCAACCGCCACCGGGCGCACGGCCAGGCGCTCGGCAGCCTCACGCACTGGACTTTCGCCGCGTTGCTCACGACGTTCTTTCCGAGCATGGTGACAGCCTTCGCACCAGGCTACGTCTTCCTGTTCTTCTGCGGCATGATGATGCTGCAACTCCTCTGGGTGAAGCTGATGGTTCCAGAGACCAAAGGCGTACCGCTGGAGGAGATCGAACATCGGCTCACTGGGATCCGAAGTCGGAACGCCGTGACCTCCGCCTAGCTTGTCGCGTGGAGCGGAGCGCCTGGTGAAGTTCAAGCTGGTTGGCATCGGGGAAGTCGTGTGGGACCTGTTTCCCAGCGGGCGAAATCTGGGCGGAGTGCCGGTCAGCTCAGTTTTTCACGCTCGGGCGCTCAGCGCGGAGCGCCCGGCCAACAGCGATTACAACTGGATTGCGGGCGCGCTCCTCAAAGGCTACTAGTCGCTACGGAGGAGCCCGAATCGCCGAGCCGGCAGAGTCCAGCTTCCTGGCAACCGGGTCCAGAAAACGCAACGACCCAGGAATTAGTCGTCCCTGGTTCGGGTCCCCGTGCACAACTATGTTCAACCTTGAACATAGTTGTGCACGGGCCAAGGAACTCCTGGTAACGTCGCAAGGCGGCGCGCGCAGTTGTTCTCCTCGGCGTGTCACCGCTACAGCTGGGCGGTCGCGGCGCGGAGGTGCTCGATCTCCTGCAACGCCTCCTGCACATCCACCGTCAGTCGGCCGGCGAACTTGTCGGGGGCAAGGGTCGCGGCGGCTTGGTCCAAGAGTTCCTTCCGTTTGGCGGCCTCAAAGGGACTGGCGGGATCGAGGAAGCTCGCCGCAAGAATGCGGACTATGGCCAGATGTTTCTGGGCCCGCCAGTATTCGGGAAAACTCGGCACCCACCACTCATAGGCATACTGCAAATTATCCATCCATTTCCGGGCCTGCGCCAAGTCGCCTTTCTTCCGCAGCGCTTCGACCCAGGCATTCTCGATGGTCCATATAACCGTGCCACCATCACAAGAGCCGGCGAGGGATGGGGTATCCTGGGTTGCCTTCAAAGTGTCTCTCGCCGCCTCCAACCGCGTCGCAGCCTCCGCGCTCTGGCCCGCGCCGGCCAGGGCCAACGCGGCGAAACCATCGGCCGTCGCCCGGTGCTTGACCAGTTCATCGTTGGCCGGCTGCTCCTTCAGCGCGGCATCGCATTCCGCCAGCGCCTTCTGCGCCAGCCGCGCCAGCCCAGGCCAATCGCGCAACCACCAAGCACTCCACGCGGACTCCTCCAGATATCGAATGAGAGCGAGGCCGCGGTCCAGCGACCCTTCTGGCAGGTGATCGCGGTAGGCTTCCAATCGTTTCCCGGCCTCTTTGAGCCAGCCGTCGGCGTCGGCCTTGTCGCCGACCGACGCGGCGAGCTGAGCCAGGTGCAGGCTGTTGAACAGGCGCATCCGCAACACGCTGTCGTATCCCTTCCGACCCACGAACGGCTCGAGCAAACCATCGTATGTCCGGAACGCTGCGCGCGCCGGCTCGATCTGGCCGTCCCAGCCGAAGTGCACGTAGCATTCCATCCGGTGCGTCTCCGCAAAGAGGAAGCGGTAGGCTTCGTTCTCGGGAAACCGTGCCATCAACGCGCGATAGTCTTCGCGCGCACCGAGTTCCGCCTCGCGCGCGTCTGGCGAAGAGATCGCTGACGAGACCGGTAGGAGATTCCACGCGGCTTCGCCAGCCTGCGCGAACCGTTCGCTGGCTGCCGGATCGGTCGCCGCCGCGGCGTCGAGTTGCCGCCCCATCCCTTCCAGTGCTCCCGGCGCCAGATTCGCCGCAGCTGCAGCCTTCAGCCGAGCGATCGTCGCCAGGTCCTCTTTCCCCTCCACCGTGAGCCGACCAACGAGTGCCGGACTGGTCAGCATGGTCTTTGCGCGGTCGGCAAGTCCGATGCACCGAAGCGCCTCCGCCGAATCGCTGACGCTCGCGGCGAGCGTCAGCGCCCCGGCTGCCGCTTCCTGCTCTGGCAACTCCGAAACATGTGGGACCTCGAACTCAAATCGCACGAGCTGTTCAGAGACCTGCCTGGCCTCTTCGTTGTCGCCGTTCTGCACGAGCGACCTGATCAAGGCTCGCTGGGCCGTTCCCAGAAACCCGTGCAGGTCCAGGATGGAATACACCTGCGGAGTTGCGCGCGCGATCCCGATGGCCGGCCGCAACCGGGAGATAGCCTCGGCCGACCGTCCTTCGCGTTGCGCTGCTATGCCGAGAAAGGCGTCGGCCTCGGCCTGACGGAGAAGCAGTCCGCTATGGGTCGGGTCTTGCCTCAGCCCGGCTTCGATCTCCGCCAGGCTGTCCCGCGCCGATTCCGCCACCGCGGGCCAATCGCGCAGCCAGTAGAGGACAGACGCCTTCATGAAAAGAAAATTGACGCGCGCAATGCACTGCCCAAACGCCCCTTTGGGCATCCTATTGCAATAGCCAGCCAATCGCAGTTGAGCCCGCTCGATTTCTTTCCGGGCTTCGGCTGGTTCGGCCAACCACGCCGCGATGACGCCGAGCAACAGGTGGGTGTGGACGCTCAGCGTCTGCCATTGGTCATAATACCCCCCCCGATCGAGGATTGGCTCAAGCAGGGCGAGGAATTCGCGAAACGCCTTTCGCGAGGTTTCCAGGTCTGGAGCGCGATTCAACAGGTACCAGCTCTCCATGAAATGCGCCGAGGCGTATTTGAGTCGGTACACCTGATCATCGGGGCTTAGTTCGATGAGCACCCGAAAGTGCTCGCGGGCTATGCGCTCTGCGTCGCGTACCGCTTCCCAAGAACGGCAGCGATGGCTCGCAACTGTTGCTGCTTCCGCCGTTTGCTCGCGAAGCTTGAGGTTCCCGGGATCCGCTTTCAACGCGTCGGAGCAATAGGCCAGCGCCTGCCCAGACAGCGCCGCCGAATGTCCAACGTCGCCAGCTGCTTCCGAAGCTCTGGCCAGAGCGTTCAGGATCTTTCCGATGCGATCGGGAGGCATCTTGTCCTTTGGCTGGAAGGCCAACACCTCCTCGAGCAGTGTTTCGCGCTCAGCGGAGCTGGCGTCGGTCTCGCGCGGCTTGCCGAGTTGTTGGTAGATAAAACCAACGTACCCAGACAGAACATCCGCCAGGCACTGCGTTACGCGGAGGCTGCCGGGAAACCGCCGATGGAGTTCCCGCCCGCGACCGACCATTGCCACCCAGCGTGCCTCGGAGATAGTCGCGCTTGATTCGCCGATGACCTCAGGCAGTTCATATTCGTCCGACAACCACGCGGCAGCCGCCTCGGGATCATCGGGATTATCCCGCGCAATCTTCTCGCGCAACGCCAGCGCTGCCCGCAGGGCTGCTTCGGCGCCCTTGAAATTGTTCAGCGAGCGCCCCCGCAGGCGCCCCAGCGCGGCCAGGGCGTCGGCCTGCCCTTGATCGGTCTTGGTGTTGCGGAGTTCGGGCGGCAGCGTTTCGTAATAGTGGACCGTCGCCTCAGTCATTTGCAGCAATTGCGGCAACCCGCCCCGTTCCTCGACGACCGGCTTTAAATCGTGCGACATGAGCGCGACCAGCTGCCCGGCCTCGCCACGAGCGGCATCGGCCGCGCGCCGCTGCACGACGGCGCGGCGATATCCTGCCAGTGCAATCGTCAGCCCGACGACCAGCGAGAGCACGGCAAAGCCGGCCGCCGCCATACTGGTGCGGTGGCGCCGCGCGAACTTGCGCATCCGGTAGAGTGCACTCGGCGGGCGCGCGCGGATTGGCCGCTCGGCGAGGAAGCGCTCCACGTCGTCGGCCACTTCCGCCGCCGAAGCGTAACGCCGGGTCGGTTCCTTCTCCAGACACTTGAGGCAGATGGTTTCCAGGTCGCGCGGCAACGCGGGATTGAGCAGCCGGGGTGGCACCGGATCCGTTTCGAGTACCAGCCGCAAAGTTTCGGCCGGGGTCGCGGCATTGAACGGAGCCCGCCCGGTCACCAGATGGTAGAAAAGCGCGCCCAGGCCGTACACATCACTGGCCACGGTGATCTTCGCATCGCGGCCGGCCACCTGTTCAGTTGCGGCGTAACTGGGAGAGCCGAGCATCTGGCCGGTCAGCGTTCCACCTTCCGTACTGCCGAGCATTTTGGCCAGGCCGAAGTCGGTGATCCGCGGCCGGTCCTCTTCGTCAACAATCACATTGGAGGGCTTGAGGTCGCGGTGCAGGACGCCGCGCTGGTGCGCGTAGTGCACCGCCCCGGCCAGCAACCGCAGGATCTCCGAGGCGCGGCGGGCCGGCAACGGCCGGCCGCCGCAAATCTCCGCCAGGTTGCGGCCGGCCACCAAATCCATCGCGTAGTATGGCTGGCCGTCCACCTCGCCGTAGTCGTGGATCGCGACGATGTTCGGGTGCTGCAGGCCGGCGGCCGCGGCGGCTTCCAACTGAAACCGGCGCAAGGCAACTTCGCCTGCGTAGGCACCCGCCAGCAGAAGTTTTATTGCCACGGTGCGGCCGAGTGCCGGCTGCCGCGCCGCATAGACCACCCCCATGCCGCCCCGGCCGATCTCCTCCACCAACTCGTAGGGGCCAAACGTCCGCGGAAGCACCGAATGCCCCGCCGCCGCGGTTTTATCGCGCATCGTTTCCAACACCGCGCGAAACACGCAGGCCGGACACAGCGGATCGGCCGTGCTTGTGTCCAGCGCGGCGCCGCAACTCTGGCACGTCATAACGATCATGGAGCGGGAAGGATCTCCCTTGGTACTTTAAAGAAATCCACGGCCGAAGTTACACGCTGACGACCGCGAGCAGGTGGCGGATCTCATCGTCGGTCTCCGCCGGGTCGATGACGGTCTTCGCCACCTCGGCGCTGAATCGGTCGCCGAAACGCTGCCGCAGCCGGTGCACCGCCACCTTGACCGCGCCCTCGGTCGAATCGAGCCGGCGGGCGATTTCGGCGTAGCTGATTTCACCCCGGCCGCCCCAAAGCGCGGCCTTGAGTTCGTCGAACCACGCCGCTTTGCCGATCGCCGCGTATTCGCGCCTCATTTCCGCAAAGGTTATTTCGATCAGGCTGACCGCCCATTTCCGGTCGTAGGCCGTTTCCGGCGATTCCGTGGTCGCGGGTTCGGTACCGAACCGCGCCTCGGCTGCCTGCATGGCTTCGAGCGACACGATCGCCTGCCCGCCGCCGCGCTTGGCGGCCTGAGCATGGTCCCGCTGGTAGGAATGGAAGTTCCTAAACGAGGTAAGGAGGAACGTGCGGAACCGCCCGCGCGCTGCATCGGCCTGCGCCACCGCGCCCCTGGCGAGCAGGTCGGCGAGAAACCCCTGGGTCAGATCCTCGGCGTCAGCCGGCGCGAGCCCGCGCCGCCGAGCGAACCAGTAGAGCGGGTACCAGTAGGTCCGGCAGAGTTCCTCCAGCGCGGCCCGGCCCTCGGGTGTCCCGGTTTCCGCCGCCCGCACGATCATGCTCCAGTGCGTGGTTGCAAATCCACCAGGGCCGCGCGCTGCGGTCCCGGCCTCGTCCGCCGATGGGTGTTTCGACGCCACGGAAGCGTAACTTCTGCCTGCTTCCAGGACGCAACGCAAGCCCGCCATCGCGACGAAGAACGATATCAACCCCAGATTTTTAACAGGGAACGGAGAGGGTATCGTTCTCCTTCATCCCTTTGTCCGTCTCCGTGTGAGAACCAGCCCATGCCAGAGGGTTGCCTCACGCAAAGGGCGCCAAGGTCGCCACGCTTTCCCGCTTTCCCAATTTCCCGCTCCTTCCCGCTTTGGCGGCGGCTTCGCCGCCCCGTGTAACCTTCGCCTCCGAATTCTTTATAGCACGGTGGAAACCCAATCTGGTCACGGCGACCCCTACCCCGCCGCTACCAACAACCACACTCCCCCGTAGAGAATCAGTTCTCCATCCCACATGAAAGGACACATGAAAAAGACACTCGCACTGTTAATCCTCGCTGCCTTCGGATTGGCCTGCCAGTCCCAAGCTGCCGTTCGTTGGTCGCTCAAGTATACCTACGGTCACCATCGCGTTAACGCCATCATCACGACCGGCGATTTCTATTCTGATGCCGGCGGTTATCCCATCATCGCCATCACCGGGGAGAGAGACGGTGTGAAGATCATTGGCTTGCAACATGGGTACGATTTTCTCGCTCCGTGGGCTCCGCGGACGGTCCTGATCGACACCCTTGATCCGAACGCGAACCCTGCCACCACTTTAGTCGCCTTGTTCGATAACCTTGTCTTTGTAAACGGACAGAATGCAGGGTTTGATTACTTCGGACTCTCGTTCAATGCGGGGGGACTTGAATACAATGTCTATTCCGACGGTGTTACCAACTGGGAGATGGACTCTGCGAATAATGTGGCCACCAGCAGCATGGGAGAAGTCGTAACGCATTTCGAGATTCGCCAGCTCCCCAAGGAGCGGGACGATGACGACTGCGGACACGGCAAATGACGGCGGTGCGAATGACTCGATGCCCGGCCCGTCACTTCTGGATCTGATTGCGCTCAATCGCTGGTCCATGAGGTAAGACCTGCTCCATTTGGATTCACAAGCCCGCCCGAAACGGCGGGCTTTTTCTTTGCCACATCGCGAGCGCGAATTGCGCGCAAGCTCATGCACAACTATGTTCAAGCTTGAACATAGTTGTGCACGGGCCAACAAACTCTTGGGGACCCGGAACTGACTTGGCTCTTATTAAGTCGGATCCACGCAAAAGAACCGCGGGCGCCGCCAGAGGAGCATAAGCCGTTCAGTGGATGATGTAGGAAGCCCGCTTGCCCATTCGACGAGCTCAGGGTCCCGAGCGGGGTCGAGGGACGGGCGATCATTCTTCTGCCATCCTCCTCCGCCGGGCCTTCCGCCGTCGCCAAGCCTATGGCGGACAGGACGGAGGACAGGTCGCGAGCACCTGTCGGCCGTAGCTTCATGCGAAGGCCGAAGCGCGCTTCCTACAGATGAATAGTTCCGGCTAAGATCCCCGTGCGGCCGGCGGATTATTTCTTGATGAGGTCCTCGATTGAGTCGCTCTCGGTGTTGAGGTCCGCGAACAGCCACGTGGACAAATAGCGCTCGCTGCTCGACGGCACGATCACGACGATCTGCTTTCCCTTGTTCTCAGGGCGCTTGGCGAGCTGCAGCGCGGCCCAGACCGCGGCGCCGGACGAAATGCCGATCGGAATGCCGTCCTGCTGGTTAACCTGCTTCGAAATTGGAGCCGAATCGGCCTCCTTCACCCGGATGACCTCATCATAGATCTTGGTGTTGAGCACCTGCGGGATGAAGCCGGCGCCAAGCCCCTGTAGCTTATGCGGGCCAGGCTGACCGCCCGACAGCACGGGCGACGCGTCGGGCTCCACCGCCACGATCTTGAGACCGGCCTTCCGCGGCTTGAGCACCTCGCCCACTCCGGTGATGGTGCCGCCCGTGCCAACGCCCGATACGATGATGTCGACCTTGCCGTCGGTATCGCGCCAGATCTCCTCGGCNNGCGGTGGTTTTGCGGTGGATCTCGGGATTGGACGGGTTGGCGAATTGCTGGAGAACGACGCTGTTGGGGATCTGCTTCTGCAGCTCCTCGGCCTTGGCAATGGCGCCCTTCATGCCCTTCGGGCCCTCGGTCAGCACCAGGCGCGCGCCGAGGATCTTGAGCAGCTTGCGGCGNNCCGGTGTTGCCGCTGGTGGGTTCGATCAGGACGGTGTCCTGGTTGATGCGCCCCGACTTGAGCGCATCGTCGATCATGGCCGCGCCGATGCGGTCCTTCACGCTGCTGAGCGGGTTGAAGAACTCGAGCTTCAGCAGCACGTCGGCGAGGGCGCCGTGGGCCTGGGCGGTGCGGTGGAGACGGACGAGCGGCGTGTTGCCGATCGTGTCAACGATGGTGTCATATATCTTGGCCATAGGATTCAGGGATGATTGAGTTTGGGCTTTGGTTGCGAGTTAAGGAGGAAAGACGGCAACGCGCCGCCGGGCCGGATCTACTTCGAGGTGCCCCAGCGCCGGTGCAGGAAGTTTTCCCAGGGGGAAAAGAAGATTTTGTCCGCGAGCAATCCGATGACAACAATCACCACCATGATGCCGATCACCTGGTCCATCGCGTTGAGTTCGCGGCCGTAGTGCAGCATCTGGCCCAGGCCGAAGCCGGTCAGGATCGTGACGAAGATCTCGGCGGCCATGAGCGAGCGCCACGCGAA
>PMBT01000055.1 GCA_003153035.1 Opitutia bacterium
TTCGCGGTCGGGGTTTATCTGCCGCTCTCGTCCTCATCGCCGATTTTCATCGGCGGCCTGGCGCGCTGGCTGGCGGACCGTCACACCCGGCAGCAGCCGAAGTATGCGGCGATGAGCTCGGACGAGTTCGCGCAGGAGAGCGACAAGAGTCCGGGCGTGCTGCTCGCCTCCGGTTACATTGCCGGCGGTGCGATCGCGGGCATCATCATCGCGATTCTCCAGGGCGTGCCGGCCTTCGAGGGTCTCAACGATGCGATCGAGCAATGGGCCAATGCCCACAATCCCTTCTATAACGGACCCTGGTCCGATGCCCTGACCTTGATCCCGTTTGCGCTCCTGACGGGCGCCCTTTACCTGGTGGCCCGCGAGAAGCTGCTCGTGGCGAAACCCCATCAGCCGGGAATGAAACCTTAACCACGGATGGCACGGATGAGTACGGATAAACCCCAATGCGTAGCCAAAGCCGTGAGGCTTTGGAACCGAGCGATGGTCCAAACTCTCACGAGTTCGGCTACGCTATCACCGATCCAGATTCATCGCGGAATTCCGCAGTCAAGCGAACCCCATGAACGACGATCGTGAAGTCATTTTTAGCCGGGTGCGCGGCGCGCTCGCTCCGCTGGCGAAGCGCGCGGCCTATCCGGCCTTTCCCGACAACGTGGCGGTGATGCGCGAAATCACCGACTGGCGCGATCCTTGGGGGGTGTTCTGCGAGCGGACCAAGCTTGTGAACGGGACCGGCTTGGAACGCCCGGAAGACCTCGTCGCGCTCCTGAAGACGGGCCCGTGGCTGCATGGCTACTGCGACCCGAAGCTGTGGCCGCGCCTGGCGCCGGTCTTCGGGCCGGAGTTCACGGTCGAGCTGGAGTTCGACCGCACGCGCGTGGACGACTACCAGTTTGGCATCACGCGCGCCGTCGGCGCAATCGCCGAGACCGGCACGCTCATTCTGTCCGACACGACCACCTCGCGCCGGCTCGGCGCGCTGGCGCCGTGGGTGCACATTGCGCTGCTCCGCCGCGAGGAGGTGCTGACCAATGTGGCGCAGGCGGTCGCCCTGCTCGGGGACGACCCGAACATCATCTGGGTCACGGGTCCATCGAAGACCGCCGACGTGGAGGGCATCCTGATCGAGGGCGTGCACGGCCCCGGCCGGCAGATTGCGCTGCTGATGGGATAGGCGGTCTCTGCCTGGATCATCCAGTTGTAGGAGCCTGCTTGCAGGCGATGATTGGATCCGTGCACCGGCAAGGAGTCGCCTGCAAGCAGGCTCCTACACGTGCTCCAAAATCACTGGATTCGTCAAAGAGCCGATCTTTTCGATGTCGATCGTGACGGTATCGCCCGGGCGCATGAACACGGGCAGCGGGCGCGCGAAGCCGACGCCGTGGGGCGTGCCGGTTAAAATCACCGTTCCAGGCAGCAGGGTTTTGCTGCCGCTGAGAAACTCGATGAGCGCGGGCACGTCGAAGATCATGTCGTCCGTGTTCCAGTCCTGCATGACCTGGTCATTGAGCAGGGTGCGGATGCGCAGACAGTTGGGGTCAGGAATCTCGTCCCGGGTCACCAGCACCGGGCCGAGCGGGCAAAAAGTGTCGAAGCTCTTGGCCTGGCACCACTGGCCGCCGCCCCAGGGTTTGCGCTGCCAGTCGCGGGCCGAGACGTCGTTGGCGCAGGTGTAACCGAGCACGTAATCGAGGGCGTCGGCGCGGGCGACGTTCTTGCAGCGCCGGCCGATCACGACGGCGAGCTCGCATTCGTAATCGACCTCGTCGCTAGCCAGGTGCCGCGGAATCTCGATGGGGTCGCCAGGGTTTTGCACGGCACTGGTGGCCTTGAGGAAGAGCACCGGCTTCTCCGGCGCGCCGCGGCCGCCTTCCTCGGCGTGTTTCCGGTAGTTCAGTCCGATGGCGAGGAGGTTGGCGGGAACCACAGGCGCGAGCAGCTTGCCGGGCCGCACGACCCGATCGGTCGCGTGGAATTCGCCAAGAATGTCGCCGGCGATCTCGCGGGCGGTGCCGTCGGGCTGCAGCGCCGCGTAAGCCGGTCCAGTGGGACCGAGGTGACGGATGATTCTCATGCCGGTGACAGTGTGGCCGGCGAAGCCGGCAAATCAACCGCCGTCAGGCCGCGATTGGAGTTTTCTTGAAGGGAATGACTAAGGAGCGGTGTTAAGCCATAATGGAGTACGCTCTCGCCAGAGGCCAGAGCCCCACCGGTGATTTCCTGCGAAGGTGCTCCGCCCCAAATCATGAACCTCGCCTTTGAGGAGCCCGGCTCCTCTGTCATCGGCCTTCGTCATGGCGCTGCCAGCGTTTTTCGGATGGCCCGGCTGTTTCTTCGCGGACTGGTGCTCTGTGCCACCGCTTGCGCCCTCAAGGCTGACCCGGCGCCTGGGGCCAAGGAGGAGGGCGGCCGGTCCGAGACCGCTGCTTCCAGCCCGGAAGAGGAGGTAGTGAAGCTGGACAAGGTCGTCGTGACCCCGAGCCAGTTCGGCATCGCCGAGGAACGCGTCGCCCCGAACGTTACGCTGACCAACGCGGAGTTGGAAACCCTGCCCCAGTTCGGCGAGGACCTTTACCGCACGATCAGTCGCCTGCCCGGGCTGACGGGGAACGATTTTTCCGCGATGTTTCTCGTGCGGGGCGCGCCGAACAACCAGCTGCTCGCGCGCTTCGATGGCGTGGACCTGATCGAGCCCTTCCACCTCAAGGACTTTGACGGATCGCTCTCGATCGTGGACTTGCAGACGATCGGCAGTGTCGACCTGGTAACGGGCGGCTTCACCACCGAGTACGGCGACCGGCTGGCGGGAGTACTGACGATGGAGACCCAGGAGTTTACGCGACCGAAGCTGCTCACGACGGTCGGCTTGAGTGTCACCGACCTTCGTGTCACCAACCAGGGCGAATTTGCCGGCGGCGACGGCCAGTGGATGGTGGCGGCGCGGCGCGGCTACATCGACCTCGCCATCAAGCTGGGCGGGGGCGAGATCGACGCCTCGCCCATTTACTACGACTTCTCCAGCAAGGTGGAGTATCGGCTCAACCCCCACCACACGCTCTCGCTGCATATGCTGTATGCGAATGATTCCATGCAACGCCTGCAAAAGGGGCGGATCGATGACGACCCCGATCTCCGGAGCCGTTACGACAGCGCCTACGTGTGGGGCCGCTGGCGGGGCGACTTTGGCGAGCGGCTGTCGGGCGAGGGCGTGCTCTCGTTAGCCCGGCTCGACTGGCATCGCAACGGCAATGGAGTGATCGACGGCGGAGTTCACCGGTTCACGTTGCAGGACGACCGTCGGCTCGACACCGTCGGCCTGCGTCAGGACTGGACGCTGAATCTGACCGAGCGGGCCCTCGTGCGCACGGGGTTCGAATTCAAGTCCGGACAAGCGCGCTACGACTACGCCCTGTTGCGCGAAATGTGGTCCCTGATCAACGGTAACCTCCTCGACACGACCCGGACGGTGAACTACACGCTGCGACCCGACGGCGATTATGCCGCGGCCTACTTCGCGCCCCGTCTGCAGCTGGGGGCACCCCTGGTGATCGAACCGGGCGTGCGCTTCGAGCGCCATTCCTACACGAATGACTCGGGCTGGAGTCCGCGGCTCAATGCCTCGCTCGCGGTGGGACCCCGCACTACGGTCCGCGCCGCCTGGGGAATCTACGAGCAGGCGCAGGGACTGCAGGAGCTCTCCGTGCAGGACCGGGAGACGAAATTCTCTCCGTCGGAGCGGGCCGAACAGCGGGTGCTGGGCGTGTCGCACAAGCTGGAGTCCGGCCTGACCCTGCGCCTCGAGGCATACGAGCGGCTGAGTTCGCACCTGCGTCCGTATTGGGAGAATCTCGTTGACGTCTTCAACGTCTTTCCCGAGGCCCTTTACGACCGGACCAAGGTCAGCCCCTCCCGCGGCCGGGCGCGCGGCCTCGAACTCCTCGCCGAGAACCGCCGCAATCCGCGCTTCGGCTGGTCGGCGAGCTACACCTATGCGGTGACGGAAGAGGAGGTCGGCGGACGCTGGACGCCGCGCCTGTGGGACCAGCGCCACACCTTCTACGCGGACGTGACCTACGTGCCTGCGCCCCACTGGCAGTTGAGCGCGTCGTGGCAGTACCACACCGGGTGGCCGTTCACGGATATCAATTACTATCTTACCACCCTGAATGACGGCTCGCTCATCTATTCCTGGACCTACGGGCCGAGGGGAGCGCTGCGGGCCCCCGCTTACCATCGCCTCGACCTGCGCGCCACCCGGACCTACCGGCTGAAGCACAGCACGCTGCGGGCCTTCGTGGACATTTTCAACGCCTACGACCGGCAAAACGAGGTCGGCTACGACGAGCATTCGGCCACGATCGTGAACGGCCAGCTGATCGTCCACAAAACCCCCGGGAGAATGCTGCCGCTGCTGCCCAGTTTCGGCCTGAGCTGGGAGTTCTGAGCATCATCTCAACGTAGATTTTCCCCGACGATGAACATCACAATCGCGAAAAAAGACCTCCTGCGTCGACTCTGCTGCGCGGCGCTTATTTCCGTCATCTTGCCCGCCCGCGCGGCCGTCTACGACTTCGCCCTCGGCGACGGTTGTCAATGGGCAGTTGATCGTTTCAAAGCCAGCTCTGGGGATGTTTCCGATTCTGCCTAGCTTTGGACTGAGTTGGGAATTCTGAGACCGGTTGACGGATACCAACCACCGATCAGCCGATGCAAAAAACCAACTGATCCCGCGGGGCAACTCCCCAATACCCACCATGAACAAGACCAAATTCACGATCCTTCGCCGCCATTATTCAGCCGCGCGTTTGCTGCTGGCCACGCCCGCCCGTATGGCGCTCGCCTTCGCGAGCCTCCTTGCCTGCGCTTTACCCGCCTCCGCCCAATTCAAGGACCAGATCGGGTTTACGCAACTGCAGGCCGAATATCCGAATCTGCCTACCGGTCGGAATCTCACGATTCTCGAGATCGAGTTCGCCGTCGATTGGACGAACTTTAATTGGGCGGTCGCCCCGGGCGGCGAACTCGCGGGCCGGTCCCTGACCTATTTTCCCGCGGGCACCAATCCGACGGGTTTCTCCGATCATGCCACCGGCGTGGCCGCGATGCTCGTCGGCTCAACCACGAGTATCATTCCTCAAGTACCGGCGCTGATCTCGACCGCGGACGAGAAGTATGTCACCGCAGCTCTGCATACTGGCGAAACGATCGCACCATCGGTCCCAGCCTGGGATCTCGAGAGCACGACTTCCTGCTGGAACGACCCCACCTGGTCCGTGGAGATCCTCCGCCGGCTCGACTGGCGGGTGGATCAGCAGGGAGTGACATTCGTGGCTGTCGTGCTGAACGGCGCGACCAACCCGCTGCCTTATGTTTTCTCCAGCGCCTACAACGTGATTACCATAGGCGTCACCGCAGGCACCCATAGTTCGGGCGATACCCTGATCGAAGGCGTGGGACGCATCAAACCCGACATCGTCGCGCCGAACGACTACACGAGCGGCGCCACACCCATCATCGCCTCCTGCGCCGGGTTGTTGATCGACCAGGCCAAGTCCGACGCCCGCTTTACCTTGGCGAAAGACCCGCGCGTGATCAAAGCGCTGCTGCTGGCCGGGGCGACCAAGCAAGAAATCCCCGGTTGGTCCAACTCTCCCACCCAACCGTTGGACACGCACTTCGGGGCGGGCCAGGTCAACATCGGTAACAGCTATCACATGCTGATGAGCGGCCGCCAGCCAACCGGAAACGCCTGGTTGTCCGCATCGGGCTGGGACAAGTCCACCAGCGGCACCGGGCGGTATTTTATCGAGGTTCCAACCGGACAGACCGCGACGTTCTCGGCCGTGCTGACCTGGCACCGCACGATCACACCTAACGCGAACTGGTCGGTCCTCACGCCCTCACTGGCCGACCTGAACCTCCGGTTATCGACCGCCAGCGCTGATTTTTCGGTCGGGACCCTGGTCGCCGAAAGCCGCTCGGCCATCGACAATGTCGAACATGTCTACCAGGCGAGTCTGCCAGCGGGGCGCTATGTGCTCGAGGTGACCGGACCGGCGGGAGTCCCGTACGGCATCGCGTGGCGGAGCAACCCCGTCGACTTGGGACCGCCAACGATCACGACCCAGCCGCAGAGCCGCACCATAACGGCCGGGCTGAGCGGGATCTTCATCGCCGTGGCGAGCGGCTACCCGGCAACGACCTATCAATGGCAGCGTTTGCCGGCGGGAAGCGGCACTTGGGCCAACGTGAGCGACGGCGGCAGTTACTCCGGGTCGACGTCCACGGTTCTGACGGTCAGCAACGCCTCGGCGGGAATGAGCGGAGATCAGTTCCGCTGCGTGATCACCAACGCCACCGGCGTGGCCACCAGTACCGCGGTGACGCTTACCGTAAGCGGCGCCGTACTCCTCCGGTATCCCGTGGGCATCGCGGCAGACAGCGCGGGCAATTTTTACGTGACGGATTCATCCGACGATACCATCCGGAAGATCACCCCCGCCGGCCTCGTCAGCACGCTGGCCGGATCAACCGGCGCCGTCGGCACGCAGGATGGCCCCGGCGCCAGCGCCCGGTTCAATCAGCCCGGCGGCCTGGCCGTGGACTCGGCCGGGAATGTCTATGTCGCCGACACCGGCAACGCCACCATCCGCAAGATCACGCCAGCGGGTGTCGTCACGACCCTCGCGGGCTCGGCAGCCAGTCGCGGAAACCGCGACGGCGTCGGCAGTTCCGCCTGGTTCAACTCACCCCACGGCCTGGCGGTGGACGCCTCCGGCAATCTCTACGTGGCGGATGCCATGAATGCCACCATTCGCAAGATCACACCGGACGGCACGGTGAGCACCCTGGCCGGTGCCGCAGGCGTCCCGGGGGATGCGGACGGCGTCGGCGGCGCCGCCCGCTTCAATTATCCCAGCGGCATCGCGACGGACAGCCGCCAGATCTACGTGGCGGATACGTACAACGCCACCATTCGCCGGGTTACTTTTGACGGCGGGGTGACCACCGTGGCGGGCTCGGCGGGCATCAGCGGCGGCAACGACGGCACCGGAATCTACGCGCTGTTCAATCAACCTGCCGGCGTGGCGGTGGATCCGGCCAGCGACGCCGGCGGTTTCTATGTTGCGGACACCGGCAACGGCACCATTCGCCGGGTCATGCCGGGCGGCGCCGTCACCACGCTGGCGGGGGTTGCGGGCATCGCGGGATTGGGGAATGGCACCGGCGGCAATGCCCTCTTCAACCAGCCGCGCGGACTGGTGGTCGACGGCAACCGCAATCTCTGGGTGGTTGACACCGGCAATGGCGCCATTCGCAAGGTCACGCCCAATGGCGTTGTTACGACGCTGACGCTGACGGCAGATACCGCGACCACGCCACCACCGTCGGGCGGTACGACCACGCCGCCGCCAGTCACGGGGAGCGGCAGCGCGTCCGGCGGCGGCGGGGGAGGTGCGCCCAGCGAGTGGTTCTGCGGCGCGCTGCTTCTCCTCGCCGCCGTCCGCTTCCTTGAAGGACGGGCGAGAGTCAACGGGCCTGCGACTTCCGAGCCAGTCTGACGAGCCGCTGGCTGGGATGAAGCAGCGGCTGAACCGCCCAGGTGAAGTCAACTGCAAGTTGTCCGCCTGGGTGAGCAACCCGAGCAGGAAGGATGCAATAACCGTTAGCGGAAAGAATGCTCCTGCGCTATATTTCGGCGCATGCCCCCGGTACCCAATGACGCGAGCAAACTGGTTCTCCTGATCGGCACGGTCAAAGGCGCGTTTTTTTATCACACCGACGCCGACCGGCAGCAGTGGAAACTCACCGGTCCGCATCTGGCGGGATGGGAGGTTTACAGTCTGTGTGGCGACAGCCGTAATGGCCGGATCATTGCCGGGACCTGCAGCTACACCTACGGCGCGACTCTCCGGACAACGCGCGACTTGGGCGCGACCTGGGAGGAAGTCGACCGCGGGCCGGCTTACACGGCGGAGTCCGGTTTCAAGCTCAATCGCATCTGGCAGATCAGCCCGGGTCACGCCTCCCAACCGGGTACGTGGTATGCGGGCGTGGAGGAGGCGGGGTTGTTTGTGAGCCGCGATGACGGCCGCACCTGGGCCGAGTTGGACGGCTTGACGCGGCACCCGACGCGACCGCAGTGGTTCCCGGGCAACGGCGGGATGTGCCTGCACACCATTCTCGTCGATCCCGGCAACCCGCAGCGCCTGTGGGTGGCCGCCTCGGCCATCGGCGTATTTCGCAGCGACGACGGCGGCCTCTCGTGGAAAACCTGCAACCGCAACCTGCCCTCCGTGCCGACGGGCCTGCCGGCCGAAACCGAGGTCAGTCGGTGCGTGCACAAGATGGTGCTCGATCCCCACCGGCCCGGCGTGCTCTACCAGCAGTTCCACGGCGGCGTCTTCAAGTCGGAGGACGCCGGCGAGTCGTGGCAATCCATTGCCGACGGCCTGCCGAGCAACTTTGGGTTTCCCATGACTGTCACGGCCAATGGGGACCTTTTCATCGTGCCCCTGCAGAGCGATGAGCAGCGCTTCGTGCCGGACGGCGCGCTCAAGATCTACCGCTCGCGCGATCGCGGCCGGACCTGGCGGGCGCTGGCCAAGGGTCTGCCGCGGCAGCCGCACTTTGTAGGTGTGCTGCGGGACGCGATGGCGGCGGATCCGCTCGATCCCGCCGGAGTCTATTTCGGCACCACGATGGGCGAGGTGTACTACTCTGCGGACGCCGGCGAAAACTGGCACCGGCTGCCCGGACAGTTTCCCCGCATCACGACCATCAAAGCCTGGCTGACTTAAGATTTCAGCTCTACAGGAGGTAACAGAGGGAACGGAGAGGCCGTGATCTCATTTGAGCAGTAGGCGTTCGAAAAGTCGGCCCCGGTGATTCTAGAGCAATTGCCTCCTGCTCCCCTCTGTTGCCTCCGTTTCCTCCTGTGAAAGGCTTCCCATGACGATTGAGGTGACAGTTCCCAGCCTACTGGCCGATTGCACGGGAGGACGGCGGCAGTTTCCGCTCGTCGCCGCCACGCTGGCAGACGCCCTGCAACGTCTCCTGGAGGAATACCCGCGGCTGCGCCCGCACCTCTACGACGAGGCCCTGCAGCTGCGGCGGCATGTGCTCATCTTCTACAACGACGACAATCTTGCGACGATTCCGGACCGCAATGTGCCGCTCAGGGCCGGCGACCGCTTGCTGGTGTTGCAGGCGGTCTCCGGCGGATAAGCCGCTCTCCGCCATCACTGGAAGCCTCGCGGCCATCGGCGGTAGCCTAGCTAACTTGTCAGCTATTAGTTGACAAGTGATTCAGGTGAAGAACGGGGTCTGCCCGACCTTAGGTTTGCGCTGCGAACGCAGCATAAACCTTGGGCGTGCACTGCCGGCGCAGCAGATACCTCAGGTTTGCGCGGCTGGCGCCGCATAAATCTTGGGCGTGCGGCTTTCAGCCACGCGCCGTTAAGCCTGCGCTGCTGACGCAGCATAGGCTCACGGCCCTGCGACTTTCAGCCATAGGCCGCTAGGCTTGCGCCGTTCCGGCATACGCCTCCACCCCCGCACATGAGCACACTAGGTTCCGGTCGCCATACACGTTGTCCACGCGGCCGACCGCCGGCCAGAACTTGAAATGGCGCGTCCAGGCGCTCGGAAACGCGGCCACCTCGCGCGCGTAGGGCCGGCTCCACGCGTCGGCGCAGACGACCTGCGCGGTGTGCGGCGCCTGCTTGAGCGGGTTATTTGCCTGGTCGAATTCGCCGGTGGCCACCTTCTTCATCTCGCCGTGAATGGCAATGAGCGCGTCGCAGAAGCGGTCGAGTTCGGCTTTCGATTCGCTCTCGGTGGGTTCGATCATCAGCGTGCCGGGCACCGGGAAGGACATCGTCGGGGCGTGATAGCCATAATCCATCAGGCGCTTGGCGACGTCGTCGACTTCGATCCCGTGTTTTTTCCAGTCGCGCAGGTCGACAATGCATTCGTGGGCCACGAACCCGCCGGCGCCCTTGTAGAGGACCGGAAAAAATAAATTGAGCCGCTTCGCCAGATAGTTGGCGTTGAGAATTGCGACCTTGGTAGCCTGCGCCAGGCCGTCGGGGCCCATCATGCGGAGATACATCCAGGAGATGGGCAGGATCGAGGCGGAACCCCAGGGCGCGGCGGCAACAGCGCCGGCGCCCATTTTCGATTTTTGGTTTTCGGTTTTCGCTTCCGCTCGCGGCAGCGCGAGCGGGTGGCCGGGCAAGAAGGGAACCAGGTGCTTCGCCACTCCGATGGGCCCCACGCCGGGGCCGCCGCCGCCGTGCGGAATGCAAAACGTCTTGTGCAGGTTGAGGTGGCCGACGTCGGCGCCGAGCGCAGCGGGATTGGTCAGACCCACGAGAGCGTTAAGGTTGGCGCCATCCATATAAACCTGGCCGCCGTGTCCATGCACGATGGCGGCGATCTCCTTGATGCCGCTCTCGAACACGCCGTGGGTGGACGGGTAGGTGATCATAAGCGCGGCAAGGTCCGGCGCATGCTGCGCCGCCTTGGCGCGAAGGTCGGCGAGATCGACGTTCCCCTCGGCGTCGCAGGCCACGGGCACGACCGTGAGGCCAGCCATCGCGGCGCTCGCGGGATTGGTGCCGTGCGCGGAGGTGGGGATCAGGCAGACCTTGCGGCGGCCCTCGCCGCGCGACTCGTGCCACCCGCGGATGGCGAGCAGGCCCGCGTATTCGCCGTTGGAGCCGGCGTTGGGCTGAAGCGAAATGGCCGCGAAACCGGTGATTTTCGCGAGCCAGGTCTCCAGATCGGCGAAGAGTTTCTGGTAGCCGCGGGTCTGCCCGGCCGGGGCGAATGGATGGAGGTGGCCGAACTCAGGCCAGGTGACGGGAAGCATCTCGCTGGCGGCGTTGAGCTTCATCGTGCAGGAGCCTAGCGAGATCATCGAATGGCACAGCGAGAGATCACGCGACTCGAGCCGCTTGATGTAGCGCAGCATCTCATGCTCGGTGTGGAACGAATTGAAAACGGAATGGGTGAGAAACGCCGAGGTGCGCGCATGCGGGGCGGGCAGATCCGCAAGTTCCAGGATGCCAGCGGCGCCGACAACGGCACGAGAGGCTGTAGCCGGGGTCGTCGACCCCGGGCCGGGCTCAGCGAGCCCGGCTACATCGCGTCCACCAACGATGGAAATGAGCGCCTGCACGTCGGCGAGCGTGGTCGCCTCGTCGAGCGAAACGCCGACGGTGTGGTCGTCGATGGAACGAAGATTGACCTTCGCAGTGGCCGCGGCCGCATGGACGCGGCTGGCGTCGACATCTCCGATCGTGAGAGTGTCAAAAACCGGCTCGGAATTCACGTGCGTTCCAGACGCAGCCAGCCCCCGGGCCAGGAGTTGGGTCAGCGAACGCACCCGCCGCGCGATGCGACGCAGGCCGTCCGGGCCGTGGTATACGGCGTACATCGAGGCCATGACCGCCAGCAACACCTGCGCCGTGCAGATGTTCGAGGTGGCCTTGTCGCGGCGGATGTGCTGCTCGCGGGTCCCGAGGGCGAGCCGGAGGGCGGGATTCCCCTGCGCGTCCTTTGATACGCCGACCAGGCGGCCGGGCATCTGGCGTTTGTAGGCGTCACGGGTGGCGAAGAACGCCGCGTGCGGTCCGCCGAATCCCATTGGCACGCCGAAACGCTGGGTGGAGCCGACCACAACGTCGGCGCCGAATTCGCCCGGGGCGCGCAGCAGCGTGAGCGCGAGCAAGTCGGCGGCGACGACGCAGAGCGCACCGGCGGCATGGGCCTGGGCGAAAAAGTTCGCGTAGTCGTGAATCGAGCCCCACGTGTCAGGATACTGCACCAGCACGCCAAAGACTGGGCTCCCGACCTTGAGCGTCCGATGGTCCCCCACCACAATCTCAATGCCGAGCGGCCGGGCGCGGGTCCTGACGACATCGATGGTCTGCGGATGGCAGGCGTCGGAGACAAAAAACACGCCGCCGGCACCCTCCTTCATGCGGCGGCAGAGCATCATGGCTTCGGCCGCGGCGGTGCCTTCATCGAGCATCGAGGCGTTGGCAATCCCTAGCCCGGTGAGGTTGCAGATCATCGTCTGGTAATTGAGCAGCGCCTCGAGCCGTCCCTGCGAAATCTCCGCCTGGTAGGGCGTGTATGCGGTGTACCAGCCGGGGTTCTCGAAAATGGTCCGCTGGATGACGGGCGGCGTGAGCGTATCGTAATAACCCATGCCGATGAAGCTGCGGAACACCTTATTCTTCCGGGCGATGGCCCGCAATTCCGCGAGAGCCGCGCTTTCCCCGGCTGCGGATGGCAGCCGGAGGGGACGCCGTACACGGATGGACGCCGGAACGGCCGCGTCAATCAGGGCGTCGAGCGACGGATGCCCGAGCTGGGCAAGCATCGCGGCCATCTCGGACTCATTGGGGCCGAGGTGCCGGCGGGCAAAGGTGTCGGGCGGAGCAAGCGGATCGCTGGCGAGGGACATACCCTGCGGACGGTAGGCGAGGGCGCCGGGCGCGCAATAGTGATTTGGCGGGCCGGTTACTTAGGGGTTGTTTTCCGGGGGAAAGCGATTCTGGTGTTTCGCGGCCCGAATCATCGCGGTTCGCGTAGCGACAAGGCAATTCCGCCGGCTCGCCGCCACCCGCGAACGCGGGTGATGCAATGACCAACCCCTTTGCCACCAAGGCCGCCCGGGCGGCCTACATTGACCGGCGCCTCGCGGAGCTTTACCCCGCGACCCCAGTGCCGCTGCAGCACGAGGACGCCTACACGCTGCTGGTCGCCGTGTTGCTCTCGGCGCAATGCACCGACCGGCGCGTGAACGAAGTCACGCCACGCCTCTGGGCTGTGGCGGACAACCCGGAAGCGATGGGCCGGGTGCCGGCGGCAAAAATCGAGGCGATCATCCGCCCGTGCGGCTTGGCGGCGCAAAAGGCGCGGGCAATCGCCGGATTGTCGCGCTTGCTCGTCGAGCGGCATGGAGGACAGGTGCCGCGAAGCTTTGCCGAACTCGAGGCTTTTCCGGGCGTGGGGCACAAAACTGCGTCGGTGGTCATGGCGCAGGCGTTCGGTGAGCCGGCATTCCCGGTGGATACCCACATTCACCGCCTCGCCCAGCGCTGGAGGCTGACCGACGGCCGCAGCGTGGAGCAGACCGAACGCGACCTGAAACGGCTTTTCCCACGGGAGCATTGGAACAAACTCCACCTTCGCATCATCTTCTATGGCCGCGAACACTGCACTGCGCGCGGCTGCGCCGGCACGGCATGCGAGATCTGCCGGGCGCTTTTTCCCGGCCGGAAGCGGGCAGTGACCACCCGAAAATAGGGCCGATCGGATTGCGGCGGACCTCGAGCCAGCATTCTGGCCGGCGCGGGGACGGTTTACATGGTTGCCAAGCCAGCGGAAAACGGGAAGCTGTCGGACTCTAATCTGACATGTTGCACAAACTTATCGCGTCGATTCGGAAGAGTCTGACGGCCAAACCCGCTGCGGCTCCCGTAAAATCCGCCCCCAAGCCTGTTTCCCGGCCCGCCAGCCACGAACATTCACCGAGCCCCAGACCTCACCCGACGGAACGATCCGAGCAGAATCGCGGGCGCGGGCACGGCCACGAACACTCGCCATCTTCCAGACCGCACCCATCGGAAGAGCCGAATCAGGATCGCGGACGCGGCCGGGGGCGCGGCCGGAGTCATGGCTATCGCCAGCATTCCGGCTATGCGCCGAATTTCGGACCAAGATCCGATTCACGGCCCGCCCCGCAGTCGGCCCCCCGACCGGCTCCCACGGCGCCGGCCCAACCGGCCGCAATGCCGGCGCATTCGGCGCCCGTCCCGGCGCCAGAAGTGCCGGCAATGAACAATCTGTTCTCCAAGCTCGGGCTCACGGACGCAATGGCCTACGCGGTGGAGAAGATGGGCTACACCGAGCCGACTCCCATTCAAGTGCAGGCCATCCCGGTGGTGCTCGCCGGCCGCGATGTGATTGGCTCCGCCCAGACCGGCACTGGCAAGACGGCCGCCTTTGCCCTGCCGATTCTGCAACGCCTCGAGGGCCATGGAACGCTGCGTTGCCTCATCCTCGAGCCCACCCGCGAGCTGGCTGTGCAGGTGGAGGAAGCCTTCCGTGACTTCGGCAAGTTCACCAACCTGCGCACCACCGTGATTTACGGCGGCGTGGGCTACGGCCGGCAGCGGGAGGATCTTCACCGGGGAGTCGATGTGGTCATGGCCACGCCGGGCCGGCTGCTCGACCTCCTCGAACAGGGCGACCTGACCCTGCGCGGAGTCAACGTGCTGGTGCTCGACGAGGTCGACCGCATGCTCGACATGGGCTTTCTGCCGGACGTGAAGCGCATCGTGCAGCAATGTCCGCGCGAACGGCAGACGCTACTGTTCACCGCCACGCTTCCCCCCGAGATTGAATCACTCGCCGCCTGGGTGCTCCGCAATCCGGTGACAGTGGCGGTCGGCCGGCGCCGCGCGCCCGCCGAGACCGTTTCCCATGGGTTCTACCCGGTGGTGGGTTCGCAGAAATTCGACCTGCTCTGCACCCTGCTGGAGCGCACGAATTTTGAGAGCGTGCTGATCTTCTGCCGCACCAAGATCGGAGCGGACCGCGTCGCTTCCCGCCTAAAAACCCACAGGCATTCGGTCGCGGTGATGCACGCGGATCGGAACCAGGGCGAACGGCAGGAAGCGCTGCAGGGTTTCAAGGCCGGCCTTTACGAGGTGCTGGTGGCGACGGATCTCGCCGCCCGCGGTCTCGACATCGCCGGCGTGACGCACGTCGTCAACTTCGACGTCCCGGAGAATCCGGAGGATTACGTCCACCGCATCGGTCGCACGGGCCGGGCCCACCATCTGGGCGACGCCTTTACGCTGGTGACCGAGGAAAGCGTGCGCGACGCACGCAGTATTGAGCGGTTCATCGGCCGCGCCATTGAATGGAAGCGCCTCGACGATTTCCCATACATCTACTCGGCGCTGTTTGACGAGCGCGCGCAGGTCGCGGAAGAAGCGGCCAAGCCCTCCAGCCGTCTGCATCGCGGCATGCGGCGCTGAGCGGACGGACCGGGCAGGCCGAAGGATTTATCCAGTCCGGATTGACGCGGTCGGATGGAGGGCGGGATCGCCGAATCCCGCTGCAAAAAGTCGTTTTCCTGCGTCCTTTTGCATCCGGCCGCGTCTGCATGGATGAAAATCCACTCCATCCATGAAAACCAACGAACAGAACCAGTCCTGCCAATGCGCCGCCCAATGCTGCGGCCCGGGCAAAAAGAATAATCTCGCCGACGCCAGGAACCAGTCCGGCCTGATTCGAGCCAGTTTTGGAAACGCGCTGAATTGGACGGACGGCATGCGTCCTTTTCTCGGATTCTACGTCTTTAAGGGGTAATCACACACGACCATGAGCAAACTTGATGCTTCCCAGATCAGAAATTACGTCCGCGAGCGTTACGGCGCCCTGGCGGAACAGGACGATGCCACGATGGGATCCGGCTGCGGCTGCGGATCCTCCGACGGAGGTGGAAGCTGTTGTGGCGGTGCGGCGGACACCACCTACAGCGAGCAACTCGGTTACTCCGTGACCGATGTGGCCAGCGTGCCCGCCGGCGCGGATCTCGGCCTCGGCTGCGGCAATCCGCTCGCCATCGCGTCCATTAAGCCCGGTGAAACCGTCCTCGATCTCGGCAGCGGCGCGGGCTTCGACTGCCTGCTCGCCGCGCGCCAGCTCAACGGCACTGGCCGCGTGATTGGTGTCGACATGACGCCGCCGATGATCGGCAAGGCCCGGCGCAACGCGGCCAAAGCCGGCTTCGCCAATGTCGAGTTTCGCCTCGGCGAAATCGAGCACCTGCCCGTGGCTGACGCGACAGTCGACCTGATCATCTCCAATTGCGTCGTCAACCTTTCGCCGGAAAAGGCGCAGGTCTTCCGGGAGGCCTTTCGCGTCCTCAAGCCTGGCGGTCGCCTGGCCATCTCGGACGTTGTCGCGACTGCGCCTGTGCCGCTGGAATTGAGAGGGAAACTGGAGGCGATCGGCGCCTGCGTGGCCGGCGCCGCCCTGATCTCCGATCTCCAGGCCATGCTCCGGGAGGCCGGGTTCAACCGCGTCGACATCCAGCCAAGGGAAGCGTCGCGGAAGGTGGTCGCGCAGTGGACCGAGGATCCGACGGTGGCGGATTTTGTGGTTTCCGCCTACCTCACCGCGTATAAACCGTGACTGCTGTGAAGCCGATCACCGCCGCCGTCGCCATTTCCGCCGCCGTGCCGGGCGATGCGCCCGCGATCGCGGCGCTGTTGCGCGATGCGGACCTGCCCCATGAGGATTTTGCCGAGCACCTGGCGAATTTCATTGTGGCGCGCCGCGGTGGTGAAGTTGTGGGTGCGGTCGGCTTCGAGCTGCACAGCCGGGACGCGCTGCTGCGCTCACTGGTGGTCGCGCCGGCCTACCGCGGCACCGGGCTGGGTGGCGAACTCGTGGACCGGCTGGCCGCCGAGGCGCGGTGCCGGGCGGCGAAGCGATTCTACCTACTGACCACGACGGCCGAGGCGTTCTTTGCCAGGCGCGGTTTTGAGAGAATCGCCCGCCAGGCGGTGCCGGCAGCCATCGCCTCGACGAAAGAATTCAACAGCCTGTGTCCGAGCAGCGCGATCTGCATGACGCGGGCGGTGGAGGCGGCGGAAGCATCATGACCGCGCAGACCTTTGATGCCGGCGTGCTGGAGATGGCGCCGCGGCTGCGGGCGTTCCTGCGCCGCCGTGTGCGCGACGACGCAACGGCCGATGACCTCACGCAGGAGACGCTGCTCAAGGTCTACCGCTCACGAGCGTCTTTGCGCGACGGCACGCGGCTGGAGGCCTGGCTCTATCGCGTGGCCCGCACGACCCTGATCGACCATTATCGCCGGCAGAAGCCGACCGAAGAACTGCCGCCGGCCCTCGCTGCAGAGAGCCGAGATGAGGTCGCGGCGATGCGGGCGGCCATGGCGGCGTCCATGCGCCGGTTTCTGGCGGAACTGCCCGAGGCTTATCGCGAGCCGGTCCGGTTGGCGGAACTGGAGGGACTTCCCCTCGCGAAGATCGCACTGCGGATGAACCTTTCGCTCACCGCGGTGAAATCGCGCGTGCGGCGCGGCCGGCTGATGTTGAAGGCAAAGCTACAGGCCTGCTGCCGGTTCGAGTTCGACCGGCTGGGCCAGGTTATCGGTTGGGAACGGCGGCAGCTGCTCTGCTGCGAGTAACGCCGCCGTCGGCGGCCTACCGGGGCTGCAGCGATTGGATGTAGAGCGCTTCGACTTTCTTGCGCGCCCACGGGGTTTTGCGCAGGAAGGTCAGGCTCGACTTCACGCTCGGGTCATGGAGGAAACAGCGGATCGGGATGCGCCGGCCCAGCTCCGACCAGCCATGAGCCTCTGCCAGCCGGGTGACGATTGTCTCCAGCGTAAGGCCGTGCAGCGGGTCCCTGGACTTGGGCGTGGTCATGGCAGGTATGAAGGCCGGTTAAAGCCCGATGGGCAATCGCGGGGTTTACCCGAGCGGGGCCGGCTTCGTAGCGCGATCGTAACAATATACCTATTGCGGAATATAGTTTCTGGACCACCTTATGTCCTGTGGAGCTGATTCGCATCTACGAATGCTTTTGCGACCGCACCCGGCTGCGCATCCTTAACCTGCTGTCGACGGGGCCGCTGTGCGTCTGCCATTTGCAGGGCGTTCTCGCGGAGCCGCAGGTGAAGATCTCGAAGCATCTGGCCTACCTGCGGACTCGCGGGCTGGTGGCGGCGCGGCGCGAGGGCAACTGGATAGTTTATCGACTACCTGCGAAAGTCTCACGGGAGCTTCGCGTCAACCTCGCCTGTCTGCAGGATTGCGCAGCCGAGGATCCGGTCTTCCGGCGGGATCAGGCGCGGCTAGCGCGGCTCGCGCCGGTCCTGCCGGAAGCGGGCGCATGCGCTTGTCCGCGCATCACCTCCAGGCGGCAATAAACCTGACTTCTCATCAAGGATTTCCCATGAGCCAACCTTCTCCCTTCAAGGTGCTGATCCTGTGCACGGGCAACTCTGCCCGCTCGGTTTTCGGCGAGTACCTCCTGCGGGCGATCGGCCGCGGACGATTCGAGACCTATAGCGCCGGCTCACATCCCACCGGCCGGGTGAATCCGCTCGCGATCCGCGTGCTGCAAGAGCGCTACCGACTCGATGCGAGCGGCGCGCGCTCGAAATCTTGGGAGGAGTTCAAGGGGGTGAAGTTCGATTTCGTGATCACCGTGTGCGATCGTGCCCGGGAGTCGTGCCCGGTCTGGCCGGGCCAGCCGGTGGTGGGACACTGGGGCTCGCCTGATCCGGCGGCGGTCGAGGGCACGGAGGAGGCGAAATACCGCGCGTTTGTCGCGGTGGCCTCGGAGATCGCGCGGCGCGTGGAATTGTTCTGTGCGTTTTCCGACGAGCAGCTGGCCGCTTTCCGGGCGGCCGACCTGACCGCGATCGCCCGGGAAGGCCGGCCGGCCGGTGGAGAGGCGGCGGCGCCATGAACCCCGAGACGCATCCACTGCTGGGCCGGCTGTCGTTTCTCGATCGCTACCTCACGCTTTGGATTTTTCTGGCGATGGCGGCGGGAGTGTTCGCGGGTCGTTACCTGCCACAGATTCCCGAGGCCCTGACCGGTTGGAGCGTGGGCACGACTTCGATCCCGATCGCGATCGGGCTCATCCTGATGATGTATCCGCCGCTCGCCAAGGTGCACTACGAGGAGCTGGGCGACGTGTTCCGGGACCGCCGCGTTCTCGGGCTTTCCCTGGTGCAGAACTGGCTCGTGGGTCCGGTCCTGATGTTTGGGCTCGCCGTGATTTTTCTGCGCGGCCACCCGGACTATTTCGCC
Source organism: Opitutia bacterium (assembly GCA_003153035.1). Classification (GTDB taxonomy): domain Bacteria; phylum Verrucomicrobiota; class Verrucomicrobiia; order Opitutales; family Opitutaceae; genus Fen-1467. The sequence continues at coordinate 18,888 of PMBT01000055.1, forward strand.
GGCCTGGTGCTCATCGGTCTGGCGCGGTGCATCGCAATGGTGATTGTGTGGAACGATCTGGCGCAGGGCAATCGCGAGTATTGCGCGGGACTCGTGGCGTTCAACGCCCTGTTCCAGGTCTTCTGCTACGCGCCGCTGGCCTGGTTTTTCTTGAAAGTGCTGCCGCCGGCGATCGGGGTGGAATTGGGGACGCTCGATCTCTCGAGCATCACGATCGCCGCGATCGCGAAGAGCGTGTTCATTTACCTCGGCATACCATTTCTGGCCGGCGGGCTGGGCCGGCTGGCGCTGCGGCGGGGCCCGGCGGGCATTGCGTGGTACGATGGCAAATTCCTGCCGTTGATCAGTCCGCTGACCCTGACGGCGCTACTCTTCACCATCTTCGTGATGTTCAGCTTGAAGGGCGACACGGTCTTGCGCATCCCGTTGGATGTGCTCCGCATCGCCGTGCCGCTGCTCGTGTATTTCGCGGTGATGTTCGCAGTGACGTTCTGGATGGGGGTGCGTGCCGGGGCGGACTACGAGCGGACGGCGACGCTCGCATTCACGGCGTCGGGCAACAACTTCGAACTGGCAATTGCGGTGGCGGTCGGCGTGTTCGGCATCCACTCGGGCGCGGCGTTCGCGGCGGTGGTCGGGCCGCTGGTGGAGGTGCCGGCGCTGATCGGGTTGGTGACCGTGGCGCTGCGGTGGCGGAGGACGCGCTTTGGCTGAGTCGGCTGCTGACGGGACCCAGCGCCGGATTCAGTTGCCAGACGGGGCGGGGTTTGCTCTTTTGCGCGGCTCCATGAAGCTGGTCATTCCCGAAGGCGATTTCGCGGGCTACCTGTTCGATCTCGACGGCACGCTCGTCGACACCATGCCGCTGCATTTTGTGGCGTGGCGCGACGCGCTGCGGCGCTGCGGACTCGGGCGCAATCTCGACGAGGACTATTTCTACTCACTTGGCGGCGTGCCGACGCTGCTGGTGGCGCAACGCATCGGCGAGCACTACGGCGTAAAGCTAGACGCGGCGCGGGTCGAACAGGTGAAGGAGGAGATCTTTATGGCGCGGGTGTCGAAGGCGAAGCTGATCAAACCGGTGGTGGAGTTCGCCCGCAGCGTGGCGCCGACGCATCCGATGGCGGTGGTGACCGGGGGCATGCCCGAAGTGGCGCAGCACACGCTCAAAGTCACGGGCCTGGCGGCGCTCTTTCCCATCGTGGTGACACCGGCCGACGTGCCCGCGGGCCGCGGGAAGCCGGCGCCGGACATGTTTCTCCTCGCGGCCCGCCGCATGGGCGTGGCCCCGGCGCATTGCCTGGTGTTCGAGGATGCCGAGCCCGGCATCGTCGGCGCCCGCGCTGCGGGCATGCAGGTCGTGCAGGTGCCAAGCCGCGCTCTCAGCCAGTCTCCGGCGCCATAGGCCGCCAACGCGTTTTCAACCCCGCGGCGCCGCGGCGCGGCGCAACCGGTCGTTAATCGCGAGGCCCGCTCCATTCGCCGGTACCAATTCCGCGTGGAGGCGGCGCCACCCGCCATGATCGAGCCGGCGCAACAGGGCAAACAGCTGCCGCCCCGCCTCGCGGAGGTCGCCCCTGGCGCTAAGCCAGAAGATGTTTTTGCGCCCGTCCGCCCACGCCGGCTTGCGGAAGCAGATCCAGGCTTCGTCCGAGTGGGCCCGTTCGACCATGGCGGCCGTGATGCGCGGCTTCGTGACTAGGGGCTGCCGCGGGCTGTAGTGGCGGTGTAGGAGACCGGGGGCGAGCGCGGGCAGGCGAGCGGTCCGGCGGCGGGTCGCGGTGCGCACCGCCACCCCGAGCACCCGGCGAAGTTGCGCCGCCGTGATCACGCCTGGCCGCAACAGCACCGGCCGGCGGGGATCGCGGATATCGACGATCGTGGATTCGAGTCCATGGCGGCACGGACCACCGTCGAGAATATGGGCGATGGATCGTCCCAGGCCAGCCTGCACGTGCTCGGCAGTGGTCGGGCTCAGGTAACCGAACGGATTGGCGCTCGGCGCGGCGAGGGGCAGGTTGCAAAGCCGCAGCAGCCGCCGCAGCAGCGGATGGGCCGGCATGCGCACCGCCACGCTCGGCAGTCCGGCGGTCACGACATCGGGAACGGCGGAGATGCGCGCCAGCACGAGCGTCAGCGGACCCGGCCAGAAGGCGCGGGCGAGTTTCGCCACGGCATCATTCGGCGCGGCAATGCGCGCCAGCATGCGCAGGTCGGCGACGTGAACGATCAACGGGTCATTCGCCGGACGGCGCTTCGCACGGAAAATCTGCCGGCAAGCCTTCGCATCAAGCGCATTCGCGGCGAGACCGTAGACGGTTTCCGTCGGCACCGCCACCAGCCCGCCGCGGCGGAGCACCTGCGCGAGCCGGCGGAGATTTTGCGGAGTGCCGTGATAAATTTGGGCAGGCATGGACGGGCAGCGGCGACAGGAACGAAGTCAGGAAACGGCACTCCCCCGCACGGGGCGACAAAAAAGCCGGAGCGCGTGCTCCGGCCGGGTCATGGTCTGGGATCATTCAGCGCTTCACTTGTGCAGCAGCATGTGCCGGGAGCGCTTGAGGGTCTTGGTGACGGCGCGCTGGTATTTCGAGGTGAGCCCGGTGTATTTCCGCGGCAGAATCTTACCGGTATCGGTGACACAGCGGTTGAAATAGTGCGGACTGGTGAAGGGGACTTCGGCCGGGGTCAGGGTCTGCGGCTTGGTTTCGGTGGTGCTCATGCGGAGGAAAAGTGAGGAACGGTCGAGGCTGCGGTGCCAACAGGGGTTGTCAACCCGCTTTTTCCCCGTGCGACCGCGGAGCCGGAGGCCGGGCACCACGGGCGGCTCAAGCTCCCCATCTTGCTCTGCCCGAACGCCCGGCCGGCGGGGCGCCAGCCTCATCGGCCCCAAGCGTCAGGTCGGCGAACCAGCCTTGGTCCCGGCAATGAACTGCTGGGCTTTTCCGATCATTTCTCTGAGCGCTTCGTTGGTGATCGGCTTCTGCAGGCAGCCGATCACTTTGGGATGGTCCTTGTAGCGCTCAGGATCGAAACAGCCCGACATGATGATGAACTGGGCGCGGCACTTTGACCAGGTGGCATAGGTTGCCATGATCTCATGCCCACCAAGCCGGGGCATATTCAGATCGAGCATGACAAGATCAATTCCGTTGTTGTTCTCATCCAGCAAGGCGACGGCATGAAGGGCGTCAGACACGGCCATGATATCGTGCCCCATCCCATGCAAGTGCTCGTAAAGAAGAGCCCGATAATCGCGGTCATCTTCGACAATGAGAATCTTCATGGAAGGATCTGCAGGAGGCGGAGACTCGTGTCTTCTTGCCCTTCGTCTCGCCGAACTAGGTGGGCGTTCATGCTCGTGCTCGCTGCGATTTGTCGCAATGAATTAACCTGTTAGCAGGTTGTGAAAAACACGAAACGGATTCCACCCCGGCCAGGCCGCGACTGGAGCGGGATCCGGGTGTCGCCAGAGGCCGTTGCGACCGGCCGGTTGTCCTTGGGATGCAACGGCGAGAGATCGGCAGCGGGATTTCTTTTCCCCGCGAGTTGGTCACGTTCCGCAGGCGAGCAGCGTTGCGGCGGGAGGGCGGTGACGGTCTGGGCGTGCGCACGAATGAGAATGGCATTGCCTCGGCCACCACAGAGGTGGTTGTTTGCCGTCGTTTCCCGTCAAAACTCAATTCCTAGGTCCCCGTAGCTCAACAGGATAGAGCAGCGGTTTCTATCCCCTGTGTTTGTGGATGTCTTAGATGTTTATCATCAACAATAGGATATTTGGTGGACATCGGGAAACGTGGGTGACAGGTAGAACTTTTGGTAGAACTTTTTTGGGTTCTTCTTGTCCGAGTTTTTTGCGTCATGCCCTGCCTCTGCCGAAAGCCCAGATCGCCATATTGGATGGCCAAATTCCGCGACTCTACGGGCCGCGTTGTGATGCGTTCAACGAAGCAGACCGTGCACCGCGACGCACTGAAAGTTGCGCTGACCTGGGAGGACTCCGCAACGAAGGCCCGAGCCGGTGAGCTGACCCAGGCAGCGAGCGTGAAGGTGCTCCGGGAGTTGATGGAGCAGACGACCGGCGAAACCCTGAAGACGCCGTGTGTTTGGGAAACGCTCGACGGTTACCTGGACGCCTGCAAGGCGACCGGTGGGGCAGCGAGCACGCAGGCCCGGTATCGGCCCATCTTCACCAGATTCCTCGCACATATCGGCGAGGTGAGGGCACGCGCGTCCATTGCGTCGGTCACCGTGTCCGAGATTGAAGGCTGGCGGAACGCCGAGCTTGCAGCGGGTGTGTCGGGCAAGTCCGCGAATCTCGGGTTGGGCGTATTGCGCGCCGCTTTCAATGCCGCGAAACGGCGGGGGGAAATCCTACACAACCCTTGTGATGCGGTCGCCAACGTTGCTGAGAGATCGGACGAGCGGGAGCCGTTCACCGAGGCCGATATTGCTGCGCTTCTCCGCACGGCGAAAGGGACCGACTGGCAAGGCGCGGTGGTAGTAGCGGTTTGGACGGGATTGCGGCTGATCGACGTCGCCGGCCTGACCTGGAAACAGGTCGATATGGCGGCGGGCACGCTGACCGTTACTCCTGAGAAGACCGACAAGCCGCTGCTCCTGCCGATGGCCGGTGAGCTCCGCGAGTTTCTGGCATCCCTGCCCGCCGGCGTCGGCAAGGCTCCGTTATTCCCGACGCTGCACGGTCGCATCACGGGCCGGAACGGCGGGCTCTCCAATGAATTTGGCCGCCTGATGCAGCGCGCCGAGGTATCGGTACCGGTGGGCCGGGAGAAAAGGGGCCGTGGAAGGCAAGTGCGCACGAAGAGCTTTCACAGCCTGCGGCACACGTTCGTTTCACGGCTCGCGAATGCAGACGTGCCGGCCGACGTCCGGAAGACGCTCGCCGGGCATGACTCCGACGAGGCCCATGCGCGCTATACGCACTTGGCGTTCACAAAGCAGACGGAGGCTCTTGCCAAACTGTCGGCGATTGGCGGCTGGCGATAGCGGCCATTGGTCGCGGGTTCGATCCCGTCCATCCCGCCAATTTTATAACCCATTTTTCTTAAATGAAAAGCGGGTTTTCTGTTACAATAAGACGCTTTAGTGGCAGCGATTCAATCACCTCCGAGGTCCGCTCCGGGTTTCCGTTCCGTGCCTTCCGATTGGATGATTTCTACCTTGTTCTGTCCATCGAGGACATAGCGCATGAGCAACGTGACCTTTTGGAACTCGACGCGGTAGCGATAGCTGCGCCGGCTGTCCTCATTCTTGTGATCGACAAGGACCATCGAGACGAAGTCGCCGTACCTTTTTAAGTCGTCTTGTATTTCCTTCTGTGCGGAAGAAAGCCCCTTCCAAAACTCAGCGGTGTAATCGTCGGGCCGCATGGTGCCACGCATCGCATCGTCAAAGGTGGAGCGGAGGTGCTTCGTAATATCGGGCTCTTGGTCGAGAATCGGTGGGAACTCATCCAAGAACAACCGTTTCATATTGATGAGCAGCGGCAGGGGGGCCTGGGCAAGCTGCTGGCGGAATTGGGCCATGTCATAATAATGTCCTCCCCTTTCAAGTTCGGCAGCCAGATTAAATCTTACTTCGTCCTCCCGCTCTGAAAACTGGAACAGGAGAATATCGCCGGACTTCAGGTCGAACACGTTGGAGTATTTGGTGGCGTATTGCCCCTTCTGCACACACGCACGCAAGATCGTGGCACCGTTGGCCATGGTGGGTTCGGAAGACTTCGCCAGCATCAGGTCGAGCGTGCGGCGTCCATAACCGAAACCCCGGCTTCGGTTTGATTGGTCAAACTGCAACTTCCCGTCTTCGGCCCCGATAATCACGGATGCTCCCGTCCTGTCGGCCACCAGAATTTTGGCATGGCAAAAATCCGGCTCTGGATGCTTTCGAAAAAAGGCGATGGCATCTCCGACAGTGGCGCAGGATTCGAGCAAGCGTTCGGTCGGATTTCCCCGAACGCACTGCACACTGGGACCTGGTTTCCAATTCTCGTTGAAGCCTCCCACCCAGTCGCAGGCGAGGCCTTCCGTGTTCAGGCCGCCTCGGGCCCAACCATCAACATAGCCGACGTACGCACAGCCATAATACCCGTTGCTGGCAGGAACGAACCAAATCCGCGTCTTCGGGTTCGACCAATCCTCGTTATTGCAGAACAGCGCCCGGTCGGTATCGGTAAGCACGAAAATGGTGCAGGCGTGAACCGGCGCGGAAATAATGGAGAGAATTCCCAAGACATGAGCCAATCCCTTCAAAGGAGTTCTCGCCAGGAAAGCGATATGAATTCTCATAGTTGCGATTCGTCGGTGGCCGAACGTTTCATACATGAGGCGTGCGCGGCGTTGGCGCGAGCCGTGCGCCAGCACGGATCGTGACAGCGGTGCGCATTGCCTCTGGGCGCTTGTGTGTGCCCGACATGAAAG
>PMBT01000174.1 GCA_003153035.1 Opitutia bacterium
GCCACCTCGTCGTACCAGATCGAAGGCGCAGCCGCAGTCGATGGACGTGGCGAGAGCATCTGGGACCGGTTCTGCAAGCTCCCCGGCGTCATCACCGACGGCACCAGTGGCGAGGTCGCCTGCGATCACTACCACCGCTTCGAGGAAGACATCGCCCTCATGCAGCGGCTCAACCTCAACGCCTACCGCTTCTCCGTCGCCTGGCCGCGAGTCGTTCCCCAGGGCCGTGGCAGCATCAACGGGCGCGGTCTCGACTTCTACGATCGCCTCGTCGACACACTGCTCGCCCACGGGTTGCGACCGCTGCCGACCCTGTACCACTGGGACCTGCCACAGGCGCTCGAAGACGAGGGCGGCTGGGCCAACCCGGCGATGGCCGACCATTTCGAAGCCTACGCCCGGCTGCTCTTCCGCGAACTCGGCGGCGAGGTCTCCCACTGGATTACCTTCAACGAGCCCTGGGTGACGGCTTTCTGCGGCTACTGGCTGGGCAGCATGGCCCCCGGGAAGAAGGATTTCAACACGGCCCTGGCGGCAATCCACACCATCCTGCGCTCCCACGGTCGCGCGGTGCAGGCCTTCCGGGAGATGAAATGCCCGGGAAAGATCGGCATCACCCTCGACCTGTTCCTGGGACTGCCCGCGAGCCAGAGTCCTGACGACCAGCGCGCCGCCGAGATGATCAACCAGTCGCATCATGGCTGGTTTGCCGATCCGATCTTCAAGGGCGCCTACCCCGAGATGGTCGTCGCCCAGTATCGAAAGAACGGATATGCGGTCCCCGAGATGACGGCGGCGGATCGCGCGCTGATCCAGCAGCGGATTGATTTCCTGGGGCTCAATTACTATAACACGGATACTTGGCGCTATGACCCGAAGGGCTGGGCCCCCTATGATGCCACCAAGGTGGAGCCAGAAGAAACGTTGCTGCTGAATCCAGACTGGCGCCCAGATGGTTTGTTACTGCTGCTCAAGCGCCTTCATCGCGACTATGCCGGGATCGATATCATCATCACGGAAAATGGACTGGAATCGGAGGATTTCGTGAATCACCGGGGGAAGATCAACGATCACGCCCGGATCGAGTATATCTACCAGCATCTCGCTGCCTGCCGCGAGGCGATGAATTCCGGCGTCAACCTCAGAGGCTACATCGTCTGGTCGTTCCTAGACGATTACGAATGGGGAAAGTTCGGCCGCATGGGGCTCGTGCATGTGAATTTCAAAACCCTCCAGCGCACCGTCAAGAAGAGCGGTTATTGGTATCGCGACAGTATTGCCCGCCACCGATTCACGCTTCCCTGATGCCGGCCGATCCCCCTTTGTTCCTCAGCTCCTTTCCCCATGAAACCCACCCTTCGATCAATCGTCCACCTTGGCCTCGCTCTTGCCCTCGCCCCCATGGTGGGTCTGGCCGGTCAACCGTCCCCAGCGCCCACCCTCCTTCGAGGGAACGCCGATGCCCCGCCGGTCGCCCTCGGCACCGTGGCGCCGTTGACCGGGCTGACCGTCCTTGCTCCGGCCGGAACCTCCGTCGAGGTACGCGACGGGGCGGGCCGGACCTATGTCCAGGCGTGTTCCACCGGTCATGTGGGCTTCCTTGCCGGTGGCGCGCTGGGGGAACAACAGGTGCTGCTGCGCGACGCCAGTGGGGCCGAGACCGGTTGCCTGAAGTTTGTCCTCGAAGCCGAGACTTCCATCGACGACGGCGGCCCGTACCGGGACATGTTCACTCTTTTCCGCCAGGGCATGAGCGTCGATTTCCCGGGGGGGGTCGGCCGCGTTGATTGGAACAGGAAGACTTACCATTTCTTCGAGTCCTGGGGCCTGGACCATTACCACACCATGAAAGGCATGAAGTACTTCAGCCCCGTGGGTGCCGAATTTGTCGACATGATGCGCGAGGCCCAGCGCGAGGATGGCATGATCTGGAGCCGCGTGCTCGACGACAACCGGGACGCCGCGTACTACAAGACCTGTTACGGCCCCTTCGGTTACGTGCGTCTCTACGGTGACCGCTTTTTCGTCCGGCAGCCCACCGAGAACCACCCGGAGTACATTTACGCAAGCTCCGTCTACCAGTGCTGGAAGGCGGCAGGGGACGATGCCTGGATGAAGCAGCACCTCAGCTCGGCCGCCCGCGCCCTGGACGACGGCATCACCGACCCCGCCCGCTGGAGCCGGCGTTTCCAGCTGCTGAAGCGCGTCTACACGATTGATTCCTGGGACTTCCAGGTCGACGACGCCTACACGCCAAAGATCGGTCTCACCGACACCATGCTGATCGACCCCGGAAAATCCAAGTTTGGCGTCTTCTTTGGCGACAACACCCACTACGCCGCCGCCTGCGAGGAACTCGCGGAGATGTTCGACCACGTTGGCGACGCCCCGAGCGCCGCCCGGTACCGCGCGCGGGCCGACGAAATCCGGACCCGCCTTGACCTGCTGTCGTGGAACGGACGGTTCTTCACGCATTTTATCGACGAGGATCCGACGGTGAAGCGAGACCTGGGGGTCGACGAGAATGCGCAGATCGCGCAAGGCAACGCCTACTCGCTCAACCGGGGCATCGGTCGCGAACACTCCGAGGCCATCATCAAGACCTACCTCGATCTGAAGCAGCACCTGCCGCCCGGTTCACCCGGTGAATGGTATGCGATCTACCCGCCCTTCGGCCGGGGCTTCGGCCGCCACGATGCGGCGTGGCAATACATGAACGGAGGCGTCGGCGGTCACGTGGCGGGCGAACTCGCCCGCGGGGCCTTTGAGAACGGCTACGAACCGTACGCGCTCGACATCCTGGAGCGCCTCGCCGACCTCGGCTACAAGCACGGCAACAAGATCTGGTTCTGCTACACCGGCTCGATTCCGCCGCCCCCGCCCCCGCCCCGCTTCACCCCGGTGAGCCTGGCGGCCTTCGCGAACATGGACATCACGGACCAAGGCGGCCCCGCTTCCGCACCGTGGATGCGGCAGGGCAAACCGGGTGATGACCTCCGCGGACTTCCCACCGGGCAGCAAGTCTTCGCGGGCATTCCTTTCGACGTGACTGACCCCGCCACGAACCAGCGCCGAACCGTGCTCGCGGTTTCCCGCCAGAAGGGTCTGGCCGCCTCGGCGGAAATCCCCGTCAACCGCCAGGCCGGCAGTATCTATCTTCTGCACACTTCCTCCAAGCCCACCTCTGAGAACGTCTGCGGCAGTGTCTCCTTCCTCTACAGCGACGGCTCCCGCCATACCCAATACCTGATCATGGAGAAGCACCTGACCTTCTGGTGGTTTTCCCAGCTCAAGACGGACACCTCTGGCATCGCCTGGCACGGCCCCAGTCCGGTCGCCGACGATGTTGGTCTGTCCTGGTGCGCCATCGACAATCCGCATTCGGACAAAACCATCCGATCCCTCTGTTTTCAGTGTCCCGACGACGACGGGATCTACACCTTGGTCGGGCTGACGCTGGCCGACCGCGCCCATTACGTGGCGCCCAACCCTGTCTCGTTTGGCGGCCCGGACGATTGGGCGGCCGCGACAGCGATGGCCGCCCTGATCGAGGGCCTGGCGGGGGTGAAGGATGGTCCGAAGAGCCAGGCCTATGCGCACCCGCAGCTTTCGCCTCGCTGGGATCTCACTGCCGCTGCCCCGATCAAGACCATCGTTCGCTATGCTGCATCGAGGGGCTATGTGGCCTACACCTATGCGCACAATCCAGCGGCCCGCGAAATCCAACTCACGGTCACCGGCAGCGGGGACGTGATTGACTGTCACTTCCTGCTGCCCGCCGCGCCGGCCTCAACGCTGACCGTCCAGGCTGGCGGCACGGCCATTGCCCATCAATTGAGCACGACCGGCCCTTCCCACTACGTCGACTTCACCCTCACCACGACCAGTCCACAAACCTTGCGGATTCACTATTGAAGCCATCTCCGGCGTCTGGCCAAGCCCGGTGCCACAGGATCGATGACGCCGCCTTCGCCCTCCCGCCAGTGCCGTTTCACTCGCGCGTCTATCCATGAACATGAAATGCCTGCCCGACCTCTCGCTCGAGGCGATCCTCGCGGGCACGCCCTTTGGCGAGCGCTACGCTGCGCCGCTGTCGTTCGAGCGGCATCTGACCGAGGTCCATCGGGTCCACGCCGCGGCACACCCCGCCGAGCGCGAACTGGCGATGCTGCAGGCGCAGTTTCCCGCGGTGCTGCAGCCCATCGCAGATGACGATCTTCTTGCCGGCCGGATCTTCTATCCGCTGGTCAGTTTCAGCCCGGAACCGGGCGGTCTCGGCTATGCCTGCCGGGAAGACGCGATCCGCCAGGTGGTGACTGAGCGCGCCCTGCCGGCGAGGGACGTGGCGGAAGTCGAGGCGATGCTCGAATACTGGCGCAGGCGGACGACCACCGCGCGAACTCGCGCTGCTTTTCCCGCCTCGGTGGCAGCGGCGCTGCCGTCGGATGACTGGTCCGGCGAGCCCGGCGTGGGTTTCCCGCTCTATCGCATCGCCGGCACTGTCCTTGACTACGCAACATTGCTGCGCCTAGGCCTGTTCGGGCTTCGCTCCAAAGTCCTGGCGCGCCTCGACTCGCTGCCGCCGGCGCCTGAGTCGGGGCCGTTTTTGCGTGGGGTGCTCGGGGCCTGCGACGTGCTGACTGCATCGTTGCGCACCTACGCCGCCCAAGCCCGCGCGCTGGCGGCCGATTGCGGCGAGGCCAACCGCACCGTTGAACTGCGCCGCATCGCCGCCACCTGCGCTGCCCTGATCGACCGCGCCCCGGAGACGTTGTTCGAGGCCTGCCAGCTCGCCTGGCTTTACGCGCTCCATGCCGGCACGTGGAATTATGGGCGCATGGACGTTTGGCTCGGCCGCTTCCTGGCGGATGATCTCCGCGCCGGGCGTACGACCGAGGACGAAGCGCGGCGCCTCCTCTGTAGCTGGTGGCGCCTGATGAAAGCCTACGACAACCAGTACAACAACCGTGTCATCATCGGCGGATTGGGCCGGGGCGCCGAGGAGGAGGTCGCCGCCGCCGACCGGTTTGCCCTGCTCGCCATCGAGGCCACGCGGCGCCTGCGCCTCAACCAGCCGCAGCTTTCGCTACGCTTTCACCGCGGACAAAACCCGGCGCTGATGGACCTCGCCCTGACGGCAATCGGCGAGGGTTGCACCTTCCCGATGCTCTACAACGACGATGTCAACGTGCCGGCCGTGACCCGGGCGTTCGGTGTCTCCTCGGACGAAGCGGTGCACTACCTGCCCTTTGGTTGCGGCGAGTCCACGCTGGCCGGGCGCGCCGTGTCGTCGCCCAACGGCGTCGTCAACCTCCCCAAGGCCCTCGAACTGGCGTTGCGCAACGGCTGCGATCCCGTCGCCCGCCGCTTCGCCGGTCCGCGCACCGGTGATCCGGCCGGCTTCTCGTCATTCGACGATCTCTGGCACGCCTACGCCGCCCAACTCGCCCACGTGGTCGCACCGCTCGCCGAACACCAGCGCATCGAGTACGCCATCGCCGGCGGCGAGGCGCCGTTTCTCTTCCTCAGCGCGCTGACCGATGACTGCCTCCTGCGCGGACAGCCGCTGCTTTCCGGCGGCGTACGCCATCTTGCGGCAACCCTCGAAACCTACGGCAACACGAATGCCGCCGACGCCTTGCACGCGATCGACCAGCTCGTCTTTCGCGAACGCAAGTTGACGCTGCCGCAAATCGTCGCCGCGTGTGACGCCGACTTCGAGGGACCACCGCACGCTGCGGTCCGCCGCGCCCTTCTGGCCGTGCCCAAGTACGGCAACGACGACGGCGGCGCCGACGCGATGGCGTGCCGCGTGCACCAACACATCTGCGGGCTCACAGCGGAGCAGGCGGCGCGCGTCGGGCTGCAGGCCCACCTTGTCGTCATCATCAACAACTGGGCCAACGTCGTGCTGGGATCGCACACCGGGGCGACGCCAGACGGGCGCAAGGCGCGCGAGGCCTTCGCCAACGGCAACAATCCCGCGCCGGGCGCCGACCGCCATGGGGTGACGGCCTTTCTCAACTCGCTCGTCAAGCTCGACCCATGCCTCCATGCCGGCGCGGTGCAGAACATGAAGTTCTCGCGCGAGCTCTTCACGCGCCACCGCCCGAAGCTGGAGGCACTGCTCGTGGGCTACTGGGCCAGCGGCGGCACCCAGGCCATGATCACGGTCGTGTCGCCCGACGACCTCGCCGCGGCGATGGTCGAGCCGGAGAAATGGGGTCACCTGATGGTGCGGGTCGGCGGATTCAGTGCACGGTTCGTCGACCTGCCCCGTGGCGCGCAGGAGGAGATCCTCCGCCGCACCTGTTACGAGTGAGAAAAGTGGTAAGTGACGAGTTCCAAGGACCAAGAGCCGCGGTGCGAAAATCCCAAACGCCAAAGATCCAAATTCCAAAGCGCCAAGGAACAAGCAGCAGGAGGTGAAACGCAAGACCGGGGGCAGCGGATAAGCTCTTTGGCTTTCGGAGAATCGCTCCTCGCACTTGTTACTTGTAACTTGGACCTTGTTTGCTGGAACCTGATGCTTCTCTCCTCTTTCCCATGCCTTCTCCGACGGGCATGATCTTCGATCTGCAGCGGGCGTCGATGGACGACGGTCCGGGGATCCGCACGACCGTTTTTCTGAAGGGCTGTCCGCTCCATTGCGCTTGGTGCCACAATCCGGAGTCGCACCGACCGGGGCCCGAGCTCGCGTTCGATGCCACCGTCTGCACGTCCTGCCAGGCTTGCGTGGCGGCCTGCGCCTCGGGCGTGCACACCTTCGACGACGCCGGCCGGCACGCAGTCGCGTTCGACCGGTGCATCGCCGCAGGCGCTTGCATAACCGCCTGCCCTTCCGGCGCCCTGCGGCTCTACGGCAGCGAGCGATCGGTGGAGTCGGTGATGGCCGAGGTGGTGAGGGATCGCGCGTTCTATGCCGCCTCGGGCGGCGGACTGACCATCTCCGGCGGTGAACCGACCGTGCAGCTCGAGTTCTGTCTCGCGCTGCTCCGGGCAGCGAGGGCGGCCGGCATTTCCACCTGCGTCGAGACCTGTGGCGTGGCCCCGCGCGACAGCTATGCGCTGCTCCTGCCGCTCACCGATTTTTTCCTCTTCGACTATAAGGCCACGGATCCGGTTCGGCACGCTGCGCTCACCGGCGGCTCCAATGAGCTCATTCTCGGCAATCTGCGCTGGCTCCACGCGCAAGGTGCCGCGATCCGACTCCGTTGTCCGCTTATCCCCGGAGTGAACGACGACGCGGCGCATCTTCGCGCGGTCGCTGCGCTCAGCACGGAGTTGCTTGGGCTCCGCGGCGTCGAGATTCTGCCCTACCACGAGAACGGTGCCGGAAAATACGAGCGCCTCGGCCGCGCGCGGCTTTCCCTCTCCGCAGTTGCCCCCCTCCCGACGGTTCAAGCCGGATGGCGGGAAATGCTCGCGCTCCACGGTTGCCGCGGACTGTTGGAATAACGCGATCCCGCCCTACAACAGACGAAATCATTCTGCACTAGAGCACATTCTATTTAGATAGTCTCAGGTCGTTTTTTGTGGTACCATGGTTTCCCATGGAGGCGAAACCATGAGGCCATTGAGTGAGGATTTACG
>PMBT01000148.1 GCA_003153035.1 Opitutia bacterium
CGGCAAACCTTAGTTGCGGCAAACCTGCGCCGGCTGATCACGGCCTATTCCGGAATATTGGCGCGATCCGCCATTCGCTATTGCGCAAGGCGCCAACGATCCAACCGGTATCGTATCGGCAGCGGTGCCAGGAAAGCCCGATCGGCAATCCTAATCAGGTTGAATAGATCTACATATATAGTTGATGTTGAAAATATAACAAAACCACATCGCAGCTGTCGGCAAACCTTACGATCTGGCCACTCATGTGTTAAACCATTTCAGAACGGCAGGTTGCAAACGAACAGCGGCTTCCAGCAAGTCGTCATTGTAAGGAAATCTTACGATCACTATCAACTTACCTAATCGCCGAAATTATCCAACAGATAATTTAAATGCGTATCTTAGTCTTCCATAATAACTAACAAACTAATCATTCGCTATGGCATATATAGTGCTGTGATTTCGACAGTCCTCATCCAACGAAATCGTCCAAACCTCAGCCTTAAGGTTTATCCATGAAGTTAAAGCTATCAGCGTTGTTCGCCGCGGCCCTCGTATTGGGGTCGCTCCCGGCTTTTGCCGGCACAATCAATATCCTGTGGTATACCGGCGGAGTCACCAGTTCCGGTGGTAGTGCAGGTACGAGCTATACTGACGCCATCAATAACCTGGTCCTCCAGGAGGAGTCGGCGTTCAATGTGGCAAGCGTAAACACTTGGAACGTCACGTTCTGGGACAGCGGCGCGATGCCGACTGGCCCGTTCAATGTCCTCGTCGGAGCTTCCCCCCAGGGAAGTTGGAGCAGCTACCCCGACTACTCCGGCACTTCCGCCCTTATGACGTCTCCGGGTACGAACTCCGCGGCCGACTACGGACGCGTGATGCTCACAGGACAAGATGCCGATTGGCACTATCAGTACGGGCCTGGGCCGACCAGTTTCGACGGTCCTGCTGGCTTTCTAATTGACGCGATCAACTGGGCCGGGTCCGGCACGGGCATGGGTGGCGTGTTTCTCGGATCAACCGGCAATGGGATCTTCTCGGGCGTCGGCACCGATAGCGGAGGTGATAATACCGTGGTAATTCCGGGGGCTTACTCCGCCTTCCCCATCAATGTGGGGCTGACTTCGGACGGCCTCAGCAATTGGGGTACCTCCGCACACACTTCGTTCAATGGCTATGACACGACGCAGTGGGCGGGCATCAACGTCGGACCTGACCTCGGTTTGGACGCGAACGGCAACCCGATTCCGATCACGATTGTCACCGCGGAAACTGCTGGCGGCGGGACGGGCGGCTCCGTTCCCGACGCTGCCTCCACGGCTATGTTGACCCTGTTCGGTCTGGGCCTGCTGGTCATCACGCAGCGCTTCATGGGAGTGCGTACCGTCATGGCTCAGTTGCTCTAGACTGGGAAACTGCGAGTCCCAAATCGAGAGCAACGAAGTGATTATGCTGGCCGACTGCGGGCGTGTGCCCACAGTCGGCTTTTTTTCGCGTGGTATCCGGGAGTCGGGAGTCCCATGTTGAAGATTGCGCCCAACGCCATAGCGGACGGTTTTCGTCAATTGAGGGAAGAAGCCCTCGCCGCATTGTCCCTAAAGTCAGCTTCTGCGCGGCAGCCGCTATCCCTGCCCCGGATTTCTAATCGCCCGACTGGCAGTACTTGAACACCCCGTTGAGTAGCCCGACGTAATGTTGGACCGCCTTCAGGCCCGTGAGCCCGGTCTGGGCCCGGCCCTTTTTCACGCCGGCCTCCATGCTGATTAGCTCAAATTGAATCTCATCGATGCGGTTGTAGTCCGCCAGCATTGATTTGAGGGCATCCCCGTGATGCTCGAGGATGCCCTGGCAACGCGCTGCATACGTGGGGCAATACGCTTTTCTTGCCGCCTGGATCTTCTTCGAAAGAGCTTCCATTTCCTTTCTCTTCGCTTCGGTGACCTGACCCACCGTGCTCATTCCCCTGAGCTTCGCCTCCAGCTCACGGATCGCCTTGGCCTCGGAATCCTGGTCGAGGTCGCCAAGTTGCTGCGCGTACTTCGATTCCTGCGCTCCGATTCTATCCAGCAGGCCCTTCAGTTCTTTGGTCACATAGTACATGCTGCTGGCCTTCACCTGGTCGCTCCGGACCTGCGCGGGATTCGCCTGCGCATTGGCCAGGGCCTCTTTGGCGTAGGCCTGGGCCCAGGCTTCCTGCCCCTTCGCGCTCATCTTCTTCAGCTTTTCGATTTCCTCCAGGGACAGATTGTATTTTCCATCCATCATCTCGTCGACGAGCGCCGCCTGTTCCGCCTCGCTCAGATTGTCCATGTTTTTCAGCTTCCCGATGTCCGCGTCCGAAAGGCCAGCCTCCTTCCCCATCCTCGTCTTCATCTGATCCTCGGCCCCTTCCGCGTCGGCTTCCGCCGCCTGTTCCCGCCGGCTGATCTCGTCATCAATCTGCTGTGAAATCTCGCTCACCTTGGTGAGATAGTCCTCTCGTTCGGCATCTTTCATCCCGCAGGGAGCACCGGGCAATTCAGGCATCTTCCCCAGAAATGCCTCGGGCGTGACCTGCCCCATGCCGATGGAAACGAGGCAAAGTACTGCGGTTGATACGACAAGGCGCTTCAGGTCAGTTCTCATTTTAGGGGCAGAAAAGCCGGAAATCTCCGGCCAAGCCTCCGACTATTCCTCCGGCCCTCATCATGAGGCGATCAAAAAGAGCCGGCGTTTGGGTCCTCTAGCCAGGTGCGTCCCTTTGGAGACGCGACGGCCCCCGTCGCGTTTTCTCGGCGACGGGGGCGTCGCCGCTCCAGGATTGAGCCTGGAAGTCCGGCTACGGGTCCAAAAACGACGCCGGCTATTTCTTCAGATGCTGCACAATGTGGGTGAGCGTCTGCTTGGCATCGCCCAGCACCATCATTGTCTTCGGATCGTAGAAGAGATCGTTGTCCTCGCCGGCGAAACCCGCACCCATGCTGCGCTTGAGAATGATGATATGGCGCGCCTGGTCGGCGTTGAGAATCGGCATGCCATAAAGCGGGCTGCTCTTCTTGTGGCGCGCGGCGGGATTGGTGACGTCGTTCGCCCCGATCACCACCACGACGTCGGTGTTCTGGAAGTCGTCGTTGATGTGGTCCATCTCGAACAACTGCTCATAGGGCACGCCGGCCTCGGCGAGCAGCACGTTCATATGGCCCGGCATGCGGCCCGCGACCGGGTGGATGGCGTAGCGCACGGTGGCGCCGCGGCTGAGGAGGAGGTTCGTCATCTCGTAGGCGATGTGCTGCGCCTGCGCCACGGCCATGCCGTACCCGGGGATGATGATCACCGAGCTGGCGTTCTCCAGCATGAGCTTGGCGTCCTCCGGCGTGTAGCGGATGACGGTGCGCGCCTCCGCCTGGCCGGCGGCCGCGGCCGGCGGCGCCGAGCCGACCGCCCCGAACAGCACGTTGGCAAACGAGCGGTTCATCGCGCGGCTCATCAGGATCGAGAGGAAGAAGCCGCTGGTGCCATCGAGCGAGCCGGCGATGATCAGCACCTTGTTATCAATGGCGATGCCGGTGGCCGCCGCGGCGAGGCCGGCGTAGGAATTGAGCAGTGAAATGACCACCGGCATGTCGGCGCCGCCGATCGGCATGACGAGGAGCACGCCGACCACGAGGCCGAGCCCTAGCATCGTGTAGAAGACCCAGGTTGTGTCAGGCGCGTAGAGCAAATAGAAGAACAGGACGATGGTGGTGAGAAAGAGCGCGATATTGAGGATGTTCTGACCCTTGTAGGTGATCGGGGCGCCCCGGATCAGCTCCTGCAGCTTGCCGAAGGCCATCAACGACCCGGTGACGGTGAGCGCACCGAACAAAACCTCGAAGCCCAGGGCCGCCATGCGCAGCCGGCCCAGGCCTTCGCCGCCGTATTCGATGTACTTGAAGCAGCCGACGAGCACGGCGGCTTGCGCGCCGAAGGAGTGCGACAGCGCGATCCGTTGCGGCATCGCGGTCATCGGCATGTAGATCGCCATGGCCGCGCCGATCGCCGAGCCCACGAAGGCGCCGACGAGGATGTAGGTCCACGTCAGGATCTGGGTGTAGAGGAGCGTGCCGACGACGGCCAGCGCCATGCCAATTTCGGCCAGGAACATGCCCCGGCGCGCCGTGCCGGGCGAACTGAGGGAACGGAGGCCTAGGACGAACAGGACCGCCGCCGCCAGATAGGCCCACTCGGAGATGACGATATTGATGTCGGTGGTCATTTCCGCCCTCCCTGGTCCTTCTTTTTGAACATCTTCAGCATCCGGTCGGTGATCATGAAGCCGCCGACGACGTTGATGCTCGCGGCGCAGACCGCGAACATGCCGAGGATCGAGCTGGTGAGGCTGTATTGCCCGCTCGCCGCGACGAGTGAACCGACGAGCGAGATGCCCGAGATGGCGTTGGTGGCCGACATCAGCGGCGTGTGCAGCGTGGGCGACACCCGGCCAATCACCTCGAAACCGAGAAGACCGGCCAGCACGAGGATGAAGAGGTAGAACATCAGCCGGCCGAAATCCATCGGCGGCAGCGTGTGCGCGGCATGGTGCGCGACATCGGCGGTGGCAAGCAGGAGGAGATTCATGGGGAGTTCATCTGAAAGTTCACGGGAACATGTCTAGGCTGTGATCCCTGGAGCCGCGGCGCCCTCGCCGCGGATTTACGTGCGAAACGCGACGCGGGCGTCGCGTCCCCAGACGGGGAAACCTCAGGCGGTTCATCCATTGCTGACCAGCTTGCGGACCGTCTCGTTGACCACCTCGCCGCCGCGCGTCAGGCAGGCTCCTTTGACAATCTCGTCGGCGGGGTCGGGCTGCGCGTCGGGTTTCGGGTAAAGGTGGCGGAAGAGATTGAAGCAATTGCGGGCATAGAGGGCGCTGGCGTCGGCCGGCACGGTGGCCGGCAGGTTGACGGCACCGAGGATCGCGACGCCATTGTGCACGACAGTTTCGCCAGCCCGGGTCAGCTCGCAGTTGCCGCCCTGCTCGGCCGCGAGGTCAATGAACCAGGCGCCGGGCCGCATGAGGCCAACCATGTCCTTGGTGACAAGCAACGGCGCCTTCTTGCCGAACACCTGGGCGGTGGAGATGACCACGTCGACCTTCGGCAGCCGGGCGCCAATGGCCTCCATCTCTTTCTGGATGAACTCGGGCGAGAGCTCCTTGGCGTAGCCGCCGGCCGTCTCGGCGTCCTTGGGCAGCTCCATCTCCACAAACAGGGCGCCCAGGCTTTTCACCTGGTCGCGCACCGCCGGCCGCGGATCGAACGCCTCGACCCGCGCCCCGAGGCGTTTGGCCGTGGCGATGGCCTGCAACCCGGCCACGCCGGCGCCGAGGATGAGCACCGTGGCGGGGGTCACCGTGCCAGCCGCCGTCATGAGCATGGGAAACATCTTGCCGATCCGCTCGGCGGCGATGAGCACGGCCTTGTAGCCGGCGACGGTCGCCTGCGAGCTGAGGGCGTCCATCCCTTGCGCGCGGGTGATGCGCGGGATGAATTCCATCGCATAACCGGTGATCCGGCGGCGGACGAACGCCTGCAACACCGGGACGTTGTTGAAGGGCGCGAGGAATCCGATGTAGGCGGCGCCTTCCCGGATCAGCCCGGCCTCGGCCACGGTGGGCGGCTGCACCTTGAACACGAGGTCGGCGGCGGCATACAGTTCCTGCGCCAAGCCGATGATCCTCGCCCCGGCGGCCGAGTATTGCGCGTCGCTCACGCCGGACCGCAGGCCCGCGCCGCTCTCGACCAGAATCTCGTGCTGGTCACGCAACACCGAGGCGGCCAGGGCCGGGGTGAAGGCAACGCGGGTCTCGCCGGTGGCGGTCTCTGTCGGTATTCCGATCTTCATGAAGTGGTGGCACGCCGGGAGTTGGGAATCTGGATGCGCACTGCAGCACAAAAACTTCAAAGGGAAAAAATGCAACCGCCAGTTATGATTGCTTTTGACCCATGCGGCCGGCCTGCGAGGCTCCGGGCCGATGTACCTCAGCTCTGTGGGTCTGGTTCTGGCCATCGTGGTGGGCCTCTATTTCTGGAATAACCCGCTCAAACACAGCCGATGGTTCCTGGTCCGGCGGTTCATCAACTGGTTTCCGCTGGGGATGACGTACGCGTTTCTCTACATGGGACGCTACAACCTTAGTGTCTCCAAGAACGCCCTCGGCACGCTGATGTCCAAGGAGGATTTCGGCCTGATCTTCGCCGCGGGCACGCTTACCTACGCATTGTCCTTTCTCATCAATGGGCCGCTGGTCGACAAGATTGGCGGAAAAAAGGGCATCATCATCGCCGCGCTTGGTGCGTCGTTCGCCAACATCCTGCTGGGCGTCCTCACCTACCTGATTGTCGCGCACCATTTCAAAGTGAACCTGGTGGTCGCCTTTTCGGCGCTCTACGCGCTGAACATGTACTTTCAAAGCTATGGCGCGGTTTCGATCATCAAGGTCAAGGCGTACTGGTTTCACGTGCGGGAGCGCGGGGTCTTCGGCGCCATTTTTGGCACGCTGATCTCCTTCGGCATCTATTTTGCCTTCGACTGGGGCCAGGCCATCGCCGACATGACCAAGGCGCATCCCGGCGGAGAAATGGGCTGGCTGCACGGCCTCGTCCAGCGGGTCTTCGGGATGGCGACCGGCGCCGCCGACGCGATCTGGGCGGTCTTCTTCATTCCGGCGGCGATTCTGCTTGTCTGGGTGCTGCTCGACTGGTGGCTGATCAAGGACACGCCGGAGGAAGCCGGCTTCGCGTCGTTCGACACCCACGATGCCTCATCGGGAAAGATGGATGTGGAGTTCACCGCGCTGCAACTGCTCGGCAAGGTCTTCACCAGCCCCTTGATGCTGTTGATCGCCTGCGTCGAGCTGACCTCCGGTGTCTTTCGCAATGGCATCGCCCAGTGGTATTTCATCTTCGCCAACGAGGTGAAGCAACCCGGCGCGGAGTTCTTCATTCAACACTGGGGCTGGCTGCTCTGCATCTTCGGCATCATCGGCGGCTTCGCCGGCGGACTCGTCTCCGACAAGCTGTTTCAATCGCGCCGGGGTCCGCCCGCGGCGCTGCTCTGCGGCGCGGTGTTGCTCGCATCGCTGATCATGGCGGCGGTTCTGTTTTCTTCGCCCGTGATCGTCGGGGCCGCCGGGGTCGCCATCGTCATGTGCGCGGTCGGCATCACGTCGCTGATGTCCGGCACGGCCGCGACGGATTTCGGCGGCCGCAAGGCCACGGCGACCTGTTCGGGCATTGTTGACGGCTTCGCCTACCTGGGCAGTGCGTTGCAGTCGTTCGGTCTGGGCTACATCACCACCTGGAATTGGCATTGGTGGCCGCTCTTTTTGACGCCCTTCGCCCTGGCTGGAGGGCTGATCGCGATCAAGATCTGGCACGAACTGCCGCCCGCCACCCGGAGATACATCGCCGAAGTTGAGCACAAGCGCGTGGACGAATTGAAAGGCGCCGTCGCGCTCGCGCCTTGATGCCCTGAAACCGGCTCTACGCCATGGCCGTACGCGCTCCCAGCCGACCACCGGCTTTTCCCGCCGGGTTTCGCGCCCGCCGTGGCGTCAACTGGGCCGTCGTGGGCCTGATGTACACCAGCTACTATCTGTGCCGCTATAATTTTTCCTACGCGAACAAGGCCATCGCCGACGAATTCGGTTTCACGAAGTCGGACATGAGCACGATCCTCGCGATGAACTTCGTCGCGTATGGTTGCGGCCAGATCGTCAACGGCCTGCTCACCGACCGGATCGGCGGGAAGCGCGCGATGCTCATCGGTGCGGCCGGCTCCGTAACGGTCAATATCCTGTTCGGAGCCGCTTCGTTCTGGGGCCTGCTGTCGCTCTTCGCCCTGCTCTGGGGTCTGAATGGCTATGTCCAGTCCTTCGGGTCACCGGGCTTCATCAAGATCAACAGCGCGTGGTTTAGCGAAAAGCAGCGCGGCACGTTCGCGGGGATCTTCGGCTGCATGATCAACCTCGGTCGGGTCGCCGCGAACAAGCTCCTGCCCGCCTTGCTGGCCGGCTTCACCTTTATCGGCATGTGGCACGTGCCCCCCCAGCACTGGCGCTGGCTGTTCTGGATTCCTTCGGGTGCCGCCACCGTGGTGGCGGTGGTGCTGGCGCTTGTCGTGAAGGACACGCCCGAGGAAGTGGGCTATCGCGGGCTCTTCGCTGGCGAGGCTGACCACGCAGACACGGATATTCACGGCAAGCTCGGAACCGTGTTTCGGCAGATCGTGACCAACCCGGTCGTGTGGATCATTGGGCCAGCTTATGGTTGCACCGGCGCGGTCCGGCAATGCATCGACCAGTGGTTCCCGCGCTTCTTCCAGGAGGTGCACCACCTCGACTTGAACGGGGCCAAGTTTCAGTGGCTCGGTGCGCTGATCCCGGTGGTCGCCTCCGCCGGTTCGCTGATCTCGGGCTGGGTTTCGGACCGGTTTTTCAATTCGCGCCGCGCGCCAGTCGCGGCGGCGATCTACGCCATCGAGCTTTGCGTGATCCTCGCGGCGACCCAGGTCAGGACGCTGAACTGGGCGCTGGTGTTCTTCGTGTTGATCGCCTTCACGGTCAACTCGACCCACTCGCTACTTGGTCCCGCGGCGGCGATGGACATCGGGGGGCGCAAGATGGCCGCGTTTGCATCGGGAGTGATCGATTCGTTCCAGTATTTCGGCGCGGCGATCGCGACAAAGGGACTCGGCTGGGTGCTCGATCACAAGGGCTGGGACTACTATTTCATCTACCTGGTGCCGTTTGGCGTCATCGGCGGCGTGCTGATGCTCAGCATCGCCAAGCGCACCAGTTTGAAGAAAGGCGCCGCTCATTGAGGGCGGCTGCCGGCGGACAGTCCCGGGATCAAATCTCAGGCGGCGGCCGGTCCGGCCAGCACCTGGCGCAGACCCTGCAGCAAGGTGCCCATGGGATACGGCTTCTTCAGCTGAAGATCGGTGCGATCGCCCGCCGTCAGCGCGACCACGTCGCCTGACCCGCTGACGGCGATGATCCGGATCTGCGGGTTGACAGCCCGGAAAGCCCTCATCGCCGTGCAGCCGTCCATGACCGGCATGTCCAGATCGACCACCGCCACCGCGATCTCGGCGCTGTGCCGCTTGAATAT
>PMBT01000169.1 GCA_003153035.1 Opitutia bacterium
GGGATGGAAGGCGCCCTGCTCATCAGCTTGGACCACAACGAGGCCAGGGCCGGAACCGCCATTTATTTTTCTGTGGTACCCAACGACTCTGGCGTGCCGATGCATGATGTGATTCCATGATTCACTGACGCCCCATATGGTGACGACGGGCGTAAATAAGAATCTCCGGCTGCCACTCGCTCTCCCCTGGTAGCCCTACTGTTCCTGGGGGCGGTCCGCCATCGCCAAAACGACGGCCGCTCCCGCGGGGTGTGTTGCGGTTGACCACGCTTGGGCCTAGAGCAGGCTTTACTACAACGAACGAGAACGGCAACGGCGGTGAGGGCATCGCTAAGACAAGCGATCGGACTGATACACGGGTGACTCAAAAAAGTGGGTCCGATCACATTCACTCGCGTGATTCCCTCACCAAGTTACATCCAAGGAGTGGACCCAACGCGCTCCGCCTCCGACGAATTCGTGAGAATTCCAAGACCCCAACCATGAGGAATCACAAGACACTGCTATCCGGCTTGCTGGCGGCCTTGGCCTCGACTGGCCCGACACAGCTCCCGGAGATCTCGGCCAACAGAATCCGATGCCACCTGTCGAATTGGCTCGTACGGGCGGCTATGGGCTTGGTCGCCTTCGCCCCGTCGTTAGCCAGCTCGAAGGATGCGCCGAATATTGTGTTTATCCTGGCCGATGACTTGGGTTGGACCGATCTCGGTTGCAGCGGCAATCGATACATCGAAACGCCAGCTATCGATCGGCTCGCGGCGGAAGGTATGCGCTTCACGAACGCTTACACCGCACCGGTGTGCACCCCGTCGCGTGGCATGATTCTTTCCGGTCAATCCCCGGCCCGCACCGGCGTTTACAAAGTGCCATTCATGCCGAATGACCGCCCCTGGGCAAAAGTGATCCCGCCTGAAAATTGGGGCGATCATCCGGTGGAAGGCACCACTCTCGGGCAATGGCTGACCGGAATTGGTTACGCGTCAGAGCTCGTGGGGAAAACGCATGTGCCGCCGGCCTATCTCCAAGGGATGCGTGTCATCAGCACGCAGCGGCCCGAGTCAAACGCGAGAATCGCAAAAATTCTGGGAGACGAATTTTCGGCCAGAGTGAACCGATTCGCCGATGCTAACTCTGGGAAACTCGTCGGTGCGCTAACCCAACAAGCGATCTTTTTCATCGCGGAAAACAAGGATCGACCGTTTTTTTGCTATATAGGTCACTATGCGCCTCATGTTCCGCTGGAAGCTCGCGACGAACTGAAGCGCAAATACGAGGACAAATGGCGGAGATTTCCCGTGGCCATACACCCTCACTATGCCGCCATGTGTGAGGCCTTGGACGAATCAGTCGGACTCCTAATTGAGACTTTGGACCGTCTCCATTTAACCGATCACACCGTGGTCGTGTTTTTCTCCGATAACGGCGGGGTCGAAAGAGTTTTTAATGACGGCCATGGCGCGGAGATTACGGATCTGACTCCCTTGCGAGGAGAAAAGGGCGGTCTGTACGAAGGGGGCATTCGTGTACCGATGATCGTACGTTGGCCAGGCCAGGTCAAACCCGGATCGATCTGTGACACCCCGGTGATCAGTACGGACTTTCTTCCGACGATAGCTGAAATTGCCGGGAAACAACTCACACCGGACATCATCACCGACGGGACAAGTCTGGTTCCGCTGTTGAAAGGAACCGGTATTTGGGAGCGCGCCCGTCTGTTTTTTTATTTCCCGGACTACCATCATGATTTTCCCGCAATGGCCGTGCGGGAAGGCAGGTACAAGCTGATCGAATCGTCCGAAGACGGCCATCGGGAACTCTATGATTTAGTGGCCGATATTGGTGAACGGCAAAATCTCGTCTCCAAAATGGCGACGAAGGCCTCTGATCTGGCGAAGGAATTAAGTCGCTGGCGTGAATCGTTGGAAGCGCGGCTGCCAACACCGAATCCACACTTCGATCCGCAAAAACAAGACCTGTTGGATCCGCACGGTGAGGCGATTCGAAGAGAATATTTACCAATTCCGTGGCCACCGTCACCGGAAGCTGTGGCCAGATAATCTCCGGGAGTCTGGACCCGCATGTGGCCTCAGGCACGCCCATTCTACGGGACACAATTGGACCCGAATAACGGACAAATAAACCGATAAAAGGAACAAGTCGTGCAGCGAACCTCGCAGCCGTACGAGGCACGTCGACAACTCTTCGGTTGGGCAACCGACCAGATGAGTAGAATGGAAGGCTGCGTCCTCAGGTCGTTGCGACGCCCCCATCGACTCGTTGCGTTGCGGCGGGCGAAGTTTTGGGTAAAGGCTTGATTGCAGCGAACGAGAACAGTGACGACTATATGGCCTCGGCCAGGATAAGCGCTTGACCGAGCAATACAGGATATCTTCCTCAAAGTGAATCTGACTTTAGCCGTCATCGCGTGTGCAGTACTGGAAGATGAAGTATGCCACTTCATCAATGATCTCCCCCGGGTGCGTGAGCTGATCATTCTGCCGCAGGGGCTGCACAACGAGCCGACGCGGCTCCAGCGCGAGCTGCAGACCGCGATTGACCGGGCCGAAGCGCGGCCGGACGTCGAGGCCATCGTGCTGGTCTACGGCCTGTGCAGTCGTGGCGTGGAGAACCTGCGCCACGCGCGCTGTCCGCTGGTTTTGGCCCGGGCGCACGACTGCGTGACGCTGTTTCTCGGAAGCAAGGAACGCTACGCCGACTACGTGCGCGAGCATCCCGGCACCTACTGGTATACGCCCGGCTGGATCAAATGCCACACGCCGCCGGGGCCCGAGCGCACGGCCCGCCTGCGTGAGGAATATTCCGCCAAATTTGGCGCCGAGGAGGTCGAGTATCTGATGGAAATGGAGCAGCATTGGATCGCCAACTACGAACGAGCCACCTATGTGGGCCTCGGGGTCGGCGAGGCCGCGGAGGCCGTCGTCTACACCCGTCGGTGCGCCGACTGCCTCGGCTGGTCCTTCGATCAGGTGAGGGGCGATCCTTCGCTGCTGCGCGACCTGCTGGCCGGCCATTGGGACGAGCGCCGCTTCCTCGTGGTGCCGCCGCACCACCTCATCCGCCTGACCGCGGACGACAACGTCATCGAGGCGGTGCCGCCGCCACCTGCGCCGTGAACGTCGGGCTCATCCAACTCGTGACACCGGACGGCTGTCACGACGTCAGCATGACGGCCAGCGAGCTTGCCCTGCCGTTATCCGAGCTGCTCGCGCATCGTGGTTTCCCTTTGAATACGCGGTGCGGCGGGCGCGGCCTGTGCGCCGGCTGCGAGGTGGAGTTGCGCACGGGCGCGTTGCGGTGCTTGGGTGATGACACGCCGCCGCCGGCCGGCGCTTCGGGCCGGATCAAGGCCTGCCAGGCGCGCGCAGGCGCCGGACCGGTCACAGTGGAAATCCCGGCGCGTTCGCTGCAGAACCACGAGCCGGCGGTGGTCTCAGAGTTTCGCATCAATATCCCGTGGGCACGCGACCCGCTGGTCCCGGGGGCCCGCGTGGGCGCGGCGGTCGACATCGGCACAACCACGGTCGCACTGCTGCTGTGCGATCTCGCGACGGGCAAAGTGCTGGCGGAGGCGTCGGCCTTCAACGCGCAGATCCGATTCGGCGAAGATGTGCTCACCCGCATCCAACTCTGCAGCACCGATCCCGGCGCCGTGGCGCGGCTGCAGCGGGTAGTGGTGGACGAAACGATCAATCCGTTGCTGGCGGAGGCATGCAACCGGGCCGGGATCGGCTTGGCGGACGTCGGGGCGATGACCGTCGCGGCCAACACAACCATGCTGCACCTGCTCGCGGGCGTCGATCCGACACCGATGGGCGTGCACCCCTTCCGGGCGGCATTTCTCGAACACCGCCAATACGCGCCACGCGAACTTGGGCTGCGCTTCGGTGGCGACACGGCGGAGGTGCATCTCCTGCCAGGGCCAGCCGCGTATATCGGCGCCGACCTGGCCGCGGGCATGGTGGCCACCGGGCTGCTCTACGACGACGGGCCGGCCCTGCTGGTGGATGTGGGCACCAACGGCGAAATCATCGCCAAGGTGGGCGACCAGCTGATCGGCTGCGCCACCGCCGCCGGGCCCGCGTTCGAGGGCGCCGGGCTGACCAGTGGCACCCGTGCGGTGCAGGGTGCGATTGAGCGCGTGCAATTGCAGAGCGAACCATTTGCGGCCAAGCTGGGGATCATCGGCGGCGTTGCCGTGCCGCTGGGCATCTGCGGCTCGGCCTACGTTGACTTCTTGTGGGAGGCGCGACGCACGGGGATCCTGCAGACAACCGGACGGTTCACGGACGCCTTCTGTGTCCGTGCGGGCGACCATGTCCAACGCGACATCCACGGCCGCAAATTGCGGCTGCATCCCCGGGGCGCGTCCGGTCCCATCTGGGTTTCGGAGGTGGATATCGCGCGGCTGCTGCAGGCCAAGGCTGCGATCGCGGCGGGGATGGTGACGCTGCTCAGTTTGCTCAGCGTGGTTCCGGGCGACGTGAAGACGCTGTACTTGGCGGGCGGGTTCGGTCTTCACCTTTCGCTGGAACACGCCATCGGCTGCGGCCTGCTGCCGGGCTTGGCCGTGAACCAGATTCAGATGGTGGGCAACACCTCGCTCGGCGGCGCGTTTCTGGCGTTGCAGGACCGCAGCCTGCTCGACGAGATGATTGCCGCCAGCAAGACGATGAAAGCGATTGAACTCAATCTGCAGCCGGGATTCGAAAACGCCTACATTGATCACCTCGCCTTGCCCTAAGATGAAGGCTGCGCAGCAAGATCGGTCGGACGTCTTTCCCGGCTTGCTCGAGGATGCGGCCTTTGACGCCCTGGCCGCCGAGCACCGGCGGCTCACGCGATTTCCGCTGGCGGCGGTCGATGTCGAAGGCCGCTTTCTGCGCGGTGGCGCGGGCGTGACGGGCTGCGCGCAGAACGAGGACTGCCGGCTTTTCCGCCTCCAAGCCGTGACCGAAGCCCAGCGCTGGGGCGAACCCTGCGTTATGTGCTGCGGTTGCGGCCGTGCCCTTTGGGCGGTGCCGGTGATGCGCAACCAGCGTCTGTGCGGGGGCCTCGTCGTGGCCGGTGTCGTCCTGGCGCGTCCCAGCCAGGCGGGCAACCTCGACCGGCGGATTCTCGGCGCCTGCCGGCACCTGCTCGACCTTGCGACCAGACACGATCTCACCAATGCGGCGCTATTAGTCGCCAGCCGCCAGTCGGCGCAGCGCGAGCGCGACAAGGCCGAGGCGATCCACGCCCTGAAGGATCGCCTGCACGACGACCTCCGGAGCGTCTACCTGCACGAGGAGCCGGCCTTGCTGGCCGCCATCCGCCGCGGCGAGCGCACCGAGGCCCGCGGCATCATCAACCGGGTGCTTGTCACCATCTACTCCGTCGGCGGCAGTGACACCAACCTGCTCAAGAGCCTCGCCCTCGAACTCGTGGTCATGATGACGCGCGCGGCCGTGCAAGCTGGGGGTGATCCGGCCCACATCCTCGGTTTCAACTACCAGTCACTCACCGCGCTGGCCGGCATCGCCGATCAGGAAGCGCTGTCGGCGTGGTTGTGTAACATGTTGGAGCAACTCATCGACTCCATCAAGACCAGCACCCGGCATCCCAACTCGGTCCAGCTGGCGCGCGCCCTTGAGTTCATGGAGGAGCACCTGGCCGAAGATCTCAATCGCGAGGAAGTGGCGCGGGCCGCCGGTCTCTCCCCCAGTCACTTTTCCCATCTCATGCGGGCCAAGACGCCGTGGTCATTTATCGAGCTGCTCACC
The DNA here is from genome assembly GCA_003153035.1 of Opitutia bacterium. Taxonomy (GTDB): domain Bacteria; phylum Verrucomicrobiota; class Verrucomicrobiia; order Opitutales; family Opitutaceae; genus Fen-1467. The sequence continues at coordinate 5,781 of PMBT01000169.1, forward strand.
CGGCTCCGGGTGGACCGGGCCTGTCACCTGTTGGTTCATACCGACAACGATCTGGCGCAGATCGCCCTCGAATGCGGCTTCGGAGATCAGAGCTATTTCACGCGCGTCTTTGGCAAGCGCACGGGTCAGACCCCGGGCGACTACCGACGCAACGGCGCAGGCGCACAAAAGTCCTAAAGAAAGGCACGGGAATCCAAGCTTTTGGCCGAGGCCCCGTGCTAGGCTGTGTGGCATCTTCCCGTCATGACTACACTTGAACAGTTATCCGAGGCCGTCGGCGCTGGCAAAGCCAAGGACGCCAAGGCCCTCACGCAACGCGCCCTCGACGAGGGCGCCCGTCCCGGCGACATCGTGGATAAGGCGCTGGTCCCCGCCATGGCGGAGGTTGGCGAGAGATTCAAACGCAACGAGATCTTCGTACCCGAGATGCTGATTGCAGCGCGGGCCATGAAGGAGGCGATGAACCTGCTCGAACCGCACCTGGTGGCCGCCGGGATCACGCCCAAATATACCGCGGTCATCGGCACGGTGCAGGGCGACCTGCATGACATCGGGAAAAACCTTGTCGTCGTTATGTGGAAGGGCGCGAACTTCCGGGTGGTCGACCTCGGCACCAACGTCCCTCCGGCTAAATTCGTCAGCGCCATCCAGGAGCACCGGCCGCAGTTGGTCGGTCTGTCCGCGCTGCTGACGACCACGATGCCAGCGATGGTGGAGACGGTGCGCATCATCCGCACCAGCGGGTGCCCGCCCGTCAAGGTCATGGTGGGCGGCGCGCCGATCACCCAGCAGTTCGCCAACGAAATCGGCGCCGACGGCTACGCCGCGGATGCCGGTTCAGCGGTTGACAAAGCCCGCGCCCTGGTCGGCGCGGCGTGAGCGCCGCTGGCTGGGAGAAGAACATGAACCGGCAGTTTTATCTGGATTTGGCAGCGGCGGGTCTGCGCATGCCGATCGGCACGCACCTGATCCTGCACGGCCATGCGGATCCGCAGACGATCGCACTCGACGGCCGGCGCCTGGGCGCGGTCGTGCTGGAGACCGCGGAGCGCTTTGGCACGCCGCTCGCGTTCCCGCTCATGGATCTGACGCTTGAAAAGACCGCGCTGCTGCTCGCCTGCGGCGTACCCGAGGCGGAAGTCGATGCTCATCACTTCACGGTGGCGCCGCCGGCCCCGGAGAGAATCCTGCTGACGCCGCGCATGCGGGCCAGCTGCGAGGCCATCGCCCACGTCGCTACCCGGCCGGACGTTGTGCCGATCGGCATGGCCATCGGTCCGTTCTCGCTCACGACCAAACTCATGGCCGATCCGATCACGCCGGTCTACTTGGCGGGGATGGGGCTAAGCGCGGGCGAGGATCCCGAGGTCGCCCTGTTGGAGCGGCTGCTGAGCCTCAGCGAACTGATCGTCCACCGGTATCTGCGGGCGCAGATCGAAGCCGGCGCCCGGGCTGTGATCATCTGCGAGCCAGCGGCCAACCTGGTTTACCTTTCCCCGAAACAACTCTCGACTAATCCCGCGCTCTTCGAACGGATTGTCATGGAGCCGATGCAACGCATTACGCGGATGCTGGCCGCATCAGGGGTGGATCTGATTTTCCATGACTGTGGCGAACTCACCACCGATATGGTGCGGCGGTTCGCCACGCTGGGCGCCGCCATTTTGAGTTTCGGAAGTTCCCGCCGCCTGTGGGAGGACGCCGCGCTCGTGCCCAAGGACACCATACTTTACGGCAATCTGCCGACCAAGCGCTTCTGCGCGTCCGAGTTGACACCTGGCGAGGTCGAGCGCCTCGCACAGGAGTTGGTCGAGAAGATGCAGACGGCTGGCCACCCCTTCATCCTGGGCAGCGAGTGCGACGTCCTCAGCGTGCCCGGCAAGGAGACGGAGATCTTGGGGAAGGTCGATGCCTTCATGCGCTGCGCCTATTACGTTTGACCATGCGCCCGCGTCACGACGATCCGCCCAAGCCATGAGATTCCGGCAACTCGCTATCACCAATACCGACGACTTGCTGTTCGGGCACGCCTCCAAGCCGCTGCAAACGCGCGCCGGACTGCAAATCGGCGGCGGCCTGGTTTATCCCGAACTCAATTTCACGCTGCCGCCCATGGAGGTGACGGGGGCGACCATGCCTGAGGTGGTGCGACAGTATCGGGAAATCATCACCAGTGCGTTGCGCCGCGCTGCGGAGTTGGAGGCGCCCGGCGTGGTGATCGAGTTTGAGACCGTGCCGCCGATGACTGCGACGCCAGCGTTCGGTCTTGAGATTGTGCAGGTCCTGCTCGCTGGCATGGAGGAAGCCCGGCGCCAGCACGGTCTCAAGACCGTGCTCCGGATGACACCGAACGACAATCGGGAGTTCGCGCGGCCACCGGTGATGCGTTCCGGCGAACATTGGGAGCGTATGCTGGAACTCTTCGAAAGCTCGGCCCGCGTGGGCGCTGAATTGCTCAGCATCGAGTCGGTCGGCGGCAAGGAACTGCATGACGAGGCTCTGATGAACTGCAACCTCGGGCAGGTAATCTTCGCACAGTGTGTGCTCGGTGTGCGCGACATGGCCTTTCTCTGGGATAAACTCGGGGAAGTTGCGCGCCGACACGGGGTCGTTTGCGCCGGCGACACCGCGTGCGGATTTGGCAACACGGCCATGGTGCTGGCCGAACAGAAAATGATCCCGCGCGCCTTCGCCGCCGTGGTGCGGGCAGTCAGCGCCGTGCGCACGCTGGTGTGCTACGAGCACGGTGCGGTTGGCCCTGGCAAGGACTGCGGCTACGAGAACCCCTACCTCAAGGCCATCACGGGTTACCCGATGGCCATGGAGGGCAAGACCGCCGCCTGCGCGCATTTCAGCCCGCTGGGCAATATTGCCGCCGCCTACGCCGACACGTGGTCCAACGAGTCGGTACAGAACGTCCGGCTGCTCGCGGGAATGGCGCCCACCTGCTACATGGAGCAGCTGATCTACGACTGCCGGCTAATGAACCGGGCGCTGGCTGAGGGTAAGTCGGCCGCGCTCACTCTGCGTCGCTGGCTGGTCGATTCCGATGCGGCGCTCGATCCCCAGGCCTGGGTGCTGACCCCCGACAACGTAATGGCGATCGCCCGGGCCATCGTGCGCGCGCCAGGCCACTACCAGGCGGGGGTGGCCGCCGCGCGCTGTGCCCTGGATCTGCTGCGGACAGGTCACGCTGCTGGCCGCCTCAAGATCGTCCCGCGCGAGATCGAATTCCTTGATACGATGGCGGCGCAACTCGACGAACTGCCCGACGACGAGTCCGCTTTCATCGCGCAGCAGATGGCTCTGGCCGACCCTGCCAAGTATCTGCCGGCGGAGTATGGACTTTGACTGACGGCCATGACCACACCGATGCAGGCGGGTTCTTCGCCCTTTTCCCGCGAACACTCCGACGGTCCGCGGCCGCGCTGCGTGTTTGTCACCGGAACACGAAGCGCCGGCAAGACACGGTGGATGCAGGAGCGCATCCGGGCGCTATGGGCCGACCAGCCAGAGGTGCGCTGCGGCGTGCTCCTCGCTGAGGAAGGGCGCACCCGCATGGAGCGGTTTGCGCAGGAGCCGCCGGGCGTCGCGGTGCGACGGATTTCACTGGCGTGCCCCTGCTGTCCGGCACTGGCCGACCTGCCGGGGGCACTGCTTCGACTGGTGGCGGACTCCCGAGTTGACTGGGTGTTTCTCGAGGTACCCGCGATCGCCGCCGCAGCGCTGCTGGCCGAGTTCGATCGCGCTATCGGCTGGCCGCGGCAGGTCGTCGTCTGCCAGGGGGCCGCCTGGATGGATGCGCAGCGCCGCTGCGTTCTGCCCCCGTTTTTCACCAGCCTCCTTGATCTCGCCGACGCCGTCGTGTCGGGGCCAGCCATGACTTCGATCCCACGCGCCGCCACCTTGCGACCGGACATCGATCCAGCTCAAACCCAGATTTTTTCTTTCTCATAACCCTCCATCGATCTCTCCATGAAAACCAACCTTGTCGCCCTCTTCCTGATCCTCGCTGCCGCGCTGTGGCGCGTCGCGCTCGTCTCCGTGCCGGCACTGTCCAATGTGGCGCCAATTACTGCACTCGCGCTTTGTGGCGCGGTGTATTTCCGCGACTGGCGGTGGTGGCTCGTGCCGTTCGCCGCGATCACGCTCTCCGATCTTTGGATCGATCATTACTACGCGACGCGATTTGGCTACACTTGGCCGTTCAGCGAAATGTTGCTCCGCGCCGCGTGTGTGGCCGCCGCGGTGGGCATCGGTTGCCTGGTCGCGCGCCGGCGGACCGCGTTCGGCCTCGTCGCGGGAACGCTTGGGAATGCGATCCTATTCTATCTGGTGACCAATACCGGGGTCTGGGCNNACACTCTGGTTCTTCCGCAACACGCTGCTGGGCGATCTGCTCTTCACCGGTCTCTTTGCGTTTGCGGTGAAACCGGTTTCCTCGCGCAACACAATCGCCCCAGTCTGCGCTTCCCAGTAGGGCCGAGGTTTGGCGGATGCTCTTTGTTGGTAGTTTGCATCGAGACTTTTTCCGCACGCGCTCACTCGCGCGATCGACTCACCAAGATAAACCAAGTCAATGTCCGCGGATGAAGGCGGGCAGTCGCGCACCGGAAGAGAGTAAAACCTTATGGAATTGATACACGCTCTTTCCAAAGTCATAATGCTCGGCCTTTTGACTGGATATTGCCGTGGAGCGGAAAATGACTTGGCGTTGGAAGCAAGGGAAACAGCCGCTCTCGATGGCGGTTGGTTCCGGTCAAACCTGGCAAAGGAGCCTTCTCCTATCGACGAGCCATTTCCGGCACTAAATGGAGGCGCTTTTTCCGGAGTTGCGGTCCCCGAATCTCCCGACCCGTTACAGCGGTATCGTTGGAGCCATCTCAATGCGAACGACGATCCGCAATGCTATGTGCTATGGCCTATTGCCGTGACAGCCGACCACGCGGCTGCATTCAAGGTCGAGCGATCGGGCGAAAAATCACAGAATTGGGCTATTGCGGTCAATGACGCGGGTTCACTTCGTTTTGATTTCGGGGTCGAAAGCGCGGCCTGGTTGGAGATCGACAGCCCAGATCTTTCTGGCGATGTTGAATTGAGCATCAGCGAATATGATGCCCCCGCTTTTATAGATGTAGTTCCTGGACACACCATCAAGCCGATGACGCCAAAACGTCATGGGAAAACTTATCGACTTGAATTGTGTGCGGAACTTTATGAAGGCGTTCGTTACGGATGGGTTCACGTCAAGACGTTCGATAAACCATTCCATATAACCGGAGTTCGCGCGGTCTGTCGGGTCAAGCCAACCAACTATAACGGTTCATTTTCTTGCAGTGATCCACTTCTGACAAGCATTTGGTATACGGGCGCTTACGACGTCAAAATAAACTTCAACAAGGATTACTTTGGTGCCTTGCTGATGGGCCGCGGCGACCGATATTCTTGGACTGGTGATGCCCATTGCGCACAAGCTGCCGCGCTCGTTGCATTCGGGAACTGGACTTCAATTCGGGAAAATCTCGATCGCACGCTGGGCGACGGCGGCAACGGGATCGAATCCTATGTACTGTATTGGATTCTGAGCTTCGTGGACTACTACCGTTATACGGGAGACCGGAGCGTCGCTGAGATATATGCCCTAGGAATTGCCGAAAAACTCGATCACGCCAACTCGATTTATGACAACTGGATGCAACTGACCCCTGTTGCTTCATACTTTGGACAAGACGAGCGGGAAGGGGCGAATTTTGAAGATCCGGTCAATGAGGAGAACATGAACACCTATCGTATGATGTTTATACGATGTTGTCGTGCGTTTGCTGCTGCAATGGACTCCATTGGCCAAACCGACCTGCGCGACAAGTACAACCGGATTGCAGAGCAGCGAATTGCCGGGTTGCGGGAATCCCGGCGTTGGTACAATCGCTTCGGCGTATTCGCGTGCAGCCAGGCGGTCAATGCCGACATTCCGACGTCTGCCGAACAGGACGAAATCTTTCACAAAGAGCTAGCTGACCGTGTGACCCGTCTAGCCCCCAGTCCATTGAGTGAATACCAAATCATCCAGGCTATGGCCCGGATGGGTCACTGCGATGAAGCTTTGGAGGCCGTCCGCGACTATTGGGGCGGCCAGATACGATGCGGGGCGACTTCGTTTTTTGAGGGGTACAGTCCGGAGTGGGATTTGAAGCTCGTTTCAACGTCTTACAAATTGCCTCATTCATCCAGTCTGGCCCACGCTTGGGGGGGGTGTATTGCCATGTGGCTCACCGAACAGGTTTTGGGTGTTATGCCCTTGTCACCGGGCTTTGCCACATACCAGATCCTTCCTCACCTCGGGCGCACGCTGACCCGCGTTTCAGGCACCGTGCCAACGCCCTATGGGGCTATATCTGCGAGCTTTGATGTCACCACCGGCTGTTTCGAGCTCACTGCTCCGAGTGGTACGACAGGTCGGATTGGCATTCCCAAGGTGGAGCGCCGCATCATCGCGATCGACGCTGACGGCAGCCGCGTTTGGGATGACCAATTCCACCCGGTCACCGGGATCGGCAGGGCTGCAGAAGATGCCAACTATGTCTACTTCACTGATATCCAGCCAGGCCCGCACAGATTTGTTGTCCAATATCGGGGCGAAACCCCGTCATTTACACCCGCATCTATTCACCTCCCTCCGGCCTGCCGGAAAGTGGACAGCACAACCAGTGGCAATTGGGGTGGAGTGTATGGCCGTGACGGTTTTGTCCTCTTTAATTACGACGGTCCAAACAAAGACCGTAGACAACTTCCCAGCTACATCGAGTCGGTCCGTCCCTCCGACGGCAGCAAAGCATATTCGGGCTGCGGGGCTTGCCGCAATGTGCAATGGGTCGCCAGCACGAACGACTGTCGGGCGCCATCGCCGGATGCCGTTAACTCCACTCCTCGCAACGCCGGCGCGCTTCTGACCCAGAATCCATTCTGGGGAGGATACGATTTCTATCTGGATGTCGTTGCGAAACCAGGCGCGCATTTTCAGTTGACCCTCTATTTTCTAGACTGGGACGAAAAAGGACGCCGTGCTACTGTTAACATTTACGACCTCAATACGAAGAAGCTTGTGGCGTTGCCGAAGGAGGTTTCCGAATTCGCTAACGGCAAAAGCCTTGTGTACAACTGCGATTGCCCGGTCCGCGTAAAGATTGGTTATCTCGGTGGCGATAACGCCGCGCTGAGCGGGATCTTTTTCGATCCGATCCCACAATGATCTGAACTCGCAATAGCGGCCCGGTCATCAATGGCCCATCCGTGGCGGCGGATGTGCTCCTTCGCGAACACGAGGCTTTGCTTCGTGATCGTCTCGCCCGGGCTCAAGCACGGCTGGGGATCGCCTCCTAGAAATTCCGGAGACAGTGCAATGCCGGCCGGAGCATGCACCAGTTTCTTCGTCGCGGTGAATTCAGACGGCGAGCAGCCACTTGCCCCAGCCGTAGGTCCAATAGTAGCAGACCTGGCAATAGGGTCGACGGGCCGGGGTGCCGGCCCTGGTCCGGTATGGGACCATCTCGGGCAGCGGGAAGAGTTCGCCGCAGATCAGGCAGCGCTTCGCGAGGGTGCCATCCGGCTGGACGATGTGGCTGGGATGCCGCCCGAGATGATGTAGTCGCGCGTGTTCACCGCTGGACAGGCACCTGAGGCCTGAGGTTACTCAG
>PMBT01000146.1 GCA_003153035.1 Opitutia bacterium
CCTTCCAAAGGCAGGCTTATCCCTTTCGCTTGGAACTCATCGTTGGTCGCATTCAAGAAGTCGAAGACCTTCGCGATCCCGACGTAGGGAACAGACTGGTAGAGGATCTCTTTTATCTCGATCGGAGTCACCCCGACGTGCAGCGCGGCTCCCAGCATCACCCGATATTCGCCTAGTGCCTGGCCGGCGATCGTGGAGACCAAGATCATCATCACGCGGGTCTTTGTTTCCAATTTGCTCTGCCGAATCACTTCATCAAAAGCCCAATTATCAAAAAGCCCGATCAGCTCCGGGTCGGTCTTCTTCAGCTTGGATTCATGGCCCGGGAACAGCTCCTCGTGTTTCTTGACCGCCGTCTGCGTGAGAGCGAACTTCTTCATGTGGCTGGAGCGATTGAGTGGTTTGGTCGTTTGGGAAGATACCACATGTCGTCGCGGTCGTCGCACGCGCCCTTGCGCGACCTGTTGTGGAATTGCTCAAAAATCACTGCCGGGCCGCTTCCGCCGATGTTCCGTGCCAGTTGGTTCGAGCCGCTTGCAACGGTTGTAGTCAGCGAACAAGCTTCTTTACTTTAAGTCGTTCCAGACCATGCCGGTTCCAGAAACAACCTCAGCTGAAGCGCTTGACCGTTACGTTATTGGAAAGAAGGTCGGAGGCAGCAAAGGCCCCGCCTGGCGCGATATTCAGCTCTCCACTTTCTCGCTTCCGCCGTTCTCAGAGGTTTTTACCATGCCGGCAGTAACGGAGCCATTGGTTGTATGGATTAGTTCGGGTGAGGCTGAGGCACAAGAGCGGGAGAGCAACGGGCCGTGGGTCACGAGCCACCTGAAGAAGGGTTCGTTGTTCCTGACGGCCGCGGGTGCGCCTTACGACTTCCGCTGGAGAACGCTTACTCCCGAGCCCTTTGAAGTAGTGCTTGTGCTGCTTAGCGTACCGCTTTTCAACGAGGCACTCCAGGATGTCTTCGGTGTAAATGCCGAGCACGCCCGCCTTCGAGACGTTTCTGGCTTCGAAGACCAGCACCTCGTTCAGCTGCTGCAGCAATTAAGAGAGGAGGCGAAAAGACCTGCGGCGAGTCACCTGCTCGTAAGAGGAGTTGGTCAGACAATCGCGATTCATCTCGCTCGGAACTACACGGCGCTTACCGATGCCGTGCGTGCTGACACGTCATCGCTGCCAGGTTTCAAGCTGCGCCGTATCACCGACTGGATGGCAGAGCACATGGCGGAGGAGTTCATCCTCCCGCGACTGGCCGAACAGGCCGGCATGAGTGAATTCCATTTCAACCGCCTGTTCAAACGCGCCACGGGGATTCCGCCCTCGCAGTATCAGATCAGACTGCGAATGGATGCCTCGCGGCGCCTCCTTCGCGAAACGAAAAAGAGCGTGATTACGGTCGCGAATGAAGTTGGCTACTCAAATCCGAGTCATTTTGCGCGACTCTTCCGCAAGGAAACGGGGCTTTCTCCCACGGACTACCGGCGGCAATGGTAGAGCCGAGAAGGCATGTAGGTTCAGGCCCGACCCCGCGCACTTTTTGGTGCCCACTTGGCAGGGCACTATTCCGCGCAGCGCCCCGGTAGTAGGGCGTTGGTTCGTCAGTTCCGCCGATGGGACAAAGGCCCGGGGAATATTGCCCGCGCATTGACCAAACGGGGTCATTTCGCTTGTTGCCCCTGGTTCCGGCATCTTCTGCCTAAAACCTCGTAAGTAAATAGCCGTTAGGAATTACCGACACATTTTGGTCGGCATTCCAAAAACATCATATCCGGTTCGAATCCCGGTTGGCTGCGCCGGCCACGTTGATTGGCCCCAATGTGCAGTTCGGCTGGCATTCCTGTGCTCGTCGCTTCGCATCTGCTGCGGCCGCTGGGCAATCCGTCCCCAAATGGCACGAAGTTCTTCTCGACGACGGAAGTGCCGGGCCGATCACTCCGACTTGTTGAGCGATCGCCTGGGCTGCATCGACACGTTTTCCTTGGAGGGTAATAAGGTGGTTGGCACTCTCCGCCTTCTTCGCGCCTCCAAGCTCCGTGACGCGATTTTAGAGTCTGCCGAGACGACGCCGGACCTGTTGGGTTTATCGCTCGATTTTGAACCGGTCTACGAAGTCCGCGGCGATCGCGCGCTGTTGCGAATCGTGAGCGTCGGCGCGGTCGATAGTTGCGCCGGCAAGGCAGATCCCGCCGTCATGGGATACGCGACAGCCTCGGAAGCCTTCCGGCCCTGTCTCCTGACCATAAGCATTCTCGCGTTTCGGGTAGAGCCATTTGCCGCGTTACGCACGCGCGCGCGTAGTGCGCGGAAACGGCCCGAAGCTCTACACGCGGCAGCCGCCAGCGCAGGCATCACTCGCCAAGCAGCGAATCCCATGGGCACTAAACGGCACGATTTCTGACAGGAATCGGACATGAATTTCGCCGGCTGGCTATGGTCACGGGTTACCCGTGAGACTAATAAGACAAATTGGAGCCCGATATTCCGCCGGCGGCGGAGGGAATTTGCGGGAGCTCTACGCCACGGTCGTGAGATAACGGCGGAAATTGACGGGACCGAATCCGCCGCGTAGAAGGTAGCCATGGCATCGACATCCGGCCGCGACTCCACCTTGGTCATCCGCTCATTGGCGCTCGTCTCGTTCCTTTTTCCCGCCGTGATGTCTTCCGCGGAACGCGCAGGAACGGAGATCCTCACTCTCGACCGGCCGGATGTGGTGAAGCGTTTTGTGGCGAAGGGGGCTACGGTGGAGTTCATTCCTGCCTCGGAGGGCCATCGCGCGGCGCTCAAGATCGTGGCGGAAGGCAGCGGGCCCGCCAGCGTCAGGCTCGCCTCGCCGACCGGTTGCTGGAATTGGAGCGGCTACGCCGCCGTTGGGGTGGAACTGGAGAACCCGGGCGCCCAAGCTATGTTTTTTGGCCTATCGCTCATCGAGGCGGGGGGTGGGGCGCCGCGATCTTCCGGAAACGGCGGCCAACTCGGACCCCGAAGCCGATTCTCCGTTGCTGCTCCCATCGGTGCGGCCCTGCCGATGAACCGCGGAATGCGTGGCGGACCTCCCTATCCCGGCTACATTCCTCCGCCCTTCATCACGAAGGACCCCATCGATGAAACCAGAATCGCGGCCCTTGAGATCGAGCTGCAAGGAACGCAGCCGGGCAGGTCCCTGCTCCTCACCCGCCTGGAGCTGCTGCCGCTGGTTTCCTATGACGGGATCGTCGATCGATTCGGGCAATACACCCGGTTGGAGTGGCCGGGCAAGATGCACCAGGAGGAGGAGTTGCTCGGGCGAAGAAATCAGGAGGAGGCCGGAATCGAACGGGCACCGGCGCTTCCCGGCCGCGACGCATTTGGCGGATGGAGTGCCGGCCCGCAGCTCGCCGCGCGGGGCTTCTTTTATAGCTGCTTCCGGGAGGGCAAATGGTGGCTGGTCACCCCGGCGGGTCACCTGTTCCTCTCCTTTGGCGTCAATGCCATCGACGCCGAAGAGCCGGAAACCCTGATCACGGGCCGCGAACAGATGTTTTCCTGGCTCCCCGGCGACAAGGATCCGCTGGCCCGCCTGTTCAAAGACGAGAAGGACATTCTGTACGGACCCATCCGGCAAGGTAAGGCCTTCAATTTCTACGAGGCCAATTTGCAGCGGAAATATGGCGCGGATTACATCCCGCGGTTTCTCGAGGCGGTGAACCAGCGGCTCCGCTCCTGGGGTTTCAACACGATCGCCAACTGGTCCGACCCGCGGCTCCACTCGCTCCATGAAGTGCCTTACACGGCCACCATTGACATTGACGGAGACTTCGCGCGCGTCTCGAGCGGCATCGATTATTGGGGCAAGATGACTGATCCATTCGACCCCCGCTTCCGCGAGGCCGTGCAGCGCAGCCTGGAAACCCACACCGCGAAGTACCACGACGATCCCTGGTGCATCGGCTATTTCATCGACAACGAGATCTCGTGGGGCGGCATGGGCAGCGACCGGGAACATTTTGGCCTGGCGATTGGAACCTTGAAGGAGGGCGGCGCTTCCCCGGCCAAACAGGCTTTCACCCGCCTGCTCCAACAGCGCTACCCGTCGGTCGCGGCCCTGAACGCAGCCTGGGGAACACAATTCAAATCCTGGGAACTGTCCGCCCCGGATTCCCCCGGACCCGATCTGGCGCGCGCCACGGTGAAGGCCGATTGCACCGCGTTTCTGAGGGAGTTCGCCCGCCAGTATTTCCGCGTGGTCAAGGAGTGCCTGGCCGCAACGGATCCGAACCATTTATACCTCGGTTGCCGCTTTGCGTGGCGCATCCCGGAGGCGGTCGATGCCGCTGGCGAATTCTGCGACGTGGTTAGCTTCAATATCTATGAGCGCACGGTCGACCCGGGGCAGTGGGCGTTCGCCGCCAAGCTCAACAAGCCCTGCATCATCGGCGAGTTTCATTTCGGTGCGATTGACCGCGGGATGTTTCATCCCGGACTCGTGGCCGCCCACGACCAGCTAGAGCGCGCCCGGATGTACGTCGGTTTTGTCCACTCCGTGGTCGACCATCCGGCCTTCGTGGGCTGCGGCTGGTTCGAGTACATCGATGAGCCGCTCACGGGTCGGACCTACGACGGCGAGAACTATTCCATCGGATTGGTTGATGTCACGGACACCCCGTATCCGGAGCTGATCGAGGCGGCCCGCCAGGTCCATGCGGACGCCTACGCGCGCCGCGCCGGACGCCTCGGGGGCGGAAACTAGCCGAAGGCAGGAACCGAGCTGGCGGACGAAGGCTTGCCCACGGAACAAGCGGATCAAGGGCTCGCCGTACCGAGTGCGCAGCGCGAAATGCAGCCAGGGCCTTGTGCGGGCGAAACGCGTCGATGGCCCCGTTCCGCCATTCTGAAGCGGCAATTTGCGCATCCGACCCGCTCGCCGATGCCGCGCCCGGTTCAGCTCTCCCGGATTTGATCGAGCACCGTAGCCAGCGCCTGCCGGGCCGCGGGATCGTTGGGGGAGAGACGCACCTCTTCGCGGAAACCTGGGCACCCCGTGACCCCGCCAAGATGGGACCCTAAAAACCTATTCCTAACCCCCTCCCCACAGTCCGACACCCTTAACCCTCGGTGCAACGAATGGGCATAGCATCACCGAGTTTACACTGAGTTCGCGCGGCATGACCGGACGACGCCTCGGCGAGATCCTCACCGCTCGCGGAATATCCGGCGTTATCCTGGCGGCATTTCCGATGGAGCCGCACGAGATCTCGCTTCCTTGGGACGACTTCGCCTTCGTCCAGGTGGGCCATCGCCTTAAGTTACCGCGCCTCGACTGCGTGGTGAGCGACCACACCGAGGCGATGATTATGGCGGCGCGGATGGTCGCGGGCTGCGGCTGTCGCCGCGTCGGCCTCGCGATTGAAAAGTACCAAGACGAGATTACCGACGGTCGGTGGATCATCGGTTATGCCGGACTTCGCGCGACAGTGCCATGCCTCGCCGAAATTCCCGCGTTCCTCCTCGTTCAAATGAACGCCGATCTTTTCTTGAAGTGGGTCAACCAGCACGCGGTCGATTGTGTCTTAACGCTCTCCACCTTTCGCAACGAACCAAATCATATGGAATCGTGGTTGGCTACGATCGGGCGATCCGTTCCGCGGGATATTGGTCTAATTTCGCTCGACGTGACCTCGGTGCACGCGGATTGGAGCGGGGTTGAGCAGCATTCGGATGAGATCGGCCGGGCTGCGGTCGACTTGCTGTTTTCCAAGTTGCAGGCTGGAGAACGTGGCGTCCCACGGCTCCCTCGAACCCTTCAAGTTCACGGGCACTGGCACGATGGCCGAACCTTGCTCCGACCGGTGCAAATCCAGGCTGATACCTCCAAGGTTTAGCCGTTTATTACGGCGGGCTGTGCGGAAAGAGAGAATCGCAGCGCAGAGAACGAGGCCGCTGCCGATCCCGGGCCGCCCGCGCCGGGTGAGTTTTCGCTCCCCACCGCCATCCACCATCTGCTAGGATGGACCGATGAGATCCCGTCTCCCGCTCCTGTTTTTCCTGATTCCTGCCAGCCTCTGCCGGGGTCAGGACCCGGCCCGGATGGACCAGGTCGTCCAATCCTATGCGCAGAACGGCCAGTTCATGGGCTCGGTGCTTGTCGCGCGCGGCGCCGAGATCCTGATGAGCAAGGGCTATGGTTTCGCCAACCTGGAGTGGAAGGCCGCCAATGATCCCTCGACCAAATTCCGGCTCGGATCGGTGACTAAACAATTCACGGCCGCCGCGATCCTGCTGCTCGAGGAGCGCGGGAAGCTGAAGGTGGACGACCCGGTGAAGAAATACCTGCCCGACGCGCCGGCGGCCTGGGACAAGATCACGATCTTCCATCTGCTGACCCACACCTCGGGCATCCCCAGTTTCACGGGCTTCCCGGACTATGCGGCGACCGAAGCCGCCCCCAGCACTCCGGAGAAACTGGTGGCTAGGTTTCGCGACAAGCCCCTCGATTTCGAGCCGGGAGAAAAGTGGAGCTATAGTAACTCCGGCTACGTCCTGCTGGGCCATCTGATCGAGCGGATCAGCGGGAAAACCTACGCCCAGTTTGTGCAGGAAAACATCTTTGCGCCGCTGGAGATGAAGGACTCGGGATACGATTCGAATTCCGCCATCATTTCGCACCGGGCCGCCGGCTATGAGCCCGGCCCGGACGGGCCCCGGAACGCCGGCTTCGTTCAAATGAGTATTCCATTCGCGGCGGGCGCCCTCTACTCGACGACGGAGGACCTGCTGCGTTGGGAGCAAGGCCTCTTTGGCGGCAAACTGCTCTCGGCCGCATCGCTGCAGAAGATGACCACGCCGTTCAAGACCGACTACGCTTTCGGGCTGGGTGTCGTGACGAAGAACGGGCGCAAGCTGATCAGCCACGGCGGCGGAATCGAGGGCTTCAACACCTATCTGGCTTATTATCCGGAGGACCATCTGACGGTGGTGGTGCTGGGTAACCTGAACGGAACGGCGCCGGGTGCAATCGGCGGGCTCCTCGGTGCCGTGACCCACGGGGAGCAGGTCGTGTTGCCAGGGGAAAGAAAAGCCATCACGGTTCCCCTCGACGTCCTGCAACGATACGTCGGCACGTATGAGCTGCGGCCGGGAGTGCTGAACCTCGTGACTCTCGAAAGGGATCACCTGATGACGCAGCTCACGGGTCAGCCGAAATTCCCGCTGTTTGCGGAGTCGGAGAGCAAGTTCTTCCTGAAGGTGGTGGATGCCCAGGTCGAATTCGTGAAGAACGACAAGGGAGAGGTCACGCACTTGGTTATTCATCAGGGTGGCGGCGAGCAGAAGCTGCCCCGGAAGAGTGGAACGGTCGAAGCGCCGCCGGAGCGGACGGCGATCACGGTCTCCTCCGGGATCCTGAAGCAGTACACGGGTACGTATGAGCTGCAGCCCGGCTTTGAGATCACCGTGACGCTTGAGGGAGAGCAGCTGATGGAGCAAGCCACCGGTCAGCCGAAGTTCCCGCTGTTTGCGGAGACGGAGGACAAATTCTTCCTGAAGGTGGTGGAGGCCCAGATCGAATTCGTCCGGGATGCGAAGGGGACGGTTGCGTCCCTGATCCTGCACCAGGGCGGCCGCGATTTGCCGGCACCAAGGAAGTGACCTTGCGGGCGGAACGAGGGAAATCCGGTCCAGATTCTCACGAGTTTGGCCACACCCAAACGAAGCCGGCGTGGCGTGAATTACGTGATGAACAACAGCCACGTCGTCCACGGCACCGGCAAGCTCCGGGTCTTCCTGGCTGGCGGCCGACGGCCGCCGCTCCCTTGAAGAGGAGAATGCGCCCCGCTTACTGCAGCCGGGATGGCAGACCCTGCAGGCGGGCGTTCAGGTTGGCCAGGATGCCGCTCGTATGCTGGTCGACGGTGCTGGCACCGGTCTTGATCGTTTTGGCGGGCAGGAAATTGTCGATCACGGCACAATAGTCGCTCGTGACCATGATGCCGATCAATTCACCGGTCTTGCTGAAAACCAGATCGCCGGACGAGGGGGTGAAATCGCCCGTCAGGTGTTTGATGAGCCGGTTGTCCATGCGCACATACTGCGGGTTCTGCGCATCCAGCTTGAAGGGCACTTCGCCATAGCCGGCGCCGCCGTGGCTGATCAGCACGGCCTCGGGGAATTTTGACGGCTCCAGCGCCGTCGGATAGATTTTGACTCCCAACCGTGCAGCCAGATCGGCCGCGACCGGAATCACGAGGATTCGCGGGTCGAGGGCCAGAAACTGAATCTCGGAGACCGGCGCCGTCACGGGGTCCCGGCCAAACTGGCCGCTGATGCTCTCCCAGTCAGGCTGCGGTTCGATTCGGCTGACGGGGAACGGCGTCTCGTCGGCATGCAAGAGCGCGTAGACCGCTTTCCCGTCAGTCACGAGCACGGTCTTGGTCTCCTTCACGTGATTGCCCGAGCCGAAGAAAACCTTCTTGTAGGCGGTGAGCGAGGTGAACACCCGGTTGGCAAGGAAGTCGGCGAACAGCACGTTGGCGTTGATCGGCCGGTTGTCGCGGATTTCCTTGGCGAGATCGCCGGACTTTTCCGCCAGCTTGCCCACGCCCTCGGCGAGCTGGCCGGTCTGGGCCATTACCTTCTGGCGCTCCTGGCGCTCGGCCTCGACCTGCTGCTTCGCATCCACCAGGTTCGCCTGCAGCAGCGACTTTTCCTGCTCGGCGACCTTGACGGCCACATTGAGACCCTCGATCCGCTGCTGGGCCTCGGCCTGCTGTTTCGCGAGGGTGCCCAGCTGCTGCTTCTGGCGCTCGGCCTCCGCCTGCTTTTCCTCCAGCTGGCGCTGGATCTGCGCGAGGCGTTCCTTGGTCATCGAAGTCTCCTCCGCGGCGGCGGCCACCCGCTGGTTCAACTCGCGCACGCTTTGCTGGGTGGAGGTCAGCGTTGATTCGAGCTGGCCTTTGGCCGCCTGCAGCTGGCCGAGGTTCTGTTCGCGGGTCTGTAGCGCGGCCTTGGTCTCCTCAAGCTGGGCGGCGGTCTGTTCGCGCCCCTTCTGCTCGTCCGCCAGCGACAGGCGCATCAGCTCGACGAGATCCTGGTCGCGCGGGGTGTTCCCGGCCATCTGCGGCACGGGCGCCTTCTGGGCATGCGACGGCTCCGCCTTTTCCCAGCGCGTGAGGGCGATGAGATTCAGGAAGAGAAAATCGACGATGATGAGCAGGAGCGTCTTGTTCATGACGCGTGCGCGGCGGCCGGGCTGACGGGTGGGGTGAGTCGCTGGGCGGCGAAGATGAGCTGCCGTTTATAGCCGCGCACATGGCGGATCTTGACGAACGCCACGCAGACAATGCCAAAAAGATTCGACGAATAGGCCGCCAGCAGGTTGGGCTCAATCACGCCCACCACCTGCAGTACGAGCGCGGCGGCGGTGCCCATCATGCCCACATAGAGGCCGCTGTCGAAAAGGTTTTCCTCGTTTTCCATCAGGCGCAGCTTGAGGGATGGGGGAATGTCCTGCTTGTCGATTTCACTGATTTTCAACAGGCAGGCCAGATAGGTGACTACCTGAAACAAGGCGAAAACGCCGATGGAGATGATCGTTGATTTATCCATGGTGGGATGATTGGAGGTTGAAGGAATCGGAGCCGGCGTCGCCGCATTGGCCAGCATCGGAATGACGAGCTTGACCCGGTATTCCGAGAGCGGCGCGGCCCGGAGGAGAAAGGGTTCGGTGGTGATGATGATGACGAAGGCCATGAGCAGCGCGAGGGCGCCGCTCTGCATGCGCGGCAGCAGACTGGCCGTGCCCGCCCGTTGCGCGGCCCGGCGCAGCGGGGCAAACAGCCAGCGGTCCAGCCCGCGCAGCAGGAGAAACGCGCCGAGAAAATAGCCGAGGTACTTGGCGACGATGGCGAGCTTGGGATGCAGCAGGGAGAAGGCCGCGGCGAAATCGAGCGACGCCTCCAGCCCGCGATTGACCGGCACCTGGCGCAACACGAGCTGCTGCACCGCGCCCTGCCCCAGCCCGAGCGCCAGACGGAGATCCTCCGCGCCGGGTTTGCCGTACGCGAGCAGGTAGGCGGCAACGCTGTCAGCCGACCGGGTGAAGAGTGCGGCCGTGTAGAGCAGCGGCAGCTGATCGGGAGCGACCTGCGCGAGATGGGCGAACTCGCTCACCGTCCGCGTGTCGTTGGTGAGGCGGAGCAGCTCGCTGAGCTGGATCCAGTTGAGCCGCCGGCCGAGCGCGAGCAAATCGAGGTAAACCCATTCCAGTTCGCCCATTTCGTGTGCCGCGACGGCGTCATCTGCCAGCCGTTTGATCTCCCGCTGGAGCGAAGGCGAAAGGTGCTCGCCCTGGTAGAGCAGCGCGGTGAGGAGGATGACGGCATCGAGGGGCTGGCCGCCAGGCTGCGTCGCCGGCACGAAGCGGGCCGTCCGGGTGATCCCGCGGGTCTGCATCACGGCCTGCACGCCAAGCGAGCGGGAATTGGCGAGATAGCGCCGCAACGAGTCCCGGGCGCGCTCCGCGATGAAAAACGTGAGCACCGGCGTGCTTTCCGTGCGGCCCGTGTTTTCCTTGAGATTGAACAGCGGATCGAGAAACGGATCCCAGCCGCCCCAGGCCACGAACTCCTTCTGGCGCGCGGCTACCGCCGTGAGCGCCGTCGCGAGGCGCGCAGCCTGTGGGTCGCCCACCGTCTGAGCGGCCGCTAGCACCAAGGCCGCCGGACCGGGCTTTTCCGATTCGACGAGCTGCAGACCAAAGGTGGTGAGCGACGGCGTGCCGCGTCCGGCCTCGCGCAACAGCACGGGGCTTAGCGACTTCAAGTTGACGGGCAGCATCCATGATCCGACCAGTAGCACGACTCCGGCGAAAATCAGCGCCAGCGAGGTGGCCGGCGGCGTCCCGGCAACCGGGGGAGCGGGAGGTTTCATGAAGGTCTCAGACATGGAGGAACTTGGGGATGAAAACAATTTAATTGCCGATCCGAAATACTGCAAGCACGCTGCCACTGCCATCGACCCATGTTGTTGCGAATTGTTCATTACAACGAGCCGGTCCTGCGCAAAAAAGGCGCAAAAATCGCGGTTTTCGACGCCGCGCTGGCGCGCCTAGCGCAGGACATGATCGAGGCGATGCATGCCGCGGGCGGCATCGGGCTGGCTGCGCAGCAGATTGGACAGGCGATTCAGCTGTGCGTCGTCGACCTGCGCGAGGCCGAGGTNNGGCGGCGGAGCCCGAACCGACCACGACGTCCGAGGAGGGCTGCCTGTCGTTTCCGGAGATCCGGGGTGAGGTCAGCCGGCCCGACCGGATCCGGGTGCAATTCCAGGATGTCCAGGGTCACGCCCATATGCTCGATTGCACCGGGCTGCTTTCCCGCTGCATCCAGCACGAGGCCGATCATCTGAACGGCGTGCTTTTCATCGACCGCATGGAAAAGGAGACGTTGGCCGGACTCGAGGCGGCCTTGAAAGCGCTGAAGAAACAGACCCGCGAGGCGATCAAGAAGCCGGGGTGATTCCGACGCGGCACCGCGCGGCCGGATTGCACCGAACGGTCGCTGGCGACTGATCGGTCAACCGCCCGGCCACAGGATTCCGACTGCACCAAAGACCGAGGGCATCCTCCATGAGCCAGAAATCTGACGGCATGATCTACGCCCCTGAGAGCCTGCCCCGGCCGGTGGTGGCGCCCGGTGATTTCCCATTTGCGGCGGTTCACCTCGACCACGGCCACATCTACGGACAGTGCAACGGCCTGCTGGAGGCCGGGGCCACCCTCAAATGGGTCTACGACCCCGACCCAGAAAAAGTCGCGGTTTTCCGCGCAAAGTTTCCGCAAGCCCGGGCGGCCCGCGCCCTCGGCGAGATTCTCGCCGACTCGGAGGTGCGATTGGTTGCGGCCGCCGCCGTCCCCTCCGACCGCGGCCCGCTCGGCTGCCAGGTCATGGAGGCCGGCAAGGACTACTTCACCGACAAGACGCCCTTCACCACGCTCGGCCAACTTGCCGAGGCCCGGGTCGTCGCCGCCCGCACCGGATGCAAGTACCTGGTTTATTATAGCGAACGGCTGCACGTGGAGTGCGCCATGCATGCCGGCGATCTCGTGCGCGGTGGCGCCATCGGCCGCGTGATCCAGGTGCTGGGACTCGGACCGCACCGGCTGAGCAAGGCGTCGCGTCCGGCCTGGTTTTTTGAGCGGGCAAAATACGGCGGCATCCTCTGCGACATCGGCAGCCACCAGTTCGAGCAGTATCTCCATTTCAGCGGGGCCACCGATGCCACCGTCGCCTACGCGGCCGTCGGCAATTTTGCCAACCCTGACAAACCCGAGCTGGAGGATTTTGGCGAGGCCTCGCTCGTCGGAAACAATGGCACCACCAATTATATCCGGGTCGACTGGTTTACCCCCGACGGTCTCCGGACCTGGGGCGACGGCCGCACGGTGATTCTGGGCACGAAGGGTTATATTGAGTTGCGCAAATATGTGAACGTCGGCGCCGACCCGCGGGGCGACAACCTCATCCTGGTCGACGACCAGGGTGAGCATTTCATCAACGTCGCCGGCCAGATCGGCTTTCGTTTCTTCGGCGAGCTGATTCTCGACTGCCTCCACCGTACTGAGAACGCCATGACCCAGGCGCACGCGTTCAAGGCTGCCGAGCTCTGCCTGCTGGCCCAGGCCGCTGCCCGGAAGATCACCCCCTAGCCTCTTGCCCTTCCGTTTTCGCTCTTTAGTCTTCCATCTTCAATCTCCGCCCCGCTCATGCCTCCCTCCATTGCCACCCGCACCGGCGACGACGGCACGACCAGCCTGCTTTACGGGCGGCGCGTGCCAAAGAACCATCCGCAGATCGAGGCGGTCGGCAGCCTCGACGAGTTCAACGCCGCGCTGGGGCTCGCCAGGGCCACCTCCGCAGGCACCGCGCAGAAACCCGTCCTGGCTTCCATTCAGCAGGATCTTGTTGCGCTCATGGGTGAGATCGCCTGCGCGGAAGCCGACCTGGCGCGCCATGCCGCCTCAAAATTTGTGAAGATCGGCGAGGCGGAACTCGCGCGGATCGATGGGGCGGTCGCCGCCATTGAGGCGAAGCAGCTGAAGTTCGACGATTGGGCCACGCCGGGCGCCAGCCAGCACGCGGCCGCGCTCGATCTCGCCCGCACCGCCGCGCGTCGGGCGGAGCGGCGGCTGGTCGCCCTGCCGGGGCACGGCAAGACGGTGCGTCCTCTCCTGCTCCAATATCTGAACCGCGTCTCCGACCTGCTCTGGCTGATGGCGCGCGAATCGGAGACGGCAGGCGCCTAGCGGTTTTCCGAAGCCTCCGCTACACGTCGCCTTCGACCGCGCCGGCGGGCGCCGGAATGAATCGCAGGAACAGGTATCCGAGGCCCGCCAGGCCGGTGCACAAGGCAACAAACCAGTCGCCGTGCTCGACATAGAAGCTGCGGCGGCCGATCCAGCGCGTGTCGCGCGAGACATTGATCGTGGCCCGGCCCTGGAAGTAGATGGTGGCATCAGCGATCCCCGGCTCGGTCCGGGTCATTCCGCTGGCATCGCGCGTGAGCACCGCGCGGATATTGCCAAATTCGTCGATCCAGCCGCTCCAGCCGCCATTGCCGCACCGCAGCACCGGGCGGCGGGTTTCCACCGCGCGCAGGACGGAATGCGCCGCATGCTGGTAGGCGGCCCCGCCCTCGCCATACCAGGCGTTGTTGGTTGCGACAAAGAGGAGATCCGCCCCGTCGCGCACATCGGCCCGGGCCAGCGCTGGAAAGATATCCTCGAAGCAGATGAGCGGGCCGACCGCCAGCGAATCCTTGCGCATCGGCACAAACAGCGGCCTGGACGAGACCCCCCGGAAGAAGTCGTCATCACCGACCGGCACGAACTTGTGCAGCCAGCCCAGCAGGAAGCGCAGCGGCACGTATTCGCCGAACGGCACGAGATGGCGCTTGGCATAGTAGGCCGTCTGCAGCCCGAGATCGGGCGCGACCACGAACATGCCGTTGTACCAGGCCTCGTCCGGCCGGCCCCGGTTCTCGAACGCGATGGAGCCCAGCACGAGTGGCGCCCGGGCGCGGGCCGCGAGCGATTCGATCCAAGCGCGCACCCGGTCGTCGCCGTGGACGGCCCATGGCGTCGAGGCCTCCGGCCAGAGGATGAAATCGGGCGCGTTGACGCCGGCGACCAGCGTGGCCTTTTCGAGCGCTTCGAGAATGGCCGGTCCGCGGGAGGGATCCCATTTCACGGCCTGCGGGATGTAGGGCTGCACCACGGCAACGCGCGCCAGCGGGGTGGTGAAGCGCAGGCGGTTGAACGTCTCCTGGACGTGCACGCTCACACAAACCACCAGCAGGAACAGCGCGAAAAGAAACTCGGGGCGGCGCAGGCGCCAGCCGGTCTGCCGGTCGCGGAAGAGGCTGTGGGCAATGGCGGCGAACCCGATGTTCACCGCCATGAGCACAAACGACACTCCCCCAGCCCCGGTATAGGCCGCGATCTGCAGCACACTGGTGCGCTGCCACTGGCTCGCGGCCAGCGGCAGCCAGGGAAATCCGGTCAGCAGCCAGGTGCGCGTCCATTCGATGACCACCCACCCGCCCGCGAGCGCCACGAGGATCAGCAGCCGCCCTGCGGCGGGCCGGCCGAGCATGCGAGGCATCGCCCACCAGGCTGCCAGGTACCAGACCCCGACCCACGCGCCGACGGTCGGGCCGAGCAGGAAGAGGCCGGCCCAGGTGACGTGATGCAGCCACCAAAGCAGCGTCGTCCAGGCCACCACCTGCGCCACCAGCATCGTGCCGGCATACCATCGAAAGGCCGGACGCCGGTAGGCCCAGAAAACCGCCGGGGCGGCGAACGCATAGGCAAACTCGGGTGCATTGCATGGCGGGAACGAGACGACCGTCAGCACCGCCGTCAGGACGCCGACGCTTACCGCCCACACCCAGCGGGCGTGCCGCTGCCACCACGGCGGCGGCACGTCATAGGGATCGGGGGCCGGAAGAACGTCGCTCATCGCGTAGGAGGCTCCGACACGCAAGATCTCACCTCCCGTGACAGTGCTTGTATTTTTTGCCGCTGCCGCAGGGACAGGGGTCGTTGCGCCCGACCTTGGGGGTCTCCCGGCGGACGGTGACCCGCGGGAGCTGCACCTCAGTCTCGGCCGGCGGCGTGTCCCCGTCTGTTTCCACGCCCGGCACGGGCATGTCGAGGCCGCCGAGCCGCCGCGGCGGTGTCTCGGGCGCAGCCGCCGGGGCCGGCGCCGGACGCGGCCGGGCCAGGGCTCCGTTCGGTGGCCCGCCCTCCGGGCCCTGCAGCCGGGCGCTGCGCGAGAGGATCGAAAGCATATTTTCGAACGCCTGCAGGTTCGTGGTCGAGCGGAAAAGCCCGGTGCAGATCTGCAGGCGCACATTGTTCATCAGCTCCTCGAAGAACCGGTAGGCCTCCGCCTTGTATTCCTGCAACGGGTCCTTTTGGCCGTAGCTGCGCAGCCCGATCGAGCGGCGTAACTCCTCCATCTCGGTGAGGTGCTCCTGCCAGTGATGGTCGATGGCGTTGATGACCACATAGCGCTCGAGCGCCCCGAGCGCCTCGGGCACCTCGACCGACTCCTTGATCGCGTAGGACTTCTTGATCCGCTCGATCACCAGCGCAAGGGCGCCCTTGCCATCCTTGTCGGCAAACTCGGCGAGTTTGAGCCCGATGGGAAAGTGGGTGTTGACCCAGCCGACAAAGCTCTCGACGGCGGCGGCCACGGGCCCGGTCTTGGTGTCGAAGCCGGCGGCCTCCAGGCGCACGGCGATTTCTTCCTCCACCATGTCGAAGATGGTATCCTTCGGGCGTTCGTTGTGGATGGCGCCGTTGCGGATGCCGTA
>PMBT01000136.1 GCA_003153035.1 Opitutia bacterium
CCGACAGGCTGCGTGAGAGTTTGGAGGCAGATCCAAAGCCTCACGGCCTTAGCTACGCAGAATGCAATATGGCGCCCTCCAAAAACAAGAAGGCCCCGGAACCGTTAGGTTCCAGGGCCAAACTTGGGGGTGGGAGCTCGCCACGCTCTCTTCCCAGTCGCACACATTGGGCGCTCTCGCTTTCGCGGGCCGTGTGCTCCCCGACGCCACTCCTCGCGGCATGCGAAGGTTTCAGTCTCATGGCGGGACCGTTCCGACCGTTGCCAGTCGAAATCTATCGAGTGAGGCCTCTACGCCCGGTTCGGCCACCGCTTGCCAGCGGCGGTCACGCCGGACGGGGTGCAGACACGCCTGCAACTTGCGTCGCTCGCGTCGGCACCGTTACCACAGGGTCGGCCCCGGCTTTTGGCCGGGCGTTAGCCCTATGCTACGGGTCTGACCTCTTAACTCTCAGGTTGCATTTCGCTTTGCAGTTGGGTGACGTGGTTTTTCACGCCGCCCCACGGAAGGAGGTTTTCCGAGCCTTGCCTAGCCCGGTCGCTCCCCGAAGCCTCATGCCCTTTGCGCGCCCCGCCCATTACAGGCCGGGCCTTTTTGGCGAGGTGGTCTCGCCAGAGCACACTGCTTCGTGCTGGTCTGCGCAGTAGCAACCATATCCCTCTGGGGAAACTGCGTGGACGAACGGATCGAAACTCCCCGTTCGCCTCACTCGGCTCGAGCACGGTTTCTAATCGTGCCTTGCCGCACAGCTCCTAGTTCGTATAACTGAGCGGTTACGACACCGCCCAGAGGAGCTGGTGACATATGCCTGTCTTCCGCGATTGCTCGCAGTCGGAGGGGGAGGCTGAACCAGCTTCAGCCTTCCTTTCCCCGGTCGCCCGGGATTATCCCAGTCGCGCTCTCCGCAGGTTTTTCATGCCAGCGACGCTTCGACTGTTCCATCAAAGAACAGGGGCACCGTGCGTCACCCTGCTGGGATTGTCACGGTTTTGTTTTGCACAACTTATTCACATTTGACCGCTGGTGAATAACTTGGCAGCAACTTTGTCCACCGGTTATTCACCGATCCCTAAGAATCGGATTTGACCAGACTTGCGAATGCCGGTGCGCTGTCCCTTTCCTGAATCCGGTTCGTCCGACCTCCCGCCGCATGTCTCCCCGCGATCTGCCGATTTACGAACTGGAGGACGCCATCGTCGCCGGGGTGCGCGCTTCGGGGCGGGTCATTGTGCAGGCGCCCACGGGTTCCGGCAAATCGACGCAGCTGCCGCAGATGCTCCGGCGTCATGGGTTTCTGGATGCAGGTCAGGTGGTGGTCCTGCAGCCGCGCCGGCTGGCGACGCGGCTGCTCGCCGCGCGGGTGGCGGCGGAGGTCGGCACGGCGTTGGGTCAGACCGTGGGCTACCAGATCCGGCTGGACGCGCGGGTCTCGGCGGCCACGCAGATCCGGTTCGTCACGGAGGGGATTCTCTTGCGCCAGATGTCCTTCGATCCGGCGTTGCGCGGCGTGAGCGCGCTGGTCTTTGACGAGTTTCATGAGCGCCACCTCTACGGTGACATCAGCCTGGCGCGGGCGCTCCAGCTTCAGCAGTCGGTGCGGCCCGACCTGAAGCTCATCGTCATGTCCGCCACCCTCGACGCGGGCGCGCTGCGGACCTACCTCGCGCCGTGCGAACTGCTCGTGTCCGCAGGGCGCACGTTCCCGGTCACCGTCGAGTACCTGGCGAAACCGGTCGATTTCGATCGCGAGCCGGTGTGGGAGACCGCCGCCGGCGAGGCCGCGCGCATCGCGGCGCAGATTTTCGGCGACCTGCTGGTCTTCATGCCCGGCGCCTACGAAATCGGCCGGACCGTGCAGGCGGTGCAAAACGAGAAGACGCTGCGGGATTTCCTGGTCCTGCCACTGCACGGCGAGCTGCCGCCCGAGGCGCAGGATCGGGCCGTGGCCCGCTACGACCGGCGCAAGATCATCGTTTCAACCAACGTGGCGGAAACCTCGCTGACGATTGATGGTGTGACGGCGGTGATCGACAGCGGCCTCGCGAGGATGGCCCGCTACGATCCGCATCGCGGCATCAACACGCTGCTGATCGAGAAGATCAGCGCGGCGTCGGCCGACCAGCGGGCGGGGCGGGCCGGGCGAACGGCGCCGGGGAGGTGCGTGCGGCTGTGGACGGAACGTGAACATGCCCGACGTCCGGCCCAGGAGCTGCCCGAGGTTAAGCGGCTCGACCTCTCCGAGGTGGTGTTGACCCTTAAGGCGGCCGGCATCGACGATATTCACGGCTTTCCCTGGCTGGAGAAGCCGGATCCAAAATCGCTGGAGCGGGCCGAGGGCTTGCTCGCGGATCTGGACGCGCTCCAAAATGGCGTCGCCGCTCCGGAGCCTCAGCTCGGTGGCGGGCGAGCCACTGAACCGCACGCGGCGCTGCGGATTACCGAGCTCGGGCGCAAGATGCTCAGGTTCCCCGTGCATCCGCGCTATGCCCGCATGTTCCTGGCGGCGGAGGACTACGGCTGCGTGCGGCCGGTGGCGCTGATGGCGGCGCTCACGCAGGGCCGCAGCTTTTTGCTGCGGGGCGCGGGGCGGGAAGTGGAGGATCGGCGTGAGGAGCTGCTGGGGGCAGAGCACGAATCTGACTTCTTCCTGCTGATGCGTGCGTGGCGCTATGCCGACCGCGCCGGCTACGACCTCGACGCCTGCCGGCGGCTTGGCGTCCACGCGCAGGCCGCGCGGCAGGTCGGACCGTTATTCCAGCAGTTTCTCGAGATCGCCGCGAACGAGGGGCTCGATGTCAGCGAGAAGCGGGTCGACAGCGCTGCGGTGCGAAAATGCGTGCTGGTGGGTTTCTCGGATCATTTGGCCCGGCGGCTCGATGGCGGCACGCTGCGCTGCGAACTGGTGCACGGCCGCCGCGGCCAGCTTGCGCGCGAAAGCGGCATTCAAACGGCGGCGCTGCTCGTGGCGGCGGAGGTCAGCGAAATCGAGGCCCGCGGAGAGGTGACAGTGCTGCTGAGCCTGGCGACGGCCATTGAGGAGGCCTGGCTGCAGGAACTGTTTCCCGGAGACTACCGCGACACGACGGGCGTGGTATATGACGAATCGGCACGGCGGGTGATCGCCCGCCGTGAACGACGGTTTCGGGACCTCGTGCTGGAGGCCAAACCGACGGCCGCCCCGCCGCCCGCAGGCGAGGCCGCGGCGCTGCTGGCCCGGGAGATCGTGGGCGGACGGATCACCCTAACGGAATGGACCGAGGCGGTGGAACAGTGGATTTTACGCGTCAACTGCCTGGCAAAGTGGTGGCCCGAACTCGAAGTGGCCCCCATCGCCGAGGCGGACCGGACGACGCTGATCGAGCAGATCTGCTATGGCGCCGATGGCGCGCGCGAGCTGAAGGACCGGCCGGTGATGCCCGTACTGCGCGGCTGGCTGCGAGCAGAGCAACTGGCGGTGCTCGACGACTACCTCCCTGAGCGGATCGAGATGGCCAACGGCCGGCGGTCGCGCCTCACCTATTCGGCGGATGGCCCGCCGGTGCTGTCGGCTCGAATCCAGGAGCTTTACGGCGTCGCTGGCCGGTTCACGCTCGGGCACGGTCGCGTGCCGGTAAAGATCGAGGTACTGGCGCCGAACCACCGGCCCATTCAGGTGACAGACGACCTCACCGCCTTCTGGCGCGACATCTATCCAAAAGTGAAGGCGGAACTCTCGCGCAAGTATCCCCGCCACGAATGGCGCTGAAACCGCGCTTGGTGCGGTTTCAGCGATTCAAGAGGAAAGACAAAAGAAGGAAGAGCAGACGGTAAAGATTCAATAGAGTAGAAATTTGACTTGCACCAAGCAAAGCAGATGGCAAAACGGCCGCATTATGGGACAAACCAAACAGTTCGAAGACATGGAAGTCTGGCAGGCCGCCAAGCAGGTTGTGCTCGAGGTATACCGGTTGACGCGCGACGGCGCGTTGGCGAAGGACTACGGCTTCAAGGAGCAACTCCAGCGGGCGGCGGTCTCGATCATGGCAAACATTGCCGACGGGTACGAACGGGGAGGAAACCGCGAGTTAATCCAGT
>PMBT01000126.1:0-32779 GCA_003153035.1 Opitutia bacterium
CAAAGACTTGTGGTTGGCTGATCCCGGAGAGATAGTCTGTTCCGACATCAACCAACCGGCATTCCCATACCTCTGCCGTCCAATTCCGCCCGTGATCCTTTCGCCAAATCCGCCGCCCCCGGAGACCCCCAAGAAGATCGTCGTCGTTGAAGACGACTCGGCCATGCTCGACATGATAACGACGGCCCTCCGGAGCATCGGCTATGAAGTCCTCCCATTCACCGAGCCGCTCGAGGCGCTGGATTGGCTGAGCCATGCGCAGTGGGGCGTCGATCTGATTATCACCGACATCATGATGCCGGAAACGAATGGCCTGGCTCTCGTCAAGACGATTCGGGCCAAGGCTGGGCCCGTCGCGATTCTTCTGGTGAGCGCCTGGCTGACCGACGAGGCCCTCTGGGGCGATGGGCAGGAAGACCTCCCGTTTCTTGCGAAACCGTTTTCGCTGCCCGCCCTCTTTGAAGCAGTGGAAGGTGCGATGGCGCGACATCCACGCAACACGCCTGGCTCGGCCTGATCACCCCCGGCCACCCTGCCCATGGACCTGCAGCTCCTGTTCACCGCGGAAAGACTCCAGCTGAATCCCCTGCTCACCAAAGGAGCGGTACGGAAGGGCCGGTACACGGTCAAAACGATCGATACCGGAGGCTATCTGACGATTGACGAATTGCAATGGCATGTGCTGGCCGCCTTCAACAAGCCCAAGACGGTGCCGGACGTGCTGCAATTTCTCATCACGGAGCGGATCTGCCCAGCCCTGCATGATTTCTACGAGCTGATCATCAAGGCGAATCGCGCCGGCGTGCTGCAAACGGCGCCCAGCCCGGCCAAGCAGGTTACCCCGCTGGATTGGAAACTTGGCTTTCCGCCCAAGTTTGCCTGCTGGTTGGGGGCAATGCTGCTGGCCGCCGCGCTGCTGACAATTGGGATCCGGCCACCGCGTTTGCCCCCCGGTACCTTGACTGAGATTCTGTTGACTCTCCTCGCCGGTTATCTCGGCACCGCGGTCGCGGTCAGCTTGGGGACCATTCTCAGCGCCTCGGTTCTGCACTCCGCGGGCGGGGATGCTTCCCGGCCCCATCTCAGCTGGTCCTGGGGGCTGCCGCGATTTAATCTCGACCTGCGGGATTCCCTGATCGTGGACGCCTGCGCCCAGCGGGCCATTCAGCTCGTCCGATCGTCGCCCTTGGGCCTGCTGGTTATCGGCCTCTGTGTCTGGCAGCCGCAGGCTGCGCTGCTGCCGACCGTCCTTTTCGCTCTGCTCGTGCGCCCCATCTTCGGCGGGCCGGTCAGTCACCCAATCAATGCAGGCTTGGGAAGGCCGGTACTCGACACTTCCAGCCGCCTGCTATTCCCCGCCAACCGGAACTGGGCTGGTCTGTGGCGCACGGCCCGGCTACAATTCGATCTGCCGGTGGTGATTACCCGGCTGGTCTGGGGCTTCCTCTGGACTGGAGGGATCACCCTGCTCGGAAGCCAGATCGCGGGCGTACCAATTAGAGAGATGATCATCGATCGGCACTTCTGGAGAGTCTTCGCGGTGGTTTTTGCGATCGCCGCGGCCATCCCGACCAGCGTGTTTGCTTTCGTCGCGACGGCGGAGAGCCTGCGGGAGCCGATTCGCAAGATCAAGAGACTCTGGCGCCTCCGCCAATTGCGCAAGCGGGCGGTTTTTCAGCCGGTCACCATGAAGACGATCACCGGCACCTTGGCGGCCTCACCTATCTGCCAGCAGTTGCCGGCTGACCGGCGCCGGGCACTGGCCGATGCGGTAAACGTGGTCACTCTTCCTCGCGGAAATCTCTTGGCCGACTTCAACAAGCCGGCCTCCGAAATTTATATTATCGTCAGCGGCGCGGTTGACGTCTTTCGGCGCGACCACAAAGGGCGACTTCAGCGCGTGTGGCAGGCGATTGAGGGCGACATCGTTGGCGCGGAGGAGCTGGTTGAACCCCGCCCATTGGGTTGGAAACTCAAGACGCGCACCCCGGTGATCGCCCTGCGGGTGCCGCGGGCAGTTTTTGAAAAGGAGATCGTTGCCCGGATGGGCTCTGAGGCCGCCCAGGCGCTGATCCATCGCGTGCCTTTCCTCCGTCAGAACCATCTTTGCCGTAACTGGCATCCGCAGGCGATCAGCCGCTTCGCGGGCATTTCCCGGTTGGTGACTTATGCCGCCGGAAACGAGGTGCTGATCGAGAAGCATGACAGCCAGGGACTGTTCTTCATCTATGAGGGGCTGGCTGAGGTCTCGAGGCAGAAGCGCCGCCTTTCCCGGCTGGGCATCGGAGGCTTCATTGGTGAAATCGGCTTGCTGCAAAACAGCGCCTCCACTGCCACGGTCGTCGCCAACGGTCCGCTCTCCTGCCTGGCCATCGACAAGATGGTGTTCTTCCGCTTTCTCACCCAAAACTACGAAGTGGGCCTGGAGGTGGAGCGTCTGAGTTCGCAACGACTGGGCAGGCCCGTCTTTCCTCTCCATCCCGGCTCCTTCGAGGTCCGTTGATGGATCTGGCGGGCAGCGCCCCGGACGCCGGAGTGATTTTCCCCTCGGGCCGTCGATCAGTGGAAACTTGGTCCTCCCGCAGACGTCTGTAGAGCACGGAATCGTTGATCTCCCGGCAAAGCCAGTGTGATCCAGCATTCCTCGTCCTCCTGAAATGCCAACGAGACCCTCCTCTGTTCTGCCGCTGGCCGGGGTGTGCCTTGCCACCGTGCTTCTTCTGCTTTGGCTGGTGGGAAGGGACTGGGTGCGGCCCGCGACCGTACCGACGCCGCCAGCAGCCAGTGGGCGGCCGACCGTGGCCAGCGCGGCAGCCGCCACGGCTCGACCGACCGCGCCAGACGTCCGGCCAAATCTGGCGGGGCGTCCGATCCTGAAATACCTTCAATCGACGTTCGATCGGCCGGGCGTCCGGTCTCACGAAGCCGTGCTGACTTTTGCAAATGCCGAAGCCTACCGGAAGTTCCTCGCTCGCGCCAACCAGTCGGGCCTGACCGTTCTCGCACAGTTGGATGCACTTCTGGCCGTACGGGTGCGCTATGATTCACTCACTGATTTGCAGGCGGACCTGCTGGGAAATGTCCCGGATTTCTCCGAGGTCGGAGCCAATTTTTTCATTAATATTCCCCAGACACCGGCAAAGGAGGACCGGGCGGCAGTGAATCTGGTGCCGCTGGGCGACAGACTGCGCCTCTTCCTCGGCGTGACCGGCGACTATAGCCAGTGGGGGAGCGGGGTGACCATCGCGGTGCTCGACAGTGGCGTCGCCGCGGACAACACCTTTGGGCAAGGGCGGGTGCAATACCTCGACGTCGGGCTCGGCACCGCCGCCGGCACCGGAACAGAGGATGGGCACGGCACCGCGGTGGCTGCGCTGGCCGCCGGGATGGCGCCAGACGCCTCTGGCGTTGCTCCGGCTGCCAGCATTCTCAGCATTCGGATCACTGACGCAAACGCCCAAAGCGATGTTTTCACCCTTTCAGAGGCAATCGTTGCGGCAGTCGACGCCGGCGCGCAGATCGTAAACATCAGCCTGGGCGGCTACGAAACCGACAGCCTGCTGGCCAACGCGATCAGTTATGCGAGCCAGCGCGGTGTCGTCATTGTGGCCTCAGCCGGCAATGACCAGGCTGCCCAGCTCACCTGGCCGGCGGCTGACCCACGAGTGGTGTCGGTGGGTGCCGTCGATGCGCTGGAGCAACAGGCGACGTTCTCCAACGCAGGGGCACAGCTGCAGATCACCGCGCCTGGCTACGGCGTCCAGACCGCCTGGCTGAACGGCCAGCGCGTTTATTTCGACGGCACATCGGCCAGCGCGCCCATCGTCGCCGGGGCGATTGCTGCGATCATGTCGACGAGTCCCGGCGTGAATGCGACCCAGGCCTGGCAAGTGCTTCAGCAGTATGCCAGCGACGGTGGCGCCCCGGGGCCCGATGCCGACTATGGCAACGGCGTCCTCAATCTCGGATGGGCCATGGCCCGGAACGACCCCACCCGAATCGATACCGCGATCGCCAGCAACTACTATGACAGCGCCACGGGGCAGATGGAGTTCGTGGTGCAGAACCGCAGCGGGCAAAGCGTCAGCGGCCTCGTGCTGAACATTGATGCGGGGGGCACCACCAGCAACTACTCAATCCCCATACTGACTCCAGGCGCCATCTCGGTGGTCAAGCTGCCGGTTGACCAAAACCAGCTCGCCGCCTCTGGCGGTATCGTCTTCCGCACGCAGCTGATCAATCCCCCGGGCATCGTCGACCAGGTCCCGGCAAACAACCGCCGGACCAGCTCACTGACGCCGCCGTCGAAGTGAAAATCCCAGGAGCAGGCTCCGGGGCGTCGGCTCCGTTGTGAATGACGGCATCGGGTTTCTCCTTCTTCCGCCCAAACCGTGATAAAGCGAATCAATCGCCCGGTGCCGGTTGTGTTCTTGCGTTCGTTAACTAGAATCCTAGGCCATTGTGCCAATGAACCGCCAAGGACTCGGAACCAAAGCCCTCCACGCCGGCCAGACGCCTGATCCCACGACTGGCTCCCGCGCCGTCCCCCTCTACCAGACGACGAGCTACGTCTTTCGCGACACTGAACACGCCGCGAACCTTTTTGCGCTGAAGGAGCTCGGCAATATCTACACGCGCATCATGAACCCGACGACCGACGTCTTCGAGCAACGCGTAGCGGCGCTCGAGGGCGGTTCCGGAGCGCTCGCCCATGCTTCGGGACAGGCCGCAATCACCGATGCCATCCTCAACATCGCTGGCGTGGGCGACCATCTCGTCTCTGTCTCCCAGCTATATGGCGGCACCTACAACCTCTTCCACTACACACTACCCAAGATCGGCATCGAGGTGTCGTTTGTCGATGCCCAGGATCCCGACGCCTTTCGCAAGGCGGTCCGGCCCAATACCAAGGCGTTTTACGGCGAAGGCCTCGGGAATCCCGCATTGAACATCTTTCCGTTCGAGGAGGTCTCCCGGATCGCGCACGAGGTCGGTGTGCCTGTCATTGTCGACAACACCTGTCTCACGCCGATGCTCAACCGTCCATTCGAGTGGGGTGTCAGCGTCGTCGTCCACAGCTCCACCAAGTACATTGGCGGCCACGGGACCTCCATCGGTGGCATCGTGGTCGATGGCGGACAATTCAACTGGGGCAATGGCCATTTTCCCGGTTTCACCAACCCCGATCCGAGCTATCATGGACTGGTGCATTGGGATGCGTTCAAGAGCTTCGCGCCTGCCGGTGGCGCAAACATCGCCTATATCATGAAAATGCGGCTGCAACTGCTCCGCGACATCGGCGGATGTATCAGCCCCTTCAATGCCTTTCTCATGCTGCAGGGACTCGAAACCCTGCACCTGCGCATGGAGCGGATCTGCCAGAATGCGCTCAGGACAGCCGAATTCCTTGCGGCGCAGCCGAACGTCAGATGGGTCAACTACCCCGGTCTCAAGACCAGCCCAAGCCACGCCGCGGCTAAGAAGTACCTAACGGGCGGCTTCGGCGGCCTGATCGGCTTCGGAGTGAATGGCGGTTTTGAGGCCGGCAAGAAGTTCATCGAGTCGCTGCGACTGTTTTCCCACCTCGCCAACATCGGCGACTCAAAGTCGCTCGCCATCCATCCGGCGAGCACGACGCACAGCCAGCTTTCTCCCGAGGAGCAGGTTTCAACCGGAGTCTCTGCCGACTATGTGCGCCTGTCCCTGGGCACCGAGGATTTCGCCGACATCCAAGCAGATCTGGAGCAGGCTTTGGCGAAAGCCTGACCAACCGTGCCGCGATGGCGGGAGCAATCCGTCAAGGAGCCTGCGGATGAAGTCCGAAAGGCTCCCAGCCGAGATCCATTC
Source organism: Opitutia bacterium (assembly GCA_003153035.1). Taxonomy (GTDB): domain Bacteria; phylum Verrucomicrobiota; class Verrucomicrobiia; order Opitutales; family Opitutaceae; genus Fen-1467. Next base: position 5,848 of record PMBT01000126.1, read on the forward strand.
GATTTGATCGAACGTAAGTCGTTGATAAACGATTTTCAATATCAACAAAAACATCCTTGTTTTTGTTGGTTTTGGAAGGATTCCGTGCCCCTTTTTGCCATTTTTATGGCTTGTTAGGCCGTTTTCAGTGGCGTAGAAGTACCCCTTCAAAATCGGTGATTGCCACCAAAAAAGAACTAATTTTGAACGCCTGACCCACCAAACCCAACTAACCGACGTAAGCCTAACTCAACCAAGGGCCTGTTTTGGACCTTAAGCAAATCAAGCAAATCATCGATCTAATGAAACGCTCCGACCTCACCGAATTTGCGGTGGAGGAGGAGGGTTTTAAGTTGAAGATCCGGCGGGGCCACAATGGGGCCCCCGTCGTTTCCTCCAACGGGGGATCGGTTGCACCGATGCTGGAAACGCCGGCGATCGCGTCCTCTGCTCAGGCGGCGCCGGCCGCGTTTTCGGCTGGTGGCGAGAAGGAAGAGGCCGGCTTCAGCTATATCAAGGCGCCGATGGTGGGGACATTCTATCGGGCGCCTTCTCCGGAAAGTCCGCCGTTCGCGGAAATCAACGCGAAGGTTTCCGAGAACTCCGTCATCTGCATCATCGAGGCCATGAAAATCATGAATGAAATTCAGGCCGAGGCCAAGGGTACGGTGGTGGAGATCCTCGTTGAGAACGGCCAACCGGTCGAATACGGTCAACGCCTGTTCAAGATCAAGCAAGGCTGATTGGCCTCCGGCCATCACGTTTCCTGCATCCGAGCTGGTTTACTTGCGGTCCTGCAAATGAGTATTGGGGGCTTTCTTGTCCATGATTCAAAAGATCCTGATCGCTAATCGTGGCGAAATCGCCCTTCGCATCGTCCGTGCCTGCCGCGAGCTGGGCATCAAGACCCTGGCGGTCTATTCCGAGGCCGATATCCAGTCGCTCCATGTTCAACTGGCGGACGAAGCCATTTGCATCGGCGGCCCCAAGAGCGCGGACAGCTATATGCGCGCTGATCGCATCATCAGCGCGGCGGAAATTGCCGACGTCGACGCAATCCATCCCGGATACGGTTTTCTCTCTGAAAACAGCAAATTCGCCGAGCAGTGCGAATCGTGCAATATCCGGTTTATCGGGCCCAAGTCTCAGACCATAAAGATCATGGGAGACAAGTCCATTGCGCGGAATACGGTGCAAAAGGCCGGTGTTCCCACCGTGCCTGGCTCCGATGGTCCCGTCGATTCAGAATCCGAGGCGACCAAGGTCGCGCGCAAGATTGGGTATCCAATCATCATCAAAGCCGTGGCAGGCGGGGGCGGGCGCGGAATGCGGATCGCCCACAATGATGTATCCTTCGCCAAGGAATATCACGTTGCTCGCGCCGAAGCCGAGAAGACCTTCAACAACGCCTCAGTTTACCTAGAGAAATACATCCAGAATCCCCGGCACATCGAGTTCCAGATCCTGGCAGACAGCCACGGGAAGGTGCTGCATCTGGGCGAACGCGACTGCTCGGTGCAGCGCCGTCACCAGAAGCTCATTGAGGAGTCGCCCTCGCCGTTTCTTAACTCCGATCTCCGCAAGCGAATGGGCAAGGCCGCGGTCCGGGCAGCAATGGCCGCCGAATATGAAAATGCGGGTACCATCGAATTCATCGTCGATTCCAACGGCGAGTTCTATTTCATCGAGATGAATACCCGTATTCAAGTCGAACATCCTGTCACCGAAGAGGTTACTGGTGTCGATCTGATCAAGGAACAGATTCGCATCGCATCCGGTGAGAAACTCGATTTCGACCAGAAAGACATCGAGTTCCGCGGTCATGCGATCGAGTGTCGCATCAATGCCGAGGATCCCGCCCGCAACTTTACCCCGTCACCCGGCACCATTGGGCTGTACTACGCGCCCGGCGGGCACGGCGTGCGCGTCGATTCGCATGTCTACAGCGGGTACACCATTCCGCCCTACTATGATTCGATGATCGGCAAGCTCATCGCTCACGGCGACAATCGCAAAATGGCCTTGGAGCGCATGTACCGGGCGCTGAGTGAATACCTCATCCGCGGCATCAAGACCACCATTCCGCTGCACAAGGCGATTCTGAGTGACCCCGTTTTCATCGCTGGCAAAGCCACGACCGGCTATCTTGAGGAGTTTTTGAGCCGCACACCGATGGATCTTTTCTGAGCCGGGTTCAGCTTCCGCGGATCAGCAGCAAATCGGCCCATTCGCCGATCGTGCGCGATTCGGTCCGCCAACCGGAGGTCTCCGCCGCGAAATGCTTCCGCAGCGCCTCAAGCTCCTCTGCGAGGATACCGCTCAATGAAAGGCAGCCGCCAGGGGCCACCGCTTGCACGAGCTCCCTTGACTGCTGCCGGAGCACGTCCGTCTGGATATTCGCAAGCACTAGGCCGGCCTGGCGGCCGGCGAGCCCCATCGCCAAATCGCCGAGGAAAAACTCCACGCGATTGGCCACCTCGTTGAGGGCGGCGTTTCCCCGGCTCACCCGCACCGCCACGGGATCGTTGTCAAAACCGGCAACCGGTCCCAGACCAAATCGGGCCGCGGAAACCGCCAGAATGCCCGAGCCGCAACCGGCATCCACCACCCCAGGAGGCATCCCGGGCTTTGCCTTCTCCCGCCCCACCCTCTGTCCCGAATTCCGCGCCCGGAACTGGTCCGCGAATTCGACCAGGCGCTCGCAACAGAGTCTGGTCGTTTCGTGATTCCCCGTGCCGAATGCCATGCCTGGATCCAGCCAGACGACTTCGTCGCCGGCGGGGGCGCGGTAGGTCCCGCGTTGCCATTCCGGCACCCAGTGGCGACGCCCAATCCGCCACGCCTTGAAATGGATCTTGTAGCTTTCCGCCCAGTCGGCATCAGGCAACTCGCGGAATTCCGCCGTTCCCGCCACCCAGCCCGGACTGAGCGCCCCGGCCAGCCGGCACCAGGCTCCCGCGGCCTCGGCAGGCCTCGCGAAGTACCCCACCACCCAGGCGCAACCCGACGGCAGGTCCTCCCGCACTGTCCAACCCGGCTCCTCCAGCACTGCGATCGTCTCCTCGATCGCTTCAACCGCACCAGGCGCCACGGCGACCTTGCATTCCGACACTGCCATGCCTCGCAGGTTCTCGCATGCCCGGTCATGCCGCAACGGGAAAACCCCTCAACCTTTACAGGGGAGAACGGAGGGAACTGAGCCGGACCCATGCAATAGAACCGTGGTCGTCCTCAAAGAATCATCAACCGCTCGGTGAATGATGTCGGAAGCGTTCTGCTGGCCGGCCGAACGCTTCCTACAAATGCACGGTTCCGGCTGAGAGGGTTTTCCTTTCATTCCTTTTTCTTCTCCGCTTCCTCTGTTACCTCCTGTAGAACAGTCTGGTAGCAGCTCTGCTGCATTGGAATTCGATCCCGCCCGCCTCCACCCCCACCCCCGGTTATAGCCATGAACCAGAGATTCCTCCTTGCCCTCCTCCTGGCCGAACTCAGCTGCACGTCGGCGCTGCTTCGTGCCGCCGCCCCCTTGAAAGCGCAGCCGGCAGACCTCACGCCGGGCGCAGTGCTCAGTGTCATGGAGCAGGTGGCCGACTGGCAGCTCGCAAATCCGTCAACGCACAGTCCAACGGACTGGACCCAGGGCGCCGGCTACACCGGCATGATGGCGCTCGCGGGCGCGTCCAGCAGCCCCCGTTTCCTCGACGCCATGATGAAAATGGCCATGGCTAACGAATGGAAGCTCGGCCCGCGGCCCTACCACGCCGATGATCATTGCGTGGGGCAGACGTACGCGGAGTTGTTCTTCCGGTCCAAGGACCCCGCGATGATCGCTCCGATGCGGGAGCGATTCGACTGGATCCTGGCCCATCCCAACAATGGCAGCCTCGACTTCGACGCCACCCGCAACCCCGACCGCCTGGATCGCTGGTCGTGGTGCGACGCCCTGTTCATGGGACCACCGGCCTGGATTCGACTGTATGTCGCAACGGGCGAAAAGGCCTATCTCGACTTCATGGTCGAAAAATGGTGGAAGACTTCGGAATACCTCTATGACCAGAAGGAACACCTCTATTTCCGCGACAGCTCCTATTTCGATCGGCGCGAGGCCAACGGGGAAAAGGTTTTCTGGAGCCGGGGAAACGGCTGGGTGATGGCCGGTCTCGTGCGGGTGCTGCAATACCTGCCCGCCGACCATCCGGCCCGCCCGCGCTTCCTGCACCAATATCGGGAGATGGCCGACAAGATTCTCGCCTGCCAGCAAGCCGACGGCCTTTGGCGGTCCAGCCTGCTGGACCCAGCCAACTATCCGCTCAAGGAGACCAGCGGCTCCGGATTCTATTGCTATGCTCTGGCCTGGGGCGTCAATCAGGGCCTGCTTGATCGCGGCCAATTCGAGCCTGCCGTCAGGAAGGCCTGGCAGAGTCTGGCCGGTTGCGTGACGCCCGAGGGCAAGCTCACCCATGTGCAGCCCATCGGGGCCGATCCGAAGAAGTTCGACGACAGCGCCACGGAAGTCTACGGCGTCGGCGCGTTCCTGTTGGCCGGCAGCGAGGTCTCCCGGCTGGTGAACGGCGGCCAATCCACCGATACGAGTTCCCGGTGAAGATCAGAAGCAAAGCCGGACTCCTTCCGGCTCCGTGTCAGAGGAAGAAACTGGATCCGGAGGGGCGGAAGAAAATCAAGCCAAGCCTTGGCGCGCCGAGGATCAAACCTCAACACGCCAGCGCAGAAACCGTCCACGCAAAGCGGCGCCCGCTACCTCCGATGAGTCGTCGCGGGTTACCTGCGTGAACCTACACCACCAAATTCGAACTTCCGATCCTCTGCGAGAAACCCCGTGAGGTCACTTCTTCGTGGGTTGCACGAAGTCATACTGGGCGTTCACCAGGCTGCTGTTTCTGCCCCCCGCGCCACCATCGGTGACTTTCACGCAGAGCTGCACGTTGACGTGGCCCTTGGCGTCGCTGCCCGAAAAGGGGCCGAGTTCCTAGTCGTAGGCGACCTGGTAGCTATCGACGCCAGGGTTTAGCACCATGTCGGTGTCCCCCGTCGTCGCCTTGTCGCTCCGGACCCAATGGTATTGCACCGTCATGGGTCCACTGTGGGGGGTCACGTGGATCTCGCCCGTCCAGTAGAAATGGGCGGGGCCGCGATCTTTATAGCTGGCCGGATGGACGCGTAGATCCAAATTCTGGAGGGCACCTTTGACGGGAATCGCACCCAGAGCCGCCACGCAGGGGAGCAAGAGGCAGGCAAGGAGGAGGGTCAGGCGTTGGTATGACATCGGATTTTCTTTTTTTCCCCAGTGCAAGAAGAATGAGGAACCGTGGCCCGACCTTTCGCTCGCCACTCGCCCAAAAGGCCCAACTGGAAAAGCCGCCATACTGGCCCCGGATCCGTTGAAACAGGTCGGCATTCATGGGCCAATCATAGCGTGCGTGCCTACTCGACGATCCCCCGAATCAGTTCCCGTTTAGGTCTGTGGCCTTCCTGCCAAGCTTCTCCTTGTACCGCCTCTCCAGTTTCAAGACTTCGGAACGAGTGTAGGCGCGGGGAACAATCTGCAGCAGCGAGTAGGCGAACGCGGCGATCTGTGAACAGGACAACAACCTGATGGTTTCCTTGTTTTGGTCGGATTGGATATCCGAGCAAGGAATCGCGGCGACGAAAACGAACGTCAGCTGGCGCAGTTGGTCCGCCAGATGGCTGACGTCCATCGGGCGGCGCTTGCGGAAATCACTTCGTGAACACGAGGTGCGCCACGCCCTTGGGCGAGGCCTTCGTGTTCGGAGCGTCGGTCACCAGACGTTCCCAGACGGTCTCCTTGACCCCTGCCGCCCCGATATCCCAAGTGTCGTCCACTTCTGCGCCAGCGCCGCTGGCGATCGTGATCTCGCGGGAGGCGCTGGAGGCCCCGTCGCTGCGTTCGAAGTGGTACTTCACCGTGACCGGGGCGTTGCTCACGAAGATGGTCCCGATGAACTTGATGTGAGCGGGTGCCTGCCCGTTGTAGTGCGCGGGTTGGACGACGATAGCTGCCTTGGTGACCTGGCCGATCTTTGGCGCCAGCACCTTCTCCGCCGCGCCAGCAACCGAGATCGCCAAGGCCAAACCGCACACTCCTGCAATATATTTCGTCAGATTACCGGACATAAGGTACTCCTTTTTTAGGGTTCTAGAGGAAGCAAGGACACCAAATCGGATACGGGTTGATCTTGTCAAGATCATCGCAACGTCCATCGGACGGGGAAGAGGCAACTGCAGTTGGCACCTTCGGCGCCGGCTGCGGGCCTGTTTCAACTTGCATCCAGCATCCGCAGCAGGTGAAATTTTCGAGCCAACGGCTTTACGTTCGCACACATGACGATTCCGGACACGACGTCCGCTGGAGCAATCGACCACTACGTGGTGGAAAAGAGAATCGCCGCGAGAAGGGATCTCCGAGGCGGGATGGGGCATGATCCGCCGGGAAAGAAGCGATTCCAGAAGAAGTATGGATGCCGAAAAGCTGATCGTCCATCGAATTTCATCCGTCGAACGCTTCGGGCAGGCTCGATGGACCAGGTTTGGCGTGACTCCTGCCGCCCGTCGGAGTCCGACCGCAACCCTCCGACCGCGCCCTGAGGGAAGCGAGAACCTAAGCGGAAATGTCTTCGCCGACCAATCGGCCGGTCGGACTTTCTTTCCCGCCGACCCTCCGCCCCAGGCCTCCTTGAAAGGCGTTACCTGACGCCTGGTGATCGCCAAAACACAATATGCGTCAACCTGCCGATTTACTGCGTATACGAGACATCCCAAGTGTCGCCGCCAATAACCTCGAGAATGTAGTTACCGGCTTCCCGTATCTCGACCGTCGCATTCTGCGTCGGCTGGACTGCGTTGTGGGAGAGATTGCTCACATGTGCACCCGTGTCGGCATTGATCAGGTTGACTTCAAGGCGGGGAGAGAACTGGCCTTTCCGTTTCTGGTTCATCGTGAATTTCGCCGATCCTGCCTTCAGGTGGAAGAAAGGAGTCACTTTATTCGTGGTACCACTGAATGTTGTGTCACCGGACACCGGCGTGGGTTTCGGGCTTTTTAGAATCTCGACCGTCCAAGGCCCTTCAGCCTCGTCCACATAGATCATATGATCCTCGGACTTAACCGATCCCTGATGCAGAATCTTCTCGGTCGTATTCGGCCCCATCCAGTTGGTTAACATCACGACGAATGTTTGTTTGGCGGTAATCATGTCCTGGGTGACCAGTGAAAGCTGACAGGTGCTGATCTCGGCTCCGGTGTAGGAAGTCTTTATGATATACCACCCATCTTTGCTGAGCGCGAACTTCTCAGAAGCGATTCGCTTGCCCCTGCCGCCCGTGATGACGACCTTTTCGGCCGTCTGACTGACGGTGATATTGTCAGTTACCACCGGCTTGGAAAAAGCAGTCGCGGCGGAAAGAATCGCAGCAACGACGATGAAACCCGGATACTTGCGGATCATGGCAGACCTCCTGTTGCGTGTTTATTAAAGACGGATGGGGGTACCTTTCAAATTACACTCGGCAGAATGATCGATGATGGGAAAGGAATAATCACGGTCAAGTGAGTTCGCCTCATCATCCGCTTACCGTGCGCCGCCTTTCCGTCTCCCGCGGCCCGCGGCGTCACCAGCGGCAGGCGATGCTGGTGGAGATCTCGCGGCGGGCGGCGGGAACGGCCGGCACGGCCTGGAACGCCGAGTTCCAGAGGTTGTCAGCCTGCACCGAGATCGCGAGCCGCGGCATCCGCAGCGGCCGGTAGAAGACCCCAAGCGACGAGATCACCGGCCGGTTGCCGCCTGCCGTGCGCAGCGGATTGTCCTCCTGGATGCGCGCCTGGTTGTCCATCCGCAGTTCAAAGCCGTCGCCCAGCTGCGCCACGATGGCTGCGGTCAGTCGCTGTTTCGGGAAGTTGAGCGCGTAGAAACTGCCGGCCACCACCGCCAACCCATAATCGGCGTTCTTGTGCAGATAAGTGTAGCCGATGATGACGTCCCAGCGTTGCCTCGTCCATTTCAAGGTGGCCTCTGCGCCGGTTGCGGCGAGGTCGACCGGATTCGCTTGGCGCGCAACGACCCCTTGCTGGAAGGTCCAATCCACCAGTTGGTCGTCGCGCCGGTAGAACGCGGCCACATGCGCCTGCCAGGCGCCCTGCGTCGCCTCGCGTCCGATCTCCAGGTTGTGACTGGTGGTGCGTCCGAGATTGGGGTTTCCCCGGAACAGTCCGGCGGTGGGGCTGGCGTTGAGGGCCGTGTAGGTGGGCACCTGGGTGGAACCGGAAAAACTGAGATAAGTGCGGCGCGAGCCGCCGCCGGCCAACGGGCTGGCGAGCACAATCTCAGCCACCGGCGAAACCGCGGAACCGTCACGGTTGGTGTCGTCGCAGGTGGCGCCAGCCCTGAGCGTCAACCGGCGGCTTCCGAGCGTCCAGGTTCTCCCCGGGATGACGCCGGCCTTGGCATAGGTGCGCGTGTGAAAGCGGCCATAGATGAGCGAGGTGGACTTCAGGGCGTCCGTGAGCCACTCGGTGCTGTAGTCAAGGGCCCAGGCGCCGGAATCGTCGTGTCCGAAGAGCGCGGCACCGGTGGTCCAGGTGGTGTGCTGGTAGGGATGCACGGACTCAACCGGCACGAAGCGATTGAAGGCATAGTCGTCCTTGTTGCGCCGCCAGAAAACGCTGGCTTCAAGCCAGTCGTCCCGACCCCACCTGGCGCGGTGGTTGAGGGCAAGCAGCGCGGTCTGCAGGTTCTCAGTCTCATCGGAGCCGAACGGCGTGTAAAGATTGGGCCACCCGAAGAATTTCGTCTGGTAGCCGTAGAACAGGTCGGTTTGCGAGTCGGGGCCGGCGAGCTGCAGACGCATCGTGTAACGTTGAAAACGGTGATCGCCAAAAGGCACCGACCCATCCGACGTTGAGCGCGAGACGTCGGCGTCAGCGGCGAGAACGCGGCCGCCCACGAGCTGGTCGGTGACAAAACCCTCGTAGAAGCTGGCCTGGCGGAAATTGTCCTGGCCCATCGTCGCGGTCAGCTCGCCGCGCGTCCGGACCGGCTGCCAGCCATAGGCAACCGTGCCGACATCCGTATTGAAACCATCGAGTGCGTTATCCGCGCCAGTCAGGATGCGCGGCGGGGTGATCATGGCTGGCGCCACCGGGATCTCCGCGAAATAGTGTCCGGTCTGCGGATCATGGAGGGTAACACCGCCGATGCGAAAGCCCGTGTTCTCGAAGATGCCCCCCTGAATGGCGACGTCCGCCTGGCCCTCGGCTAGATTCCGGGGCTGCACATCCACCAGCGGCTCGTAGCGAAGCCCGGTGACCGGCATAGCGAACGTGCCGGCCGGCTCCTGCAGAGCCACCCCGGGGGAGTATACCGTGTACGCAGGCAGTTCGAACGGAGGCTCGGCAGCGGCCCGGGCAGCGCCGGCACCGGCGAGCAGAAGCAAGAGACAGCCGCGGTGCGTTCCTGATTCCAGCCAACCGCCGCCATCGAATGCAGGCTGATACCAACGTCCTTTTATGAAAAGACGGTCATTGCGAGGAGCGTAGCGACGAAGCAATCCAGTTGGATCGCCACGGCGCGCTTCGCGCACCTCGCGATGACAACTGTCTAAAACATAAGGGATGCTGGTATCAGATGTCGCCGCCGTCATCAGTTAAGTCAAAATTGAAATTCGATTAACAATGCGCTCCTGCGAATGTCGGAAAACTGCAGTCTGTCGCCGTCTCATCGAGCGCAGCGGGAATCAGCCGTGGAATCAACCGTCAGCTTCAGGCGTCGCCGTCGCTGCCGATGGCCTCGACCGGGCAACCTTCCAGCGCCTCTGTGCAAGCCGCAATATCCTCTTCCGTCGCCGGTTGCTTGCTCACGAAGGAATAGCCACCCTCTTCGGAACGGGTAAAGAAAGTCGGGGCCGTCTCACGGCAGAGGTCGCAATCGATGCACTGCTGGTCGACGTAGAATTTTCCTGCCGCATTGGTTTCCCACTTGTCTGCTTTATTCGCCATGATGAACCGCGAACAAAAACGAATGCGGTCGACTGTCAAGGGTATCCCCGCGCCTCGAGGCTTATCCCGTGGCGATTTGCGGGAACGGATGGTGATTCCGGACATGCCGAACCGCCGTTCCACCGGCCTTGGCAAAGCGGTGCGTTAGGGATAACGCGCCCCACCCCAATTGAATGAATCCGGTTAAAGACGGCTGGCGGTGTCGGTTACGCCACCTCTTGATGCCAGAAGCATGCGAAGGAACCGCTTCCCGGGGTCCGTCCGGCACCCAAAGGAGCTCCGGCGAATCCCACCCATCGGCGCGGGGGGCTTGAGTTTGCCGGCAGGTCCCCCTAATTCTTCCCCGAATGCTATCTGATCGATCCTACATGCGGACTGCTGAGAGCCCGTTCACCTTTGATCCGGTGAAATGGCTGATGGGGGTCTTTGCCTCGCTCTTCGTGGTGCAGCTTGTCTGGGAGAGATGGTTGCTCAAAGGCACGGCCTATTATGGCTGGTTCGGACTCTCCGCCGACGCGGTGCTGCACGGGCGCAAGGTGTGGACACTGCTCACCTACAATTTCCTGCAAAATGTCGCTGGTGACACGGCGGGAGTCTTTGTCCTGATTTTCAATCTTCTAGGACTGTATTTCTTCGGTGGCGCGGTGCGCGAGCTGGTCGGCACACGGCGATTCGCCTGGCTCTACGCGACCTTTGTCGCCGCCGGCGCGGCGGCCTGGTGCGCCGCCTCCGCCCTGGGCGTCGACTGGCTGCTCCTGGGGCCATCGGTCACCATCGCGGGTCTCTTCGCGCTGTACTGCTGCTATCACGCCAATGAGCCGATGACGTTTCTCGCCTTCTTTATCATTCCGGTGACGGCGAAGCCGAAAATCTTCTGCTGGGTCTGGGTGGCGCTCGATCTGGCCGGCTTCCTATTTTATGAAATGATGGGCCGTCCCTCCCCTTGGTGGAACGGACACCTCGCCAACCTCGTGGCCATGTCCGCGGCCTACGGCTATTACCGTCTGGCCGGCCGGGTCGACCCGTTCGGCGGGCCATCGTCCTCCGGGATTGCCCTGCCCGGCTGGCTCCGCCGCTGGAAAAGATCCGCCGCTCCCGCTCCGCGCTTTAGAGTGAATCTCTCCAATCGTGACGACCTGCGGGCGGAGGTGGACCGCATTCTCGACAAGATCAACAGCCAGGGCTTCGGCGCGCTGACCGCCGAGGAAAAGCGCCTGCTCGACGAGGCGCGCGACCTTCTGAGTCGCCACTGAATTTGCCACGTGAGCGCGCCCGCCGGTCACGCCTTGTCCGGGAGATTCCGCGCATTGCTGCGCCAGGATCATCCCGCCTGGGATGCCCGGGCGCTTCCGCCCGACGCGTGGCTGCGCCTCGAGCGCCTGGCCGACGCCAGCCCGCTGTACGCCCGCCTGCTGCTCCGGCATCCCGACTACGCGCTGTGGCTCGAACAGCCGCAGAACCGCGAGGCCCATTTCCGGTACCAGGCGCTGCTCAACGAATGGCGCACCTGCACCGCCGCAGTTCCGCCAGAAGAGCTGGCGCGCGATGACACCTGTTTGAGCCTGCTGCGCCGCTGGCGACGGAAGATGGCCCTGCGCATCGCCTATCGCGATGTCAACGGCCTCGCGTCCACCCCGGTTACGGTCGGGGAGCTGACGCGCCTGGGCGAGTTCTGCCTGCGCGAGTGCTGGGGCGTCGCCGCCAGACAGTGGACCCGCCGCTATGGCGAGCCGTGGGATGAGGAGGCCGCGAAGCCCGCGCGCTTCTGCGTGCTCGGTCTGGGCAAGCTTGGTGGACAGGAGCTCAATTTCTCCTCCGACATTGATCTCATCTATGTCTACGAGGGCGAGGGTCACTGCCGGAAGGACGGGCTGCCCGGCGTCTTCAGCAACGTTGAATTCTTCACCAAGGTGGCCGAAACCACCACCGGCCTGCTCCAGGCCCAGACCCCCGACGGCTTTTTGTTTCGCGTTGACGTCCGCCTACGTCCCGAGGGCGCGTTCGGTCCGCTGGTCCGCTCGCTCGCCAGCCTCGAGAATTACTACGCCGCCGCCGGCCAGACCTGGGAGCGCCTGGCGCTCATCAAGGCGCGGCCGGTCGCCGGCGATCTCACGCTCGGGGCGGAATTGCTGGAGAGCCTGCAGGCGTTCCGGTATCCGCGCCATCCGCCGCCTTCGCTGCTGGCCGAGGTGGCCGCGATGAAAAGCCGAACCGAGCAGGAGGTCGTCGGCGCCCAGACCCTAGCGCGCGACGTGAAATCCGGCCATGGCGGTATCCGCGAGATCGAGTTCATCGTGCAGGCCTTCCAGCTCCTCCATGCCGGGCGGTATCCCTTTCTCCAGACGCATGCGACCACCGCCGCCCTGGACCAGCTTGTGCGCTACGGACTAATGCACCCGGGGGAGGCGGAGTTCCTCGGTGAGGCCTACTGGTTCCTCCGCCGGGTCGAGCACGCGATCCAGATGCGCGAGGAGCATCAGACGCACGCCCTGCCGGCCGACGCCGCCGAGGTGGCCGCGATTACCCGCACCCTCGGGTTCTCATCGGTTGGCACTTTCCAGCACCAGCTCAAGGGCGTGCGCACGCGGGTGCGCCGCATCTACGAGGGGCTGTTCCGCCGCGAGGCCGGCGACCGCGCGTTTCAGGACTGGTGGAAGTTCTTCACCTCCGCCCGCACGCCACCGCAGGTCGAGGAGCGCGTGCGTCGTTGGCTCGGCCCCGTGACCGGCGCCGCGGACGAGCTACGCCGCTTCGTGTGTGGTGACCACGGGCATCAAGTGAACCGTGAACTGGTCGTCCGGTTTCAGCATCTGGTCGACGTCCTCGACGAAACCCTGCCAAAACTCGCCCAGCCGGTGCCGACTTTGCGACGGATCGCGCGCTTTGCCGAGCGTTATGGCACACGCCAGCAGTTCTTCAACGGTTGCGCCGCGAATCCGCAGTTCTTCCGGGTGCTGGCGCTCCTGTTCGACCGCAGCACCTTTACCTTCGAGCTGCTCGCCGCTCATCCCGAGATTGCCGAGGAGGTCCTGCGGCCGGAGGTGTTGCGCAAGCGCAAGGACGCGACGGCCCTGGCCGGGGACCTCGCCGCCGGCCCCGCCGGCGAGGGCCATGCCGACTGGCTGTGGCTGTACGTAAAAGCGGAGCAGGTGCGTTATGCCGTCGGCGAACTCCTTGGATACCTGGACGTCGAGGAGGTGGAGGCCAGCCTTTCGCTGCTGGCCGATGCGGTGCTGAAGCAGGTGCTGCGACAGCTCGACCCGGAGCAGAAACTCTTGCTGGTGGCGCTGGGCAAATACGGCGGGTCCGAACTGACCTTCGGGTCCGACCTCGACCTCCTGTGCGTCGCCCCGGATGCCGACGCGGCGGCACTGGAACCCGTGGTCCGCGCGCTGCAACGGCTGATGCGCCATGGCGGGCCGCTCGGCGCGATCTTCGAGGTTGACCTCCGCCTGCGGCCGCACGGCGACGCCGGACCGTTCGTCACCACTCCCGCGGTGCTCCGCGCCTACCATGCGAGCGGTTCGGCGCAGGCTTGGGAGCGCCAGTTGCTCACCCGGGCACGGGTCGTGGTCGGAGCCCCGGAACCAGCGGCGGAATTCCAGGCTGTCGTCGCCGACCTGCTCTATCGCGCCCCGCTGACCGGGCCCGATGCGGCGATCATGTGGGCGATGCGGAGCCGGATCGAAAAAGAGCGCGACGCGGTGTTGCCACCGGAACGCGCTTTCAAGACCGGCTCCGGCGGGTTGGTGGACTTCGAGTTTCTCGTGCAACTGCTCCAACTCCGCCATGGGACCGCCCTGCCGGCGCTCCGCCAGCCCGGCACCCGCCGGGGCTTGCGCGCCCTGGCTGCCGCCAGCCTCATCCCGGACGAAATGGGCAAACGATTGCTGGCCAACTACGATTTTCTTAAGCGAATTGAGATTCTGCTCAGGGGTGATGCCAATCGGGCAGTCAGCGTCCTCGCCGCTTCTGCTGAGGAGCGCGCTTCCCTTGCCCGTTGGTTGGGGTTTGCCAGCGAGTCGGTTTTCTGGGCGGAATACACGCGGCAGCTCGCGGAAACCCGCCGGATGGTGCTCTCCTTGCTCCCGCCGGGAGCCCAATCACAGCAAGAACCTTGAAACCGCCGCGCTTTGTGCTCTTTATATGCAGTTCGCAGTTCGTTTTGGGACTTTCCGGCAATGGTGGGCGCGCTTCGGGCGGGCGGGACGATCCGGCTGGATTATCACGTTACCCATTTGATTCCAATGTCTTGGCAGTCGCAAGGCGAATGGTAGATCGCAGAAGGTAACGATTGAGCGGGCGTCACGTCTTGAAACATTCCATCTCCCCGCTGCTCCAAACATACTAATGATGTCCTCTTTCCAGTCCGTTTCGCGGTTGTACCGTACGGCCGTTGTCAGCGCCATCTTCCTGGCCCTTCTGACCGCCGCCCGGGCCATGCCGGAACGCAATTTTGAGACCACCCGCGCCCGCGCCACCGAGGTGAGCACGATGGTCGACCTGCTCGAGCACTTCAATTTCAACCACGAAGCGGTCGACCGCCAGCAGAAGCCGGAACTGGGCCACGACCTCATTCACGATTTCATGGCCAATCTCGATCCCCAGCGGCTCTTCTACCTTGCCACCGACCAGGAAGTCTTCACCGAGCGTTACGCTCCCGGCCTTTATTACAACCTCCGGACCCTCGGCAAACTCGACGCCCCGTTCGACATTTACGTCATGTTCGAGAAACGGGTCGACCAGCGCGTCACCTGGATCTTCGATGAACTGAAGAAGGATTTCGATTTCACGGCGCACGAGTCCTATCCGTACGACCGCTCCAAGGGCGTCTGGCCGGCGACGAAAGCCGAGGCCGATGACCTCTGGCGCCGCCGCCTCAAGTTCGAGCTCCTGCAGGAGATCATCAACAAGAAGACTCCCGAGGAGGCCAAGCAGACGGTTCGCAAACACTATGAGCGCATGCTCAAGAACCTGGCCGATATCGAAACGGATGATGTCACCGAGATGTTCCTGACTTGCCTCGCCGGCCTATACGATCCCCATTCCAGCTATCTTTCCCCCGAGAGCTTCGAGGACTTCGGAATCCAGATGCGGCTCTCCCTGGTCGGCATCGGCGCGCTGCTGGGATTTGAGGACAACGAATGCGTGGTCAAGGAGCTCATTCCCGGCGGCCCGGCCGACCTGGGCAAGCAACTGCACCCGAACGACAAGATCATCGCCGTGGCGGCTGACAACGGTGAGCCCATCGACGTCATCGGCATGAAGCTGCGCAAGGTCGTCGATCTCATCCGCGGCCACAAGGACACGAAGGTGAAGCTCACCGTCATCCCTGCGGGCGTGACCGACGGTTCCGTGCGCAAGGAGATCACGATTGTCCGCGACGTCGTCAAACTGAATTCTGCCCGCGCCCGCGCCGCCATCTACCAGGTGCCGGGAGGCAACGGAGAAGCGGTCCCGATGGGCGTCATCACCCTGCCATCATTCTATGGTCTCTCCGATGAGGAAGAGAATCCGGGCAGTGAAGAGCGCACCAGCGCCACCAAGGACGTCGCCGAGCTCATCAACCGCCTCGATGCCGCCGGGATCAAGGCCCTCGTGCTTGACCTGCGCAACAACGGCGGGGGCCTGCTATCCGAGGCCATCGATCTGACGGGCCTTTTTATCAACAAGGGCCCGGTGGTGCAGGTAAAGTCCGTGACCGGCGAGATTCAGGTCGACCGCGACGAGGACACCCAGATCCGCTATACCGGCCCGCTGGCCGTGCTCGTGTCGCGGTTCAGCGCCTCGGCCTCCGAAATCGTCGCCGGCGCCCTGCAGAATTACGGCCGCGCGATCATCATCGGCGACCAGTCTACTCATGGCAAGGGCTCGGTCCAGACCATCGTGGAAATGAAGAACATCAGCCGCCTGCTCGCGCACCTCCCGGACAAGACCGGCGCGGCCCGGCTCACCATCCAGAAGTTCTACCTGCCCAATGGCGCCTCCACGCAGACCAAAGGAGTCATCCCCGACATCGTCCTGCCTTCCATCGACGAATACATGCAGGTGGGCGAATCCAATCTCCCGCACGCCCTGATTTGGGACGAGATTCCGTCTACGACCTTCAACGGTCACCCGCTCGAACAGAAGATCCTCGCCCCCCTGCGCGCCGCGAGCCAGTCCCGCCTCGAGAAGCTGGAGGAGTTTGCCTACCTCAAGAAGAACATCGACTGGTTCAAGGAGAAGCAGGAGCGGAAGGACATCTCACTCAACCTCGAGGAACGCCTCCGCCAGAAGGGAATTGATGATGCGTTCAAGAAGGCCATGGAGGCGGAAAAGGGCACGCTCGCGAAGAACGACTTTCCGTGCACCGAGATCACCATCGTGCCCCCACCGCCCAAACCCGTGAAGGCCGAGAAGAAAGCTGACGACGCGGGCGCTGAGGAGGACGATTTGCTCAGCACCGACGAAGATCCCGGCGTTGTGAAAATGGACATCCCGCTGCGCGAAAGTCTGCGCGTGCTGTCCGACACGCTCGCCCTGTCGAAGAATCCGCAGTGTTGGGCCGACGGCAACGCCCCGCTCACCGTGCAGATTTCGAAGAACGGCTGAGGCGTCAGCGCGGCAGGGGATACCTGCTTTCAGTGCCTCCACGCCAGCAGGTGGCGCTCCCGGCCGCTGAGATCACGGCAGGATTCGACCCGCGCAAAACCCGCGGCGGCGGTCCATTCGCGGAGCCGGTGGTGCTGGTCAATTCCCGTTTCGACGGCCAGCAAGCCTTCTTCAGTCAGAAACCGCGGCGTCTCCGCAATAATGTGCGCCAGTGCCTCGGTTCCGTCCCGACCGGGGGACAAGGCCACGCGCGGCTCGTGCTCGCGCACTTCCGGCAGCGTGGCGGCCGCCTCCAACTCCGAGAGATAGGGCGGGTTCGCCACGATGAGATCGAACCGCGCGTCCGGTTCGACCGCCGCGAACCAGTCCGAACGCAACAGCCGCGTGCGCGCGTCCAGGCCGAGCGACACGGCGTTTTCGCGCGCCAGCGCGAGCGCTTCGTCGCTCACATCGACCGCGGTGACCGCGGCCTGGACATAAAACGCGGCCAGCGCCAGCGCGATGGCCCCGCCGCCGGTGCCGAGATCGAGGATCGCCGCCGGCGGCGCCGGCAGGCGCTGGGTGATGAGCTCACAGAGTTCTTCCGTCTCCGGCCGCGGAATCAGCGCCCGGCGGTCAACCTTCAGCTTCAGGTGAAAGAACTCCGTCTCGCCAAGAATGTACTGCAGCGGCTCACGCTGGCTGCGGCGTTTCACCAGCGGACGAATGCTCTCCAGCTCGGGCTCCGCCAGCAGCCGTTCGAACTGCAAATAGAGCTGCATGCGCGGCAATCCCAGCGCCCGGCCGATGAGCAGCTCCGCGTTCAGCCGGGGGTTTTCCACGCCCTTCGCCTCGAGAAACCCCGTGGTCTTCTTGATGATATCGAGCAGCGAAAACACGGTCAGTCCTCTCCGGTGAACCGGGCCGGTGCGTAGGTCTGACCGGTGAGCGCCGCGAGCTTTTCCTCGTAGTCGGCCTGGTGGAGGCCCGCGATCAGCTCGTCGATCCCTCCCTCCATGACCTGCGGCAGATTGTAGAGCGTGAGGCCGATCCGGTGGTCGGTCACCCGATTCTGCGGGAAATTATAGGTGCGGATCCGCTCGGACCGGTCGCCGCTGCCGATCTGGCTGCGGCGCTGCGCCGCATATTTCGCGCGCTCTTCGTCCTCCTTCAGCTTGAGCAGCCGCGAGCGAAGCACGGCCATCGCGCTGGCCTTGTTCTTCTGCTGCGAGCGGCCGTCGGCGCAAAACACGATCATGCCCGTCGGCTTGTGGATGATGCGCACGGCGGAGTCCGTGGTGTTGACCCCCTGTCCGCCGGGCCCGCTGGCGCGCTGCACGGTGATCTCCAGCTCCTGCGGGTCGATCCGCACGTCGACCTCCTCGGCCTCGGGCAGCACGGCGACGGTGACGGTGGAGGTGTGAATCCGGCCGTTGGCCTCGGTCACGGGCACCCGCTGCACCCGGTGGACGCCGCTCTCAAACTTGAGCTGGCGGTAGACGTCCTGCCCGCTGATGAGGAAGCTGACCTCTTTGAAACCGCCGCGCTCGGTCGCGCTGCTGCCCATCGGCTCGACCTTCCAGCCGTGCGTGTCGGCGAATTTCTGATACAGGCGGGCGAGCTCGGCGGCAAACAGCGCCGCCTCGTCCCCGCCGGTGCCGGCCCGAATTTCCATCACGGTGTTGCGCGAGTCGGTCGGGTCGGGCGGGATCATCGCCCCCAGCACCGCCTCCCGCAGGGCCGCGCGCCGGCGTTCCAGCCCCGGCAGCTCCTGCGCAGCGAGCTCCCGGAAGGCGGGGTCGCCCGCCGGATCCCGCGCCAGCGCCTCGGCCTCGTGGAGTTCGCGGCCGAGTTTCTCGAAGGCCTGGTGGCGGGCGACCAGTTGCGCCAGCTTCTGCTGCTCGCGGGTCACCTCGGCGGCGCGGCGCGAGCTGGCGTAAAAGGACGGCGCCGCCATCTGGGCGTTGAGTTCGTCCAGGCGCCGCTGAAACGGGGCGATGTCGGGCAAAGGGTCCATGAAGGAAAGGAGCGGAGGAGGCGGGAGATTTGCGAATTGCACCAGCCGCGGTCTGCGGCTTGGGTAATCCCAGTCGCTCGGTGGCGGAGACCCGCCTACAAGTGACGATCAGCAATGGCCACGACTCTCTTCACTCAGAACATCATCGCCTGCGTCTGGGATTTCGACAAGACTCTTATTCCGGGCTATATGCAGGGACCGCTGTTCCGGCGCTATGGCGTCGATGAAGCGAATTTTTGGGCGGAGACCAACAAGCTGATCGAAACCTATGGGCGGCGCGGCTACCGCCTTTCCAGTGAGATCGGCTATCTGAACCACATCCTGACCTATGTGCTGGCCGGAAAGATGCCGAAGCTGAACAACAAGGTCTTCCGCGAACTGGGCCGGGAAATCGTGTTTTATCCCGGGCTGCCGGAGTTCCTCATCGGGAGCAAGGCCTTCGTCCGCGAACAGCCGGACTACCTGAAGTACGAGATCCAGCTGGAGCACTATATCGTAAGCACCGGCATCGCCGAGATGATCCGGGGCAGTGCGGTCGCCCCGCACGTCGACGGAATCTGGGGCTGCGAGTTCATCGAGAACCCGCTGCGGCCCGGTTTCCTCCAGCAGAAGGAATTCGACCTCGGGGCCGACGCCGAGATCGCGCAGATCGGCATGGTCATCGACAACACCACGAAGACCCGCGCCCTGTTCGAGATCAATAAGGGCACCAACAAGGACCCGTCGCTGGAGGTCAATGCCCGGATTCCGCCGGACGACCGCCGCGTGCCGTTTGCCAACATGATTTACATCGCCGACGGACCGAGTGACATCCCCAGTTTCTCAGTGGTGAAGGAGCGCGGTGGCAAGACTTATGGCGTGTACAACCCCGCCCGGTCCGACGAGTTCAAACAGAACGACCAGTTGCGCCGCGACGACCGGATCGATCACTACGGCAAGGCCGACTACCGGGAGGGCAGCGAGACCAGCAACTGGCTGAAGCTGCAGATCCAGGAGATCGCCGACCGGCTCGTCGCCGAGCGCGAGGCCGCCGTGGCGCAGCGCGTGGCCCGCCCCCCCAAGCACCTCAATCCCACGCCCGCGGAAGAGGAAGCCAGGCGCCGGGCCGGCCAGCCCAGGCAGGCGACGTTTCTGGAATAAGCGCTCCGCCGCAGGTCGGTTCCGGTTCCGCCGTCTCAGCGACACCCGCCGAAGGGCCGGCCAACCGTGGCGCCTCGCTGGCGCCAATCTGGCGGGCTTTCAGGACTCCCACGAGGTTGTTGACCTGCGATGCGTATTCGTAAGCCGAGGCCGGCGCGCGGCCGCTGACGACCTGACCGATGCCGGCATTCCACGCCAGGGCGATGTAAAACGGCGTCGGGTTGATGCCTGAATTCAGCAGGCTGCGCTTGATCCATTCATAGTGCCGTACCGCCACGTCGTCTGAATGCTGGCGCTCCACCGCCAAGGCGAACGGCTTCCGAGTATACATGCGCCAGGTTGCGGGCCTGAATTGGTATGGTCCCAGCTCACCGCCGGGTCCCGCCTTGGGGCTATTGTACGGATTCTCGACCCAATTGATGGCCTGAAGTGTCTCCCATCGTTCCGACGCCAAGACCGAGTTGCCGCCATTTAGAACAGCCACAAGCATGACCACCACGGTCGCAGTCCATCTTTGCGTCAACCGGTTTGGCGAATAGCCGGAGCCGGCAGCCGCCTGTGGAAAGCAGAAGTTGTTGGTCTTCATGGCTCCTGTTGTTTCGGGGGGTCGAGGTGGCGGTCCTGAGCGAGGTCGATGGACTTCAAACCGCTCCGACAGTTCAGGCGGGCGCGAAAAAAAACTGAAAAATCTCTGGAACAATTATGCAGTCCCGGTCCAAGCCAACTCCAGCCGGACTGCATTTCGCACCCCGCTCTTCCCACTTCACTCCGCCCTCAGAGGGGCAATCCCTCCATCCAGATCAGGTCCGGACCGGCGGCACAACGTTGCCCAGGATGAATTCGGCCACGGCAACTTTCGCCGCCGGACCGAAGGCCAATCGCGCTCCATTCGCGCCCAGCAGCAGCACCGCATTGTCGTCGGCGCTGATGCCGAGGTTGGGCCGGCTCACATCGTTGGCCACGATCCAGTCGAGGTTTTTTTCAGCGAGTTTGCGGCGCGCCGTGTTCTCGAGATCGTGCGTCTCGGCAGCGAAACCCACGATGATCTGCCCCGGCCGCTTGCGCGCCGCCAGGGTTTTCAGGATGTCGACGGTCGGCACCAAGTCGAGTCGCCACGGGCCTCCGGTTTTCTTGAGCTTCTCGCCTGCCATGGACCTCGGCCGGTAATCGGCCACCGCCGCCACTGCGATGAAGACGTCGCTCTCCATAAACAGCGGTTCGCAAGCCTGGAACATCTCCCCGGCCGAAACCACCCGCGTCACCGTTACGCCCGGCGGCGGCGGCAACGCCACCGGCCCGCTGACCACCGTCACCTGCCAGCCGCGCTTGGCGGCGCGTTCGGCGAGCGCATAACCCATCTTGCCGCTCGAGCCATTGCTCAGGAATCGCACCGGATCAAAATGCTCGCGGGTCGGCCCGACGGTGATCAGGCAGCGGAGAACGTGGTTCACACCGTGAGATATATCCTGGGCGCCCGCCGTGTCCACTCGCCTTACGAAAAATGGAAATGCCCCCGCGCACGCGCAATCTTCCCGAAAAAAGCCTCGCGTCGAAACGGCGGAGCCGGATGTTGGCGGCATGCTCCGGGTTCTGCTCCCACCCAATCTCGCCGCAGCCGCCGCCCGCAACGCCATCGCGGTTCGGATCGAGCTCGCGCCAGACCCGGCGCCCGACCCGGCGCTGCTGCCCGCCCTCACTTGGATTCAACGCCAGACCGGCGCGCCCTCCCGGCCGCCGCTGTTCCTGCAATTCACCCGCGGCCAGCTCCGGGAACTCATCGCCCTCGCCGAGGACCAACCGGTGTTTTTCTGGGTCAACCGCCCGCTTGAGCCCATCGTGTGGGACGATGGTCTGCTGCCGGGGGCCAGCGAGCACCTCGATGATCCGGACCTTCCGCCACCGCCACCCGCTCCGCCGGCCGCGGCGCCGAAGATCCACCGTCCGAAGCCCGTCGCCCCCGGTCCGGTGGATGCGTTGGTCGTCGACGGCAGCGAGCACTTTCTCGCTTTTGCCCTTCCGTCGCGCGAGCATCCAACCTACGCCGAGGCACTCGATCTGGCAAAAAGCCACGGTTTTGTCCTGGAGCTTTCGAACCGCAAGTGGTGGCTGCGCGACCGTCACAAGACGCTCAACTTCCTCGCCGCCCACTGGACGAGATTACGCGAGGAATTCGGCGCGCAATTCACGCAGAATTTCGAGCGCAACACGGCGCGGCTTCAGCTCGCGGGCGTCACGTGCGCGGCGGCCGAGACCGCCGGCGGCTACGATCTGACCCTGGCGCTGCAGGCGGGTCGGGCGTCAGAGGAGGCGGTGCGCGCCGCGCTCGCCGGCAGCCGGGGCTACGTCGAGACGAAGGGTGAAATCGTGCTCCTCCCCTCGGCGGTGATCGAGCGGCTGGCCGAGACCCAGCGCCGCCTGTCAGGCGAGGCCGGCGCGGCCGCGTCGCCGCGCCGGACCTTGCAGATCACCCGGGCCGGGGCAGTGGACGCCGAGGCCCTGCTTGAGACAGTCGCGCCGGATTTTCAGCCGCCGGCTTCCTGGCTGGCGCGCAGCGCGGCCCTGCGCAACCTCTCCAAGCTCGCGCCCGCGCCCGTGCCGCCGGCCCTCGACGCGCAGTTGCGGCCGTATCAGCGGCTCGGCGCGGCGTGGTTGTGGCACCTCTATCGCCACGACCTCGGCGGCGTCCTCGCCGACGAAATGGGCCTGGGCAAGACGCTGGAGGCCCTCGCGCTGCTTGCGGCATTTCGCACCGGGAACCCGCCGGTTCCCGGCGCCAGCCTCGTGGTCTGTCCTGCTTCGCTCGTGGAGAACTGGCGGCGGGAGGCAGTCCGGTTCACGCCCGGCCTGCGCGTCCTCACGCATCACGGGGAGCAGCGACCGGACTCGGCGACGGCGTTCACCGACGCCGACCTTGTGATCACCTCCTACGGCACCCTGGTGCGCGACCAGGCGCTGTTTGCGTCGCTGGAGTTTGCCTGCGTGATCGGCGACGAGGCCCAGCACATCAAGAACCGCCGCACGCAGAATGCTCAGGCGCTGCGGGCCCTGCGCGCCCGCGGGCGGTTTCTGCTCACGGGCACCCCGCTGGAAAACAGTCTTGACGACCTGCGCTCGTTGTTCGCGTTCCTGATGCCCGGCTACCTCGCGACGCCACCGACCGGCCTGCGCGGCGACGAAAAGGCGTGGCATAATGAGCGTCTGCGCGCCCAGACGGCCCCGTATATTTTGCGCCGCACAAAGGCCGTGGTCGCGCCCGAGCTGCCGCCCAAGATCGAGCAAACCGTGTATTGCGACCTGCCGCCTGCGCAGGCGGCGCTTTATCGCGAATGGCAGGAACGCGGCGCCCGCGAGCTGGATGCCCTGGCCGCCGGCGGCGCAGACGAAGGCCGGCTGCGGCTCGCCGCACTCACCCAGCTTCTTCGCCTCCGGCAGATCTGCTGCGATCCGCGCCTGGTCAGGGAGCAGGCCGCTGAAACCGAGGTGGCTTCCGCCAAACTGGAGGCATTCCGCGAGTTGCTCGAGGAGGCGGTCGATGACGGCCACCGTTTGCTGGTGTTTTCACAGTTCACCACCCTGCTGGCGCTGCTGCGCCTGGAGCTGGCGGCCCAGAACGTCGCCTGCTGTTATCTTGACGGGAGCATGCATGCCCCCGCACGGCATGCGGAGGTCGATCGTTTCCAGGGGTCGGCCGCGGTTCCGGTGTTCCTCATTTCACTCAAAGCGGGCGGCACCGGCCTCAACCTGACCGGAGCCGACACGGTTGTGCACTTCGATCCCTGGTGGAATCCCGCGGTCGAGGCCCAAGCCACCGACCGGGCGCACCGCATCGGCCAGACGCGCGTGGTCACAAGCTACAAATTGATTTGCGCTGGAACCGTCGAGGAGAAGGTCCTGCAGATGCAGGAGACCAAGCGTGCGCTGCTGGCCGACGTTTTCGAGGCCAGTGATGCCGCCGCTGCCCGGCTGTCGCTTGCCGATCTACGCACGCTGCTTGGATAGGGACAGAACGTCCGCCTTGGGGAGACCGGCTCGTCAAGAACCCAAGGCGATTACCTAAAGAGAGGATTCAGGCACCGGCAGCGGATGCCACCAGGCGCCTGAGATTGCTTCGCTCACGAACTACTGGATTCGAGCCTGAAACGGCAGATCATGGTGTGGTGGTAGGTCTGGCCGGGGCGCAACACAGCGCTCGGGAACTCCGGATGGTTGGGTGCGTCCGGAAACCCCTCGGTCTCGAGGCACAAGCCGGTCCGGAATTGATATTTCACGCCTTGCTTTCCGATGGCAGTGCCATTGAGGAAATTCCCGCAATAGAACTGGACGCCCGGTTGGTCGGTCAGGACCTCCATAACCCGTCCGCTGGCCGGATCCCTGACCACGGCCGCGAGGCGGACTCCTTTGCCGGCGCGCAGCACCCAGCAATGGTCGTAACCGCCGCCGAACTTGAGCGCTGGGAAGTCGGCGTTCACGCGGGCGCCGACTGCGGTGGGCTTGCGGAAGTCCATCGGCGTTCCTGCTACCGGATCTTCCTGGCCGGTGGGGATGAGGCCCTTGTCGGTGGGAAGATAGGCATCGGCGGCCAGCATCAGCGTGTGCTCGGTGATGGGCTTGGTGGCGTCTCCCGAGAGATTCCAATAGGTATGATGCGCCAGGTTGATGACGGTGGGCTGGTCGGTGGTCGCCTCGGCATCCCAGACCAGTTCATTGGCGTCGGTCAGCCAGTAGGTGACCTTGGCCTGCAGCGTTCCAGGATAACCTTCCTCGCCGGCCTGGCTGGTGTAAGTGAGCGCAACCCCGCGGGCGCCGGCCTTGCGCACGGGTTCGCCCTTCCAGAGAACCTTGTCGAATCCTTTGACTCCGCCGTGCAAGTGGCAAGGGATGTCGCCGGGGTGATCGTTGGTAGCGAGGGTGTACTCCTTGCCGTCGAGCGTGAATTTCCCGTGGGCGATCCGGTTGCCGAAGCGGCCCACGGTGGCCCCAAAGTAGCTGGTGCCTTTCAGCCAGCCGGCGAGGGTGTCGTAGCCGAGGGTGACGTCGGCGCTGATGCCCTTGCGGTCGGGCACCTTGAGGCTGACGAGGATCGCGCCGTATTCGGTGACTTGCGCGGTCATGCCCTTGGGGTTGGTGAGGGTGAAGATTTTCACTTCACGACCGTCATCCATTTTCCCATAGACGGCGGTATCGAGATCCGAGGCGGGGGTCAGGTTGCTCATGGTAAGCATTGTGGTGGCGGCCAGTATCGTGAGTCCTAATTTCATATGCGGGGTGAGGTTTAGATGCCCGCCCAGCAAACGACACGAAGGCACCAGGGTCGAGAGCGTTTTCGCGCCGAGCTGTCCTCAAAAAAGGATTTCGGCAATCCGGGCGGCGTTGCCGGACGAGACTGCCCTCCCGGGAACTCGGTTGCTGAAATGCCAATGGTCCATCATGGTTGGTCCGGCTCAATATGTGCGGACGCTACAGACTGAAAGACCCGAGACAGGCGTCGCTGGCGTTTTTACCGGGGACGGTTCCGGAGTTGGCGGCGCCGCGCTGGAACGTCGCGCCCGCCCAGTCAATGCCGGTCATCCGGAGCCAGGATCGCCGGCCCTGTCTGGTCTCGATGCGCTGGGGCCTGGTTCCCTTCTATGAGCGCAGGAAGGAGAAGCCCCTCGTTCTGATCAACGCCCGGGCCGAGACCGCGCTGGCAAAGCCCGCCTTCAGGCAAAGCGTGGCCAGCCGCCGTTGTGCGATTCTTGCGGACGGCTTTTATGAGTGGAGGAGAACCGACTCCCAGACCAAGCAGCCTTATTTCATCGGTCTGCGCGACGATGTCCCCTTCGCCTTTGCGGGCATTTTTGAGGAAGAAGACGCGAGTGGGCCCGGTGGCTTCTGCATTCTCACGACCACGCCGAACGACCTGGTTTGCCGGATCCACGACCGCATGCCGGTGATCCTCGATCCTGCCACCGCCGAAAAATGGATCGCCGGAGATTCCCTCAGTGAAGCGGATTTCACGGCGATGACGCGCCCCTTCCCGGCGGCGGAGATGGCCGCCTGGCCGGTATCGCTCCTGGTGAATTCCCCGCGGAACGATCTTGCGGAGTGCTCGGTTCCCGTCGCTTCTTTCCCGGCGGAATAGTCCGCGCCCCCCGTCGGCATCCTATCCCGCTGAGGTTGGCGGGGCGGGCCGGTCAGCTGGCCGCCGCCGCAGCCCGATCACTCTTCCCCGTCAAAATAGTCCAGGGCTTCCGAGCGAATGATCCGGCTTTCGGGTGACCGGACGCACCATTTCTTGCTGTCTGGATAGAAATACGATTCTCCGATCGGATTATCTGCGACAATATAAACGGTCAGGTCGCCCGAGCTGTCGTTGATGAGCTGGTGCGCCTCGCCGGGCTTAAAGATGAACGCATCGCCTGCTTCAATCGGGGTCTGACCCTCTTGGTGGCGGATCAGACCACACCCGGAGATCACGTGGTAGAATTCCCACTGGGCGCTGTGCGAGTGGTAAGGGCAGGCGCTCCTGCCCGCGGGGATGCGGCAGATCTCCACATCGAACGGATGCCGCTCCATCAGGTCGGTCGAACCCGCTTTGCGGCCCAGGCGGATCGATATCTCCTTATCGGCGCTGGCAAACCTGCCTTTGGGGGAGGTCCAGGATTCTTCGGTGATCTCTCGGGTGTTGATCTTGTTCATAGGGATTCGGTCCGACGTTTCGGTGAACCGCATTCAGCGTTGGTTGAGGGGACTGGTGGTTTCTGGCGCGTGAAACCCAGGGGAAAAAACGGGTCGGACGAACCATCAACCAGCTTTCCTGTCATCACGAGATACCTTTCGCCGCCAGCCAGTCCACCCTTAACCCAACCCGCACCGAGGGTCCAAGGCGCCGCCTTGGACGGACATCTCCGCCATTGACGCAGAATTCACCCGGCCATTACATCCTGCGTCATGCAGGAACATCCTGCCGGACAACCGGCGATCAAATACAAGCGCGTGGTGCTCAAATTGAGCGGCGAGGTGCTCCGGGGCGGCAAGTCAGGCGATCCCATCGACCCCGACGTCCTGGAAAAGGTGTGCCTGCAGGTGAAGGAGGTGCACGAACTCGGCGTGCAGATCGGTCTGGTGATCGGCGGCGGTAATATTTTCCGCGGTCTGCCGGGCGCGCAGCGGGGCGTCGACCGCACGACCGGCGATTACATGGGCATGCTGGC
>PMBT01000126.1:32867-50396 GCA_003153035.1 Opitutia bacterium
ATGAAGGCCACCAAGGTCGACGGCATTTACGACCGCGACCCGAACAAGCATCCCGATGCGGTGAAATACGACGAACTCACTTACATTGATGCGCTCCGCCAGCGGCTCAATGTCATGGACTCGACGGCGTTCTCCCTTTGCCTCGACAACAATGTGCCCATCCTCGTCTTCAATCTCAGCGATCCGCATATCATCATGCGAGCCGCGCTCGGCGAAAAGGTCGGCACGCTGGTACGGAGCTGACGACTCCGCGGCCAGCCACCGTCTGCGCGACCGGCTTTTTGCTCCGAACCCAGAACCCAGAACCCTGAACCCCGTTCCGCCCCCATGACTCATCCTATTCTCACCGACCTGCAGGGCCGAATGAAGAAGGCCCTCGACCACACTCTCCATGAGTTCGGCACGATCCACACCGGCAAGGCCTCGCCCGCCATGGTCGAAGGCGTCATGGTCGAGGCCTACGGCACCAGCATGCGCCTGCGGGATTGCGCCGCGATCACCACGCCCGATCCGCGCCTCATTCAGATCACGCCCTGGGACAAATCGATCATCCGCAGTGTCGAGAAGGCGCTGCAGACCGCCAATCTTGGTATCAATCCCCTCCTCGACGGCGGGGTCATCCGCATGCCGCTGCCCGAGCTGAGCCGGGAGCGCCGGCAAGAGTTCGTCAAGATCGCCCACAAGCTCACCGAGGAGGGGCACGTGTCCATCCGCAGCGCCCGTCGCGACGCGATGGAAACGGCCAAGAAACAGCAGAAGGAAGGCAAGCTTTCCGAGGATGACGCCAAGCGCATTGAAAAGGAAATCCAGGCGATCACCGACCGCTTCATCAAGGACATCGACGCTCACCTCGCCGCCAAGGAGAAGGAACTGACGACAGTTTAGGTTTCTGCCCCGCCCCTGCAGGAACCTGCTTGCAGGCAACCTTCCAGGCGAGCGATCGTCCATCGCCTGCCAGCAGGCTCCTACATCCTGAGGCCGATTCGTGCAAAAGAACGCCCCTAGTTCTCCGCCGGTCGCTACCATCGCCCCGCTCCGGCGCATCGTCGTCAAGCTCGGCACTGGCGTGCTCACCTCCGGCGTCGGCCAGCTCAATGAGCAGCGCATCGGCGCCATCTGCACGCAGATCGCCGGGCTGCGCCGGCGCGGCACCGAGGTCATCGTGGTGACATCCGGCGCCATCGGACTCGGCATGGGCCGGCTCGGCCTCGCCAAGCGGCCCAAGGAGGTCACCAAGAAGCAGGCCTGCGCCGCCATCGGCCAGAGCCTGCTCATGCAGATGTGGCAGCGCGGATTCGATCCGCACGGCCTCATCGCCGCGCAGGTTCTCCTCATCCACGACGACCTGCGCGTCCGCTCGCGCTACCTGGCCGCGCGGCAGACCTTCGCCCGGCTGTTTGATTATGGCGCCGTCCCGGTGGTTAACGAGAATGACACCGTCAGCGCCGCGGAGATCATGATCAAGTTCGGCGAGAACGACACGCTCTCGGCCCTGGTGGCCAGCCTGGTCCAGGCGCAATACCTCGTCATCCTGTCCGTCGCACCCGGCCTGATTGACCTGAAAGGCACAGGGCAGGTCGTTCCGGTCGTCGAGAAGATCACCTCCGAAATCGAGGCGATGGCCGGCGGCACCAGCAGCGAGACGGCGGTCGGCGGCATGGTCAGCAAGATCTCCGCCGCGAAACTCGCGACCAAGTCCGGTTGCGGCGTTTTCATCGCCAGCGGCACGGAGCCCGACATTCTCGACAAGCTCTTCAGCGGGCGGTCCCCCGGTACCTTCTTCGTGCCGAGCGGTCTGCCCATGGAGTCGCGGAAGCGCTGGCTTGCCTATTTCCAGCGGCCCACCGGAACCATTATCGTGAACGCCGGTGCGGCCCGCGCCCTGCGCGACGGCGGCAAGAGCCTGCTGGCGGTGGGCGTCACGGGCGCGAACGGCGAGTTTGCGGCCAGTGACATCGTCAATGTCGCCGGGGCGGACGGGGCCGTGTTTGCCCGCGGCGTCGCCGCGTTCGACGAAGAGGAGATCCCGCGCATCGCCGGGAAGTCCACCGACGAACTCCGCTCGCTGTTCCCCGGCCGCCGGCATCTCGAGGTTGTCCATCGCGACAACCTCGTGTTGCTGTGACGCTAGAGTCGCCGCCCGCGCATGACCTGTCCCCCAGAGCTGCTGTCCCTCCTCCGCGACCCGGTCGGGCGGGAGCCGCTCACGGTCGACGGCACGGATCTCGTCAACCAGACCAGCGGGCGCCGATATCCGATCACTGACGGCATCCCGGCCCTGATCAGCCCGACCGAGCTGGGACCGCAGAACAGGAAGTTCCGGCGGATGTACGACCGTTTGGCTCCCATCTACGATCTGGGTCTCACGCTGGGCAATCTCTTCTGCCGAGGGAAATTGGCTGCGCTCCGGCGCCAGATCGCCACGATGCTGGCGCTCAAGCCCGGGGACCGCCTGCTCTACACCTCGGTGGGAACCGGTGCGGATCTGCTCTATCTCGCTGAGCAGGTTGACCTCAGGTCAATCGAATGGATCGGACTGGATCTCTCGCGGGGAATGCTCCGGCGCTGCCAGGCCCGCCTGCGCTCGTTGGGCGGCACCGCCATGCTCGTGCAGGCAAACGCCGAATGTCTCCCGCTGGCCGACCGCTCCTTCGATGTCGTGCTCCAGGTCGGTGGCATCAACTTTTTCGACCATCCCGCCGCCGCGACGGAGGAGATGGTGCGGGTGTCCAAAGACGGCGCCCGGATCCTGATCGCCGACGAGACCAACAAGGTCGTTCGGCAGAGCTATCGGAAGAATCCACTGACGCGGGCCTATTTCCAGGACACCCCGGACGCGGCGGATCCCCGGCGATGGGTGCCTCCGGGCGCCCGCGAGGTACAATACGAGGAAGTTTTCGACGGCCGGGGCTATCTGCTTTCGTTCCGCCCCCCAGTATCCTGAGCCCTGGGCTCTGCCCGCGGCGCCGCTCCGACAGCAAACTTTCCTTTGCGTCTGCGCGTCTTTGCGTGAGTAATTCCCGCCCTGATGGATTTCGTCCTCAAATCCGAACCCGGTGCGCCGCTGCCGATCCCGCCGATTGATTTCCGCGGGGAGCTCAACGACGAACAGTTCGCGGCCGTCACGGCGCCGCCCGGTCCGCTGCTCGTGCTGGCCGGTGCGGGTTCGGGCAAGACACGCACCCTCACCTACCGCGTCGCCCACCTGCTCTCGCAGGGCGTGCGCCCGCACGAAATCCTCCTGCTCACCTTCACCAACAAGGCCGCGCGGGAGATGCTGCACCGCGTCCAAGATCTCACGGGGGTCGAGGCCCATCGCTTCTGGGGCGGCACGTTTCACCACATCGGCCACAAGATCCTGCGCATCTACGGCGAATCGATCGGCCTGCCGCGCTCATTCACCATTCTCGACGCGGAGGAGGCCGACAGCCTCCTGCGGGAGGCGGTCGAGGAAAAGGACAAGGTGTTCTTCAAGGACAAGACTCACCCGCGCCCCGGCCCGCTCTTCGAAATCATCAGCTTCGCGCGCAACACCCAGCGCGGGCTGGGCGAGACCATCACGCGCTTCTACCCGCAGCACGAAGCCTTGGCCGGTTTGATCGGCGGGTTCGCCGCGGCCTACCGCGAGCGCAAACGCAGGCAGGCGGTCGTCGATTACGACGACCTCCTGGAATACTGGCTCGAGCTGCTCCGGGCCGCGCCGGACGTGGCGGCCTACCTCCAGCAGCGCTTCCGCCACGCGCTGGTCGACGAGTACCAGGACACCAACACGCTCCAGGCCCAGATCGTCGACATCGTCGGCGCGCATCACCGGGTGATGGCCGTCGGCGACGACGCGCAATGCATCTACTCGTGGCGCGGCGCGAACTTCGAGAACATCCTGACGTTTCCCGACCGGCATCCCGGCACGCAGATTTACCGCATCGAGACCAACTATCGCTCCACGCCGTCGATCCTTGCCTTCGCGAACGGCGTGCTCGCCGCCCAGCCCAAGGGCCGGCACTTTGACAAGGAATTGCGCCCGGCGCGCCCCGATCACGAGAAGCCATACCTGGTGCAGACGCTGGACACGCGCGAACAGGCGTCGTTCGTGGTCCAGCGCATCAAGGGGCTCGTCGACGAGGGCCGGGCGCTGGCCGACATCGCGGTGCTCTACCGCGCGCACTTTCACGCGCTCGACCTGCAGCTGGAGCTCTCCCGGATCGGGATGCCCTACGTCATCACGAGCGGCGTGCGATTCTTCGAGCAGGCGCACATCCGCGATCTCGTGGCGATGCTGCGTTTCACGTATAACCCCAGCGATGCCATGGCCTGGCAGCGGATCGCGGTGCTGCTGCCGCGGGTCGGCGACCGGGGCGCGCAGAGACTTCACGAGGCCGCCCTCGCCCACGCCCGCGCCCACCAGCAGAACCTGGTCGACGCGCTCGCCAGCAACGAGGTTCTGGCCAAAGTGCCCAAGGAGTCCAAGGACGAATGGCCACGGCTCGTGATCTCGCTGCAGCAGATCGCCGGCACCCTGCGCAACGAAAAGCCTTTCAAGACCGTCGAAATCGCCATCGAGGGCTGGTACGGCGACTACCTCAAGGGCGCCTACGCCAACTACACGTCGCGGCTGGACGACTTGAAGTCGCTCATCGGGTTCGCTTCGCGGTTTGATGACATGCAGGACCTGCTCGCCCAGATTCAGCTGCTCAACTCGGAGACGAGTGACCGGCAGGTCGACCCGGACGCTGATGCGCTCCGGCTCACGACCGTGCATCAGGCCAAGGGCCTCGAATTCGGCGTGGTGTTCATTCTCGGGCTGGCCGACGGCATGTTTCCCCTGCGCCGCGCGATCGAGGCGGACGATCTGGATGAGGAGCGCCGGCTGTTCTACGTCGCGGTCACGCGGGCCAAGGACGAGCTTTATCTCTGCTATCCGAAGGTGAACGCGAAGGGCGGGCCGGCCACGCTCCTTTCGCCCAGCCGGTTTCTGACCGAGGTGTCCGAGGAGCTCCACCAGCCGCTGCGCCTGCGCCGCAGTTGGGGCTGGTGACTCCCTTCGAGCGAAGGGCGCAGGGAAAGCCGAGGCCGGGGCGCGACCGCCGGGCACGACGACTCCACGCCCGAGGCACCTACAAATACCGCCCCGCCTTGTACCTTCGCGCCGCTTGTGTTCCCGCCGGTCCCGGCTATTAGATAGGCTTCACTTATGGCCAAAATCATTCTCGGCATTCTCGGAGCGTTCATCCTCTTCGTGTTGGTCTTGGTCATCACGGGGGTGGGCACGTACAATAGCCTCGTCAACCGGTCACAAGCGGTCGACGCGCAGTGGGCGCAGGTCCAGAACGTCTACCAGCGCCGCGCCGACCTCATCCCCAACCTCGTCAACACGGTGGCCGGCGCCGCCAATTTCGAGAAGACCACCCTGACGGAGATCACGGAGGCCCGCGCCTCGGTCGGCAAGGTGTCGCTCAGTCCCACCACCGCGCCCACCGATCCCGCCCAGCTCGCCCAATTCGAGCAGGCCCAGGGTCAGCTTTCGTCCGCGCTCTCGCGCCTGCTGGTCGTGGTCGAACGTTACCCGGATCTGAAAGCCAACGCCAATTTCCAGATGCTCCAGGCCCAGCTCGAAGGCACCGAGAATCGCATTGCTGTGGAACGCGGCAGATTCAACGACGTGGCCCGCGACTACAATTCCGCCATCAAGCGCGTGCCAGCCGTCTTCTTCGCCGCCGCGCTCGGCTTTAAGGAGAAGGCCTACTTCCAGGCCGCGCCCGGCGCCGACAAACCGCCGCCGGTCCAGTTCGATTTCGGCGCCAAGCCCGCCCCGGCCAAACCGTGAGAGTCTGTATCGGACAAGCCAAAAGTGGCGGGGTCGGGCGACCCCGCCCTACAAGTCCCGGTTCTGATGTTGTAGGGCGGGATCTCCGTATCCCGCCAGAGTCCGGCACCTGTGGTTCGCCCTGGCCTGCTCGAGTTGCCCGCAGCGTAGTCTTGCTGGCCGTTCTGCTCGGAGCCGGGCTGCACGCGGCCGAGGTCATTCCACCCCGGCCGGCCAGCTATTTTAATGATCTTGCGGGCCTGGTCTCCCCGTCGGTTGCCAGCCAGCTGAACCAGCAGTTGCAGCAATTCGAGCGCGACACCTCCAATCAGATCCTGGTCGCCGTTTTTCCGCACATGCAGTCGGACTCCTCGGTCGAGGATTACACCGTGCGCGTGGCGCAAGCCTGGGGAGTGGGCCAGAAGGACAAGCGCAACGGCGCGGTGCTGTTCGCCTTCATGCAGGAGCACCAGCTCCGCATCCAGGTGGGTTATGGTCTCGAAGCGGTCCTGCCCGACGGGCTGTGCCACTTGATCATCGAGAACGAACTCAAGCCGCGATTCCGCGGCGGGGACTATGCCGGCGGCCTTAGCGCGGCGGTCAACGCGATGATCGCGGCTACGCGGGGCGAATACCGCGGCACAGGGCGGACCGATGCGGAAGGCCGTTCGGGAGGAAGCGGCTGGCCGAACGTTATCGTGTTCTTTGTGGTCGCAGTGCTTATCTTTTTCTTTAACCGCTCAAGGCAGCGCAGTGCAATTTACCGGGGCGGCCGCGGTCCGTGGGCCGGCCCGACGATGTGGCTCGGGGGCGGTGGCTTCGGCGGTGGATCTAGCGGCGGGGGCGGGGGTTTCTCCGCCGGCGGCGGCAGTTTTGGCGGCGGAGGGGCTGGTGGAAGTTGGTGAAAGGACTGTCATGAGACACCGCAAATTCGTCAGCCAGCTTGCCCACGAGCGGATCCACGCGGCCATCCACGCTGCGGAGCGAAAGACCTCCGGCGAAATCCGTGTCATGGTGAGCCACAAGACCGCCCCCGATCCCGTCGCGACTGCGCAGGACGCCTTCCGGCGGCTCGGCATGCAGGCAACAAAGCACCGCAATGCGGTACTGATCTTCGTTGCCCCGCGCTCCCGCACGTTCGCCGTCATCGGCGATGAGGCCGTCCACGCCAAATGCGGTGATGCTTTTTGGCGCGATTTGACGACGGCGATGACCGGGCATTTTAAGCGCGGCGAGTTCACCGACGGCCTGCTTCACGGCATCAATCGCGCGGGCGAACTGCTGGCCGCGCATTTCCCTCACGAGCCGGATGACCGGAACGAGCTGCCCGACGCTGTGCTCGAAGACGGCCGGGAACCATAGCCGAGACCCGGTCAGCCGACGGGTTTATCCGGTCTCCCATCTTCACTCTGGGTTTGCCCTGTCGGTGGTCTCGGTGCTCAGTGATTGAGCTTCAATCCTTATGTCCTCCTCAGTTGAAAATGTTGTGATCATCGGCACCGGCTGCGCGGGCTCGACCGCGGCGGTCTATACCGCGCGTGCCAATCTCGCTCCGCTGCTGCTCGAAGGCACCATGCCCGGCGGCCAGCTCACCACCACCTCCGAGGTCGAGAATTTTCCCGGCTTTCCGGAAGGGGTGGACGGATTCCAGCTGATGGACAACCTGCGCAAGCAGGCCGCCAAGTTTGGGGCGCGCTTTGAACAGGCGCGCGTGGAGTCGGTCGATTTTTCGGCCCGCCCGCTGAAGCTCCGCACCCCGGACCGCGAGATCCTCGCAAAAACCGTGATCATCGCCACCGGCGCCTCGCCCCGCATGACGGGCGTCACGGGCGAGAAGGAGCTTTATGGCGGCAAGGGTGTCACCACCTGCGCGACCTGCGACGGAGCGTTTTACCGCAATCTGGAAGTCGCGGTGATCGGTGGAGGCGACTCGGCCTGCGAAGAGGCGTTGTTCCTCACGCGCTTCGCGAGCAAGGTGTATCTCGTCCACCGCCGAGACACCCTCCGCGCGTCGAAGATCATGGTCGAGCGCACCACCACCCATCCCAAGATTCAGATGGTGTGGGACAGCGTGCCGGTCGAAGTGCAGGGCGTGGCCACCGGGGCGGTCGGCGGGCTGAAGGTTCGCAACGTGAAAACCGGCGCCCAGCAAGTGCTGCCGGTTAAAGGGGTGTTTGTGGCCATCGGTCACGTGCCGAACACGCAGCCTTTCGCCCAGGTGCTCGACGTCGACGAGAACGGCTATTTCAAGCCCGCTCCCGGCTCCCAGGTGAAGACCAAGGTGCCGGGAGTGTATGTGGCCGGCGACTGCGCCGATCACGTCTACCGGCAGGCCATCACCGCCGCGGGCATGGGGTGCCAGGCAGCGATCGAAGCCGAGCGCTGGCTGGCGGAGCACGGGGCGTAGCATACCCATCCCGACTCCCAACCGAGCGATGGCGGATCTGCAGAGTATCTGGACTGAACTCGGCATTCCGGCCAATTACGCGGTCGGACGCGGGCTGGCGCTTCAGCCCGAGGCGGTGGAGCTCGTTTCAATCGGGGCGGACAGCCAGAAGCGGGACTGCCGGCTCGCGCCGGGAGCGGCACAGGCCTGGCGCGCGATGCAGGACGCGGCAACGGTGGATGGGATCACGTTGTGCCCAATCTCCGGTTTTCGGAGCGTTGAGCGGCAGGCGCAGATTTTTCGCGAGAAGCTCGCCCGCGGGGATCGCCTGGACGACATCCTCCGCTCAAATGCAGCTCCCGGCTACAGCGAACATCACACCGGGCGCGCCCTGGATGTTACCGACGGCGTCGCCCCACCGCTGAGCGAATCGTTCGAACGAACCCAGGCGTTTGACTGGCTCTCGCGCCACGCGGTGCGCTTTGGCTTCCGCCTCAGTTACCCTCGCGAGAATTCCCATGGTTTTGTGCCAGAGCCGTGGCACTGGTGCTGGCACGGCTAGCCGGCAAACCTCGCAGCGCGGCAAAGCTGCAGCCGAGGATCCCGAGGCCCCGGCGCCTTCAACGCCGCCGGATCGAGGAGCTTGGACGGACTCGTGCAATAGAACCATGCTCACACTCAGAAGAACGCAAACCCTTCGGTGAATGATGGAGGAAGCCCGCTTGCGGCGATTTCCGCTCCGCTGTCGCGCGCGAGCGCACTTCCTACAAAGGCGTGGTCCCGGCGTGGATGCAGCTTCGACGATGCGCGCCGGGAACCAGGTGTCAGAGCGCGCCTTGTTGCCGCAAACGGGTTCAGCGCCGTGACTATTAATATAAGATTTTGATTTAGAATGCGATATAGATTGATTTGCAGGACTCCATGGCGCGACCATGGATGTTGAGCAAGACACCCGTTTCTAATCGTTTGCTGGAATAATTCCAATTCTCACTTGAACTTGGAACGATTCTAAGTCTCTTTAGGCCCTTCGATGATCACTGACACTCAGAACACCGCCTTGGCTCAGCGCCTCACCCATAGTGGCCTCCGCTCCACTCCGCAGCGAGAAGTGGTCTACCAAGTGGTCCTTGGCAAACGCGATCACCCCACAGCGGAGGAAGTTTTTGACCGCGTGAAGTCCGCGATGCCGACAATCTCTCTGGCCACGGTCTATAACTGTCTCGACGCCCTTGTGCAATGCGGCCTCATCAAGCAGGTCAATTCTGTGCGCGAACCTTCTCGTTACTGTCCCAACCTCCACGAGCACGCGCACTTCCACGATGAAGCGACCGGTGAGATTCATGACGTCGACATTCCGGCCGATCTCATTGCCCGCCTGCACAACCTCCTCCCCAAAGGTTACGATGCCGTCAGCATCGACCTGAGCTTCCGAGGCTCGGTCCGCGCCTTACACGCCTTGACCGATCAGCAGAACTGAGGATTCACCTGACTCCTTTTCCCTCTTTCCTCCAATGAGCCAACTCGTCATCCAAGATCTTCACGTCTCCATCGGCGACAAGCCCGTCGTCAAGGGCCTGTCCCTTTCCGTCAATCAGGGCGAAGTCCATGCCATCATGGGCCCAAACGGCACCGGTAAATCTACCCTGGCCAAGGCCATCGCCGGCCATCCGGAATATACGATCACCAGTGGCGACGTTCTGCTCGATGGCCGCTCGGTGCTCCCGATGGAACCCGATGAGCGCGCCCGCGCCGGCCTCTTTCTGGCTTTCCAGTATCCCAGCGAGATTCCCGGCGTGACCATCGCCAATTTCGTGCGCGCCGCCCTGCAGGCCCGCCTCGGCGAAAGCGCAGAACTGGACGCCACCGGATACTACAAGAGGCTCTATGAGAAGATGGACCTGTTGAAGATCGACCGGAAATTCACCGCCCGCGCGGTGAATGACGGTTTCTCCGGCGGCGAGAAGAAACGGTGCGAGATTCTCCAGCTGGCGATGCTCGACCCGAAATTCGCCCTGATGGACGAAACCGATTCCGGTCTCGACATCGATGCCCTGCGGGTGGTCGCGGAAGGCGTCAACAAGCTTCGCACCGGCCAGCTCGGAATCATCCTCATCACGCATTACCAGCGCCTGCTCAACTATATCATCCCCGATTTCGTGCACGTCATGTATGACGGCCGGATCGTCCGCAGCGGCGACAAAAGCCTCGCCCTCGAACTGGAAGCCAAGGGGTACGGCTGGCTGAAGAAGGAACTGGTGCACGCCTGAACTCAATCCGCCGGAGCCCTGCCGGCAGCCAGTCTCCCACCAACTGGCGCCCACTCCTCCAACCGAAACTCCTCCATCCTCATGTCTGACACCGAAACCCTTGAAGCCACGGCGCCCGCCGATAGTCCCGTCGCCGGCATTGACCAGTCCGTCGGTGATTTCAAATACGACGTCAAATACGACTTCGACGCCGGCACCGGCCTTTCCGAGCGCACCGTCCGTTACATCAGCGACGTTAAGAAGGAGGACCCGTGGATCCGCGAGTTCCGCCTCAATGCGTTGAAGACCTTCCTCGCGAAGCCGCTCCCCACCCATTGGGCCTCGCGCGACCTTGAAAACCTCAATTTTGACAAGATCCGCTATTATCTTTCCCAAGGCACCAAGCCCAAGCGCACCTGGGACGAAGTCCCGGCCGACATCAAGAGGACCTTCGAGCGTCTCGGCGTCCCCGAGCAGGAGCGCAAATTCCTCGCCGGCGTCGAGGCCCAGTTCGACAGCGAGGCCGCTTACTCCAACATCAAGGAAGTGGTCGCGAAGCAGGGGGTCATCTTCGTCAATTCCAGCGAGGCCCTGCGCACTCACCCGGAGATCTTCCGCAAGTGGTTCGGCAAGGTCATTCCGACCGGCGACAACAAATTCTCCGCGCTCAACAGCGCCGTATTCTCCGGCGGCTCCTTCATCTACGTGCCGCCGGGCGTGAAGGTCGCGCACCCGCTCCAGGCTTATTTCCGCATCAACGCCGAGAACTTNNCAGTTCGAGCGCACCCTCATCATCGTCGACGAGGGCAGCGAGCTCACCTACATGGAAGGCTGCACCGCACCGAAGTTCTCCACCTCGACGTTGCACAGCGCCGTGGTCGAGCTCGTCGCGCTCAAAGGCGCCAAGATCCAGTACATTACCGTGCAGAACTGGGCGCCCAACGTCTACAATCTCGTCACCAAGCGCGGGCTCGCCCACGAGGAGGCCGAGATCAAATGGATCGACTGCAACATCGGCAGCCGGCTGACCATCAAATATCCGGGGGTTGTGCTCAAGGGGCGCAAGGCCCGCGGCGAGGTCATCTCCATCGCCCTCGCCAACGACGGCCAGCACCAGGATACCGGGGCCAAGATGGTCCACGCCGCCGATGAGACCACCTCATCGATCGTGGCCAAATCCATTTCCGTCGGCCAGGGCCGCAGCACCTACCGCGGACTGGTGCACATCCCGCGGCACCTCACCGGCTGCAAGAACAACACCGAATGCGACGCCCTGCTGATCAACACCAACTCCCGCACCGACACCTATCCAGCCATCACCGTCCGGGGCCAGAAGCACGCCGTGCAGCACGAGGCCAGCGTGTCCAAGGTCAGCGATGAAATGATTTTCTACATGCAGTCGCGCGGCCTCACCGAGGCCCAGGCCATGAGCCTCGCCGTCAATGGTTTCGTCAATGACCTCGTGAGCCAGTTCCCGATGGAATACTCGGTCGAACTCAAGCGGCTCATTGATCTCGAAATGGAAGGCTCCGTCGGTTGAGACCCGAACCGGCACAGAGAGCACGGAGAACCGGTCCGAGTTCACCGAGCATTCTCTCTGTGTTCTCCCTGATATCTCTGTGTTCTCCGTGACCAAACCAATGCCTGCACTGCCCGAAATCCAAACAGCCTCTCCCAACGGTGCTTTTTCGCCCGATGTCTTCGCCTCGCACCTCGCCGGGCTTTGCCCCCTGCCCTCTTGGTGGCTCGATCTCAAGCGCGAGGCGTGGAACCGCTTCACCACGCTCCCGCTGCCCCAGCGCAAGGACGAACTCTGGCGGTTCAGCACGGTGGCCGGCCTCAACCTGGATGGGTTCGTCCTGCCGGCGGCGGCAGGTGCCAAGTTCAAGGGGCCAGATTCCAGGTTCCCAACCGCGGCGACCCTGGTGTTTGCCAACAACCGCGCCATCCCGGGCAAGGCACTGCCCGCCGACCTGCAAGCCAAGGGCGTCATCTTCTGCCCGATCGAGGACGCCATCGCCCGGCACCCGGATCTGGTTCGGAAGCACTTCATGGCGGCACCGGTCAACCTCGGCTCGGAGAAATTCGCCGCACTCAACGCCGCGCTCACCACCAGCGGGGCCTTTCTGTACGTGCCGAAAGGCGTCGAGATTGTGCAACCGTTCGTCACGACTAACGTGGCCTCGGGCGCCGCGGCCGCGATTTTCCCGCACACGCTCGCCATTCTCGAGGACAACGCCAGGGCGACGCTCGTGGAGTTCTTCGTCTCCGATGATAACGGCAATGTAGGAAGCCCGCTGGCGGGCGATGGTCGGTCGCAAGCGACCTTCCTACCAGGTGGTTCACATTTCGCCTCCGGGCAGAATGACCTCCACGCCGGTCCCGGAGCCCAGCTCACCTATGTCGGAGTGCAGGACTGGTCGAGGGAGACGCTGGCGTTCCAGCTCAACTCCACGGTGGTCCAGCGCGACGCCCGCGTCCTCTCGCTCAATATCCATCTCGGCGGCCGTCAGGCGCGCCACGAGTCCCACAGCCGCCTCGTGGGGCCGGGCGCGCACAGCGAGATGCTCGCCCTCACCGTCGCCCACGGCTCGCAGGAATTCGACCAGCGCACGCTCCAGAGCCATCAGGCGCCCCGCACGGGTTCCAACCTCCTTTATAAGAATGCCCTCCTCGACCAAGCGCGCACGATCTTCTCCGGCCTGATCATCGTCGATCCCGACGCCCAGAAAACCGACGCGTACCAGAGCAACCGCAATCTCATGCTCAGCGACGANNGCCGAGGCCAACTCATTGCCGGGACTCGAGATTCAGGCCAACGATGTCCGCTGCACGCACGGCGCGACTTCCGGGCACGTCGACGCGGAGCAGATGTTCTACCTCGAATCCCGCGGCATCCCCGCCGTCGTCGCCCGGGAGCTGCTCGTCTTCGGTTTCTTCGAGGAGGTTCTTCAGAAGCTCGAAGATGAGGAACTCCACGCCGCCCTGCGCGAGTTGATCAGAGCCAAATTCAAGAAGTAGCCCTCACAGGAAATCGCAGAGGAAGCAGAGTGTTCTTTGCTTTGCGCCCTCCGCCTCCTCCTGTAAAATCATGCCATGTCCAAGGAACGCATTCTCACCCGCGACGTCACCGCCACGCAGATTCCCGCCGGGAACCCGATCACCCTCGCGGCCGGCACCAAGGTTCACCTCACCCAGACCCTGGGCGGCAGCTACACCGTGATCATCGACTTTGGCCTCGCGCGCATCGACGGCCGGGACGCCGACGCCCTCGGCGAGGCGGTGGCTGAGGCTGCCGTGCCGCCGGCGCCGGTCGCCGGCGGCGTCCCCGATTCCGAGGCGATCTGGGACCAGCTCAAAAAAGTCTACGATCCGGAGATTCCTGTGAACATCGTCGACCTGGGACTGGTTTACTCGATGGAGGTCGACCAACCCCCGGACGGTAGCGGCTATCACGTGACAGTCACCATGACGCTGACCGCGCCCGGTTGTGGGATGGGTCCGGCCATCGCCGAGGATGCCCGCAGCAAGGTTGTCCTCGTGCCCGGCGTGAGTTCCGCCGACGTGCGCCTCGTCTGGGAGCCGCCGTGGAACCAGTCGATGATCAGCGAAGAAGGCAAGATGCGCCTCGGGCTGGTCTAGCCCCCTGAGGATCACCCTGCCGCCGTTGCTTTCGGCGCCGTGGACCGGGCCACGAACGCCGGTTGTTGATCGTCCCGGGCCCGCCGCCAAACTCTCCGCCGTATGTTTTCCGCCGAACACTGCTCCGCGATTCTTGAGCAGATCCGCGCCCGCAAGCCGCTGATCCACAATATCACGAACTACGTGGTGATGAATAACACGGCCAATGCGCTCCTCGCCGTCGGCGCCTCGCCGGCGATGGTGCACGCCGTCGAGGAAGTCGAGGAGTTCGTCGCGCTTTCGCAGGCGTTGGTCATCAACCTCGGCACTCTCTCCAAGCCGTGGATCAAATCCATGCGGATCGCCGCTGACGCCGCCAGCGGACGGGGCATCCCGTGGGTCCTCGACCCCGTGGGGGCGGGCGCCACCGAGCTTCGCACCGACACCGCGACGGACCTCGCGCTCCTCTTCCGCCCCGCGTGCATCCGCGGCAACGCGAGCGAGATCATGGTCCTGGCCGGCACGACCGCCGACAAGCCGCGCGGCGTCGATTCAACCCGCGCTTCGGCCGACGCGATTGAAGCGGCCCGCCGCCTGGCGAAGTCCACTGGCTCGATCGTCGCCGTCACCGGCGCGATTGATTATGTAACCGACGGGGAGCAATTGATCGCGCTCGCCAACGGCCACCCGTTGATGGCCAGGGTCACTGGCCTCGGCTGCACGGCCACCGCGTTGGCTGGCGCCGCGCTCGCCGTTGAAAAGGACCGGCTGGCCGCGGTGGCTGCCGGGCTCTCGTTCCTGGCCATCGCCGGCGAAATCGCTGCCGAGAAGAGCCCCGGGCCCGGCTCGCTCCAGGTCCATCTTCTCGACGCCCTGCACCAGCTCGACGCGGCCACGATCCAGCGCCGGTTGAAGATCGTGGCTTAAGCCAGGTCTTTGTTTAACAGGAGGCCGCGGAGAAAGCAGAGGGTGTTTGGCCACATGAGGCACACGCACAAAAAAGCGGCTTGGCTTCCCTGAGCCCGATCTTGTGCATTCCGTGCCTTTTGTGGCAACCCGTCCGAATCGTTTTCAGAATCCGGCTCTCTGTTTGCTTCGTCGCCTGTAAAATGCCTGGATCTCCACTTTGCCACCTCCGGGCTCT
This sequence comes from Opitutia bacterium, assembly GCA_003153035.1. GTDB lineage: Bacteria > Verrucomicrobiota > Verrucomicrobiia > Opitutales > Opitutaceae > Fen-1467. The sequence continues at coordinate 48,068 of PMBT01000126.1, forward strand.
GCACTCTCTGGGCGCTGCCGTGGGAATCCCTTTGATCCGACCGTAGATCCCGCTTCCATTTTCCCGATGCCGGCCCGCTTCGACCTTTCGCTCTACCTCGTCACCGACCCGGCGATGACCGCGCGCCGTGGCCTCGTGGAAACGGTGGCGGCCGCAGTTGACGGCGGTGTGACGCTGGTGCAGTTGCGGCACAAGGACGGCCCCTTCCGCCTGATGGTCGAGACCGGCCGGGCGCTCATGGTCCGGCTAGCGCCGCACGGGATTCCGCTCATCGTCAACGATCGCCTTGACGTCGTCCACGCCATCGGCGCCGCCGGCGTCCACGTCGGCCAGGACGACCTGCCGCCCGCCGCCGTCCGCGCTCTTCTCGGGCCCCGCGCAATCATCGGGCTCTCGATCACGCGGGAGGAAGAACTCGGCACCTTCGATCCCGCGACGGTGGATTACGTGGGGCTCGGACCAATCTTCTCCACGGGCACCAAGGCCGACGCGGCGGTTGCGCTGGGCCCAGCCGTTTTCGCGAGCATTCGCAGCCAGTTAAGGTGTCCGGTCGTCGCCATCGGCGGTATAACCGGCGCCAACGCGGCCCAAGCCATCGCCGCCGGCGCCGATGGCATCGCGGTTGTTTCCGCCATCTGCGGTGCGGCCGACCCGCGCGCGGCCGCGCACGCCCTTCGCGCGGCAGTTGATTCATGCCGGAAGGCCGGTATTTCCTGACACCCCTTCTCCGGCAGAATACATCCGATGCCGGCCGCCGCGGTGGATTCGGGGTAATTGCTGCGGCGGTTTTGTGATTCCGCTCGCACGATCTTCCTGCCACAATCCGGAGTTGATGCGATATCTCATCATCTTTCTGGCCACGATTGGACTGGCGTGCGCGGCCGCCCCGACCGAACTTTTCAACGGCAAGGACCTCACCGGCTGGGAGTTGGTCGCGAGCCCCGCCACGGACATTGCCGCGGTCTGCCAGGTAACCGCGGACGGGGGCCTTGCGGTCGCCGGAAAGCCCATCGGGTACCTCGCGACGACTGGCACCTACCAAGACTACCGGCTTCACCTCGAATACCGCTGGACGGCCAAGAGCGCCCGGCCCGCCAACAGCGGCGTGCTCGTGCACATTGCGTCCGGTCCGGTCGACCGGAACACGTGGCCGGTCTGCTTTCAGATCCAAACGAAAGAGGGCCGGGCCGGCGACCTGCTGCCCATGGCAGGCGCCCGGTTCGCCGAGGCGCTCTCCACGGCCCCCGATGCGAAGACGCCGCAACTTGACCGGCTGGGCCTTAACAGCGAGAAACCGGTCGGTGAATGGAATTCCGTCGATATCATCTGCCGCGACGACCTGATTGCGTGCTCGATCAACGGCGTGCACCAGAATCGCGTGACCAAGTGCGAGCCGCACGCGGGAAAGATCGGCATTCAGCTCGAAGGCTTCCCCTTCGAACTGCGCAACGTTCGCCTTGCCCCGCTCGAACCGCTGACGCGCTAGCCGGGAACGGCGAACGCGACCGAGGCACCACGAGAAACGACGGCTCCGCCGGCCGGCCCGGTCGCCGCGCGCCGCCCGCAGAATTGAAACATTTTTTCTCGTAACCCAGCGGCTCAGTTGCACACTTCCGCCTGTTTTGCGCAGAACCCCGAGGTTGAATGCCGCTGTCGCCCGATTCAAAGGAAGCTCCGCCTCCGTCTTCCTGATTCGGGCGCTTTTATTCAATCGCCCCCCGCCTGGTCAACCCCCGATCACATTTCTCGCCCCTAACCCGCTGCTCTATCCCCGCATCCATCACCGCTTGCTTTCTTCACCGTACCTATGAATCCCATGACTCCGATATTCGCTGCGACCCCATCTGACGCCTCGACATTGAATAGCCTGGACTGGCTGGCGATCGCGCTCTACTTCAGCGTCCTGCTGGGCGTCGCCTGGTGGGTGGTAAAACATCGCAAGGACACGGCTGCGGACTACTTCCTGGCCGGACGCAACCTGGGCTGGTGGGTCATTGGCGCCTCCATTTTCGCCTCGAACATCGGCTCGGAGCACATTGTCGGCCTGGCCGGGTCGGGCGCCAANNTGGGTGTTCGTGCCGTTCTACGCCCGTTCGCTGGTGTTCACGATGCCGGAGTTCCTCGAACGCCGCTTCAGCACGAGCTCGCGATATGTCCTGTCGATCGTGTCGTTGATCACCTTTGTCGTATCGAAGATCGCGGTCGGCATTTTCGCCGGCGGCGTGGTGTTCGCAACGCTGCTGCCGGAGATGCACCTGCACGTCGCCGGTACCGAGATTAACGCCTTCTGGATCGGCTCGGTGGCGGTCATCGTGCTGACCGGCCTCTA
>PMBT01000126.1:50452-50940 GCA_003153035.1 Opitutia bacterium
CCGCCGGGCGTCGAGTCGACCTGGGCACCAGTGCTGGAGCACGCAACCGACGGACACATGGTGAAGCAGGCGTGGTATTTCAACAGTCATTATCCGTGGCTCGGCATGCTGATCTGTGCGCCGGTCATCGGCCTCTGGTACTGNNTCAAGGCCAACAAGGTCCCCGGCCTGTCCGAGGCCTTTGCGGCGGACCCGAATGCGGCGCAGGGCGCATTTCCGCTCATGGTGAAACACCTCCTGCCGGCGGGCCTGCGGGGCCTCGTCGTGGCCGGCCTGCTCTCAGCGTTGATGGGCTCGCTCGCGGGTGTGTTCAACGCCTGCTCCACCCTCTTCACCGTGGACTTGTACCAGAAGTTCAGGCCCGCCGCCTCCCAGTCACAGCTCGTGCGCACGGGCCGCACCGCCACCACCGTCATGGTGCTCATCGCCCTCGCGTGGATCCCGGTGATTCAGGGCGCCCACGGCCTGTACGATTACCTGCAGTCGGT
>PMBT01000094.1 GCA_003153035.1 Opitutia bacterium
CACATGTACTTGTAATCGCGCGAGACGACCACGTTGGTGAGCGTGGCGACATACTTGGCCACCGCCAGCACGTCCACCATCCCGGCAATGTTGGTGCCGCAATGGCAGATGTAGAAACCGATGCGGACGGGTTCGCGTTTCTTGGGCGTATACATGGCTCAGTCTCCCAGTGATTCGGCCAGCAGTTCAACCACGTCGCGCACGATCATCGGCTTCTCGTGCGGGATGACTTTCAATGCGTCCTCAAAGCGAAAAATCTCGTACGGGCAGGACACCGCCAGCACGTCGGCGCCCGTGGCAATGGCCTCCTTCACGCGCCGCTCGGACAGACGTTCCATGTTTTTCGACTTGAAGAACGTGTCCAGCCACATGCCGCCCCCGCCGCCGCCGCAGCAGATGGCGTTGGCGTGGTTGTGCACCATTTCGACGAGCTTGACGCCGGTGATGGCGCGGAGCAGCGCCCGGGGCTCGTCGTACATCCCGGCGCGGCGACCGAGGCAGCACGAGTCGTGGTAGGTGACGGTGTAATTCAGTTTCTTGGTCAGCTTTGGCTTGAGTTGCTCCAGCTTCTCCGCGAGCAGCATGTGAGTGTGGTCGACCCGGTAGTTGAAACCGTACATGGGGTAGCGGATGCGGAAGGCATTGTAGGCGTGCGCATCGCCAGTGATGAGGCGGTTGAACTTATACTTCTTGAAGATCTCCATATTGTAGTCGGTGAGCGTCTCGAACAGCCCCGACTCCCAGGTGAGCTGGCCGCAGTCGCCGGCGCATTTCTCCTCGTTGCCCAGAATGGCGAAATCGATGCCCAGCGCGTTCAGAAGCTTCGCCGTGGCGCGGCTGTTATCCTGGCCGCGGCCATAGTAGGCGGTGTAGCACTCCACGAACCACAGCACGTCCACCGGCCGCTGGAGCTCGGCCATGACGGGGACGGGCACCGGGGCGGTGACTTTCCACGCCACGCGCTTGCGGGACGACTCGCCCATCGGGTTGCCGTAGCGCAGCGTGTTCTGCAGCGTCTTCTGAAGCTCGGCGGGAATCGAGGGATGGTTGATGAGGGTCTGTTCCTTCACCAGCGGCAGGAGGATGTCCGACAGGCGGATGCCGCGCGGGCACTTCGTCATGCACGCATAGCAGGCCACGCAGCGTAACATGCTGTCGGATTTGAAGACCTCCTCAATCCGCCCGCGGCGCAGCATGTTGATGATGCGGCGGGGCGGGAACTCCATGTACTCACCGTAGGGACAGGTGCCGGCGCAGGTGCCGCATTGGATGCAGGTGAGGATGCGTTTGCCGTCGGGGGTCTGGAGGAGGGTTTCGAGAGTGGAACCTTTTTGCTCCAGTTCGGGTTCGAGCAATACAGCCATGGCAGGGTCCTTTTGTGATGATCAACCGGCTAAGAAGGGTAGTACCGTCCCAGGGAATCTGCTCCGCATCCTTTGTTGAGCATTGCGCACGTACGGCGGACAGGCGAGGGGAAGAGAAGCGCACGGATGGGTCGTGGGTGGCCGCGCGGACTTCGGGTGAGGACGGTGCTGGTCAGTTTGGCTGGGGGGGGCGGGCGGGCTTCCGTTAGCCTTCCATCGCGTCAGCAACGAGTTCGGCGATGTCCCGGACGGCGATCCTGCCCTCAGTGCCCGTCGTCTTGAGGGCGTCGCGGAACATCGCGATGTCCTTGGGGCAGGCGACGACGAAGGTGGGCACATCGCCCAGGGCCGCCGCTTCGCGGATGCGGTTCTCGGCCGGGCGCTCGGGGAGCTTTTCCTTGTCTTCCATCCAGATGCGGCCGCCGCCCGCGCCGCAGCAATAGCTCCGGTCGCGCGTGCGCGGCATCTCCACAATCTCCAGGCCGAGCGCGCGCAGCACGCGGCGCGGCGAGTCGTAGATGCCGTTGTAGCGGCCGAGGTAGCACGGGTCGTGATAAGTAACCCGGCCGGTGAGTTTCTTCTTGAGCGGGACTCGGCCGGCCTGGAGCAGTTCGTCGAGCACTTCAGTGTAATGCTTCACCGGTACGCGGTTGCCGTTCCACGGGTACTCGTTCTTCAGGGTGTTGAACGTGTGCGGATCGGTGGTGACGATGGCGCGATACTGAGCCTTGGCGAGGGCCTGCAGGTTCTTTTCCTTGAGCATCTCGAAGAGGCCCTCTTCGCCGACGCGCCGGACGTCATTGCCGGCATTGCGCTCCGCTTCGTAGAGGAGGCCGAAGTCGAGGCCGGCCTGGGCAAAGATCCTGGCTGTCTTCCGGGTGACCTCCTCGCAGCGCGGGTCGTAGGAGGCGTAATCGCCCACAAACCAGAGATATTCCACCGGTTCCTTGCGGGCGTCCTTGATCTTGAGCCCGGAGCTTTGGACCCACCGGGCGCGCATCCGGTCGGACTTGCCGAAGGAATTGCCGTAGCGGGTGAGGTTGGCGAGCATGTCCTGCACCGTGCGCTCCACCGCACCCTGGCTGACCAGTTGGCGCCGGAGCGTGACGATGATCGGGATCTGTTCATTCCAGACCGCGCAGCGGGTCATGCAAGCCATGCAGGTCGTGCAGGCCCACAGCTCACTCTCGGTGATCACGTCGCCGATGAGCTTCGGCGTGCCGTTGCCGCTGGCATCCCGTGTACGGGCCAGACCCTGCTGCATGGCGTGCGTCTTGATCTTCTGGATGATCTGCTGCGGCTCCAGCGGGTATCCGGATGCCGTGGCCGGACACGCCCGGTCACAGCGGCCGCACTCGGCGCAGGAAAAACCGCTGAGGAGCTGCTTCCAGGTGAGTTCCTCCCATCTCGATGCGCCGGATGCCATGTCCTCCTGCGCGCCCGGAACCGTGAGGTCGCCTAGCGGGCGCGTGACGGCGCCGCTGAAGAAAACGTTGAACGGCGCGGCGAGGAGATGCAGGTGCTTCGAATACGGCAGGTAGACGAAGAAACCCAGCACGATGATCATGTGCAGCCACCACATCGCGGTCGCCCAAGCGCGGGCGGTGACCGGAGTCAGGCCGGCGAACGCCGGCGCCAGCAGGCTCCCGAAGGGCGCCCAGGCCGTTCCCCGGCTCCCCTCGGCGACGTTGCGGAAGGCGGAACCGAAAAGCATGGTCAACATCAGCAGAGCGATGAGGGCGAGGATGAAGTTCGCGTCGAAGCTCAGATGCAGATGTGGCGGGGCATAGAACAAACGCCGGGCGAGGGCGGCGGCGAGCGAGACCAGCACCAGCACCGAGAAAACCTCAAGGAACAGCACAGCGACCTTGACCTCGTCCGGGTAGGGGATTGGCAGCATCGGGAACAAACCCCGCAGCAACGCCCAGTTGAAGCAGGTTGCGTAGACCATGAACCCCCAGAAGGTCAGAAAGTGCGCCAGCCCGATGCTTTGTTCGCCGAAGATGCGGGGCTGGAGCAGGACGTTCTTGACGGCATGCCAGGTCCGCCGGCCAATCTGGTCGAAACGGTTCTCGTGGCGGCCCCGGCGCAGCAGCCCGATCAGCTGCCAGGCGCGCCAGCCAAAGACGCCAAACGCCACCAGGGTTAGAAACCACAACACCCCAACGCCCGGCAGACCGTACACCGAGATTCGGATGGGATCCATGTGGCACCTAGCCTTTCTTGGCTTTGATTCTGTCTGTCAGAAGTGGAATCAGCTCCACGGCGTCGCCGACCACGCCATAGTGTGAACCGTCAAAGATGGGGGCCTTCGGGTCGGTGTTGACGGAGATGATGCACTCCGAGCTCTGCATGCCGTCCCAGTGTTCGGGGGCGCCGCTGATGCCGAAGGCGAGGTACAGACGCGGCTTCACCGTCATGCCGGACTTGCCGACCTGCCGGCTCAGCGGCAGCCAGCCTTGGTCGATCACCGGGCGCGAAGCGCACACGACACCTCCCAGGCTCTGGGCAAGTTCCTCCGCCAGCTGCACGTTGTCCTGTGATTGAATCCCGCGACCCACCGCCACCAGCACGCTCTGCTTCGTAATGTCTACGTCACTGGTGTCGGGCTCGACGAATCGCTTGAAGACAACCTTCGGGCTGCCGGGCGGCACGGCCACCTTCTCAACCGGCGGTGTCTTGTCACTCCTGCCCGCCTCGGCAGGGAACGCGCCGGGATAGACGCTGACGATGCCTTTGCCGTCCGCCAGTTTCACATCGGAGAGGATCTTGCCGCCGAACAACTGGCTGGTGAGCACGAGCGAACCGCCCTCGACGCGGGCCCCCTTGCAGAAATTCACGAACGGCACCTTCATCCGGGCCGACAGCTGCCCCCCCAGGCCAAAAGAGGCATTGGTACCGCCCAGAAGCACCAGCGAGGCCTGCTTCTGAGCCATGAGCTGCTGCAGCAGCGGGACAATCACCTCAGCCGATGGTTGCTCCAAGTTCGGTTCGTCCGCCAGCAGCACGCTATCGGCTGCGCCCAGACGCGCGGCCAGCGCGTTCACGTCCTTGCCCAGCAACACCGCGTGCACTTGGCCTCCCTGCGCTGCGGCGATCTGGCGGCCGACCCCCAGCATTTCAAACGTGATGTCGGCCAGCGTGCCTTTAAGGTGCTCCACCAAAACGAGGATTGCGGCACTCATGTTTCCTTTGATGAAGGTAAGGGGTTAGATGATGCCGCGCTCGGTCAGCAGGCCGGCGATCCGCGCGGCGATGTCCTCCGGCGTGCCTTCCAGCATCTGGGCCCGGCCCGCGGCTTCCGGTTTATACATCCGCTCCACGACGAGGGCTTTGGCCAATTCGGGTGGCGCGATGTCCGCGGTTTCGATCTTGGCCGACTTCATCACGGCGCGCACCTTGGCGACCGGCACGTAACGCGGCGGCTTTTCAGCGGACTGGATGCCCAGCACCGCGGGCAGCGTCACCTCGTACTCCCCACGCATTCCACCGGAAAACTCCTTGAGTACAACCACCTTGCCGTTGACCGGCGAGACGCTGCTCACCACGCCCACATAAGGCAGGCTAAGCGCCTCGCCGAGATATGCGGCTACTTCGCCCTCCAGGTCATCAATCGCCTGCGAACCAGGCAGCACAAGCGTATCCGGCGTGATCTGGCCGCCGCCGGACGCCAGGAAGGTCGCAAACATCCTGGCCGTAGCGACGGTGCCCAAGCTGGCTTGATCCGCCGGAATCTTCACCGCGCGGTCGGCGCCCTTGGCCAGTGCCATGAACAGGACATCATCCACTTCCGGTGCATCCAGAGCGACGACCGTGACCTTGCCGCCGACCCTCTCTTTCAAGAGCAGCGCCTCTTCCAGCGCGTGTTCGTCGGGATCGTTGAGTTTGAAGCGGAGGTACTCTGAATCCAGCGACTTGCCATCACTGGCTACGTTCAATTCCTCCACTGTATCGGGCACCATCTTCAGCAGCACAATGAGATTCATATGCTGGAAAGGATCGGTCGGGTTGATGGATGGCCAGACGGCCCTAGCAACGCATAACGAATTAGCGGGCATCTCCTTATCTCGAGTCGACGCCGGATAGTCAAATTCGTCCGGGAAAGCCCTGAGGGAAGAAGCCGCCAATGGCCTTCTGAAACTTAAGCTAATGCCCTATGAACCGTTTGTCTCCCAAGGGCCGGACTCACCAACCGCTGCCGTTCGCCCGCGGCAGTGTGCCAATTCAGGCGAGCGCAACGCTTCTCTTGGCGGCACGGGCAGCCTGTGCGAATTCCCTGGCTTGTGCGGCCACGCGGTCCGCCGCGGCGGCGATCGCTTGCTCCACCGCAGGGGTCATCACGGTTCCGAGCGTGAATGGGTCCGTCACTTCGATTGCGAAAATCCGCACGTGACAGGGCATGGGCAGGCCGAGCAGATTGCCCAAGGCCAGGGTTTCGCCGACGCCGAGGAAGTGGGGCGAGGTTGTGAGCACCTGGGAGAGATCGCCAGGGCCGAACTCATGGAGGTGGCCGGGCGGAACCCGTCCGGTTTGAACAGAATCGACCAGCACCACGGCCTCGCGTCCGGCGATCTCATCCAGGAGCGCCAGCCCCATCTCGGGCGTCGCCCGCACCTCGATGTCCGGCTCGCCGGCCAGGCGTGCGCGAGCTTCGTGGGCAACGTGCAACCCGACGGCATCGTCGGAGAGGATGTCGTTGCCCA
>PMBT01000164.1 GCA_003153035.1 Opitutia bacterium
ATCTGCCCTCACTGCGGCGGGCCGGAAGAACCGGGGCGCCGCGCTCCGGGCGGCAGGATTTTGGACGCAGTCGGCGGGTTCCGGGGGGCGGCGACGCCGTGCGCGGCCTGTGCCGGCACCGGCTACCACGGACGCGTGGGCATCTTCGAATTGCTGCTGGTCGACGGGAAGATGCAGGAGCTGATTCATGCCGGCGCCGCGGCGGCCCGCCTCCGCGGACAGGCCCGGGCCGGGGGCATGCGCACGCTGCGGGAGGATGGTCTGCGCAAGGCCCGGGAGGGAGCGACCACCATCGCAGAGGTGCTCGCGGAAACCGTCGCTGATGCGAACTGATTATGAAACCGGAGCGGTGGAGTTTTTTAGAATGACGCCGGCCAAAACCCCGCTAGGCTCGCCACCGCACCCTAGATCAGCCCTGGAGCTTGCCCCTAATCATAGGACAGACTCCCAACCGGAGAATACCCATGAGCTACGACATGAATGATCTGCTTGAGATCGTGGTCGAGCAGCACGCTTCCGACCTTCATCTCCAAGTCGGCCAGCCGCCGACGTTGCGGCTCAGCGGAAGCATGACTCCNNGATGCGCACGTCCAGAACGTGAAGCTCAACGGCGGCACGGACTTTGGCTTTGCGTACCTCGACAAGGCGCGTTTTCGCGTGAGCGTGCTCAAGTCCAAGGGCAACTACGGCATGGTCCTGCGGCAGATTCCCAACAAGATGTTCGGCCTGCGGGAAATCGGCCTGCCCGACAAGGTCAAGGAGCTGCTGTTTCGTCCGCGCGGACTCATTGTAGTGACGGGACCGACGGGCTCGGGCAAGAGCACTACGCTCGCCTCGATGGTCAATTACATNNATCAACGAGAACCGCGAGGGCCACATCATCACCATCGAGGATCCCATCGAGTATTATCACGACCACAAGCGCTCCATCGTGACCCAGCGCGAGATCGGGGTGGATGTTCCCAGTTTCTCGGAGGCCATTCGCCGGGCGCTGCGGCAGGATCCGGATGTGATTCTGGTCGGTGAAATGCGGGACCTCGAGACGATCGAGGCGGCGATCAGCGCCGCCGAGACGGGCCACCTGGTCTTCGCCACNNCGAACATGAAGGACATGATCCGCACGCAGCTCGCCAGCTCGATCCAGGCGGTCATCTCCCAGGTGCTCGTCAAGAAGATCGGCGGCGGACGCATTGCCGGATTCGAGATCATGATCAACACGACCTCGATCGCGTCACTGATCCGCGAGAACAAGACTTTCCGCATCAATTCCGACATCCAGACCGGAGCTTCACTCGGCATGATCACGCTGGACACCCACCTCATGAGCCTCGTCAACCGCGAGCTTGTCGCGGCGGACGAGGCCCTGGAGGTGGCGCAGGATCCTGTGGTGATGCGCGAGAAGCTCACCCAGATGGGTTACCGGCTGCGGGAACTGTAGCGTTCACCGCGGTCGCGCGCCCTTCGGCTGACCGGGCGCTTGGGCGATTTTCCACAGTCACATCCCCTATGTTCGAAGGCCATGATCAGGCCCTCGCCGTGCTTTTGCGCGAAGCGGGCCTTTTGTCACCGGCGGCGCTCGCGCGCCTGGGCGACGAATGCCGCGCCACGAATGAATCGCTCGCGGACGCCGCGGTTGAGCGCGGACTGGTTGGCCGGGTCGAACTGCTTCGAACGGTGGCGGCGCAGCTCGGCCTGCGCTGGGTCGAGGAGCTGCCGCCCGCGATTCCCGAGACGATCGCCGCCTCGTTGCCCGGAAATTTGGCGCAGCGGTACGGGGTTGTGCCATGGCGGGCCGATCACCGCTCGGTCATATTGCTGGCGGCCGATCCTTTCGCCGGCGGGCTGGCCGGTGATCTTTCCTTCGCGCTGGGCCGGGAGGTGGAACTCGCGGTGGCCGATCCCGCCCGGATCGCGAAGCTGCTCTCCGATCACTACGGCGCAGATGCAACGGGGGCGAGCGGGGCGGGCACCGGCGGCAGGCGCGCACTGTCGGCGGATGAAAACGGAGCGGAATTCACCGCGGCTGATCTTGAACGGCAGGCCGCCGAAACGCCGGTGGTGCGTTTTGTCAACCGGATCCTGCGCCAGGCGGTTCGCGATCATGCCAGCGACGTTCATTTTGAGCCGTTCGAAGGCGACTTCAAGGTGCGGTGCCGGGTCGACGGCACGTTGCGCGACGAATCGCCGCCGCCCTCGCGATACGCCTTGCCCGTGATTTCCCGGCTGAAGGTCCTGGCCGGCCTCAATATTGCCGAGCGCCGAGTGCCGCAGGATGGACGGATCCGCTTTCCGGTCGACGGCCGGTGCGTGGATCTGCGCATGTCCACGCTGCCCACGCAGGCCGGCGAAAGCGTGGTGCTGCGCGTGCTCGATCAAACCTCCGCGCCCCTGATGCTGTCGGAGTTGGGGTTGTCCGGACTCGTGGAAGCCGGCGTCCGGGAGATCGTGCACCGGCCCAACGGGATCCTGCTGGTCACGGGGCCAACGGGCTCCGGGAAAACCACGACGCTCTACGGATGCTTGCGGATCATCAATACGTCGGAACTGAAGATCCTCACCGCCGAGGACCCGGTGGAATATGAGATTGAGGGCATTCTGCAGCTGCCCGTGAATCCCGCCATCGGGCTCACCTTCGCCTCAGCGCTGCGCGCGTTCCTGCGCCAGGATCCGGACGTGCTCATGGTCGGGGAGATTCGCGACCTCGAAACCGGCCGGATTGCGATCCAAGCGGCGCTCACCGGCCACCTTGTGCTGAGCACGCTGCACACCAACGACGCGGTTGGCGCCGTCACCCGGCTCATCGATATGGGGGTGGAGCCCTTTTTGCTCAGCGCAACGCTGGAAGGGGTGCTGGCCCAGCGCCTCGTGCGGCGAATCTGCCCGGATTGCCGCGAACCCGTCGAACCGGCGGCGGCGGCCCTGCCGGCGGGAAGCGGCTTCGAACCAGCGCAAATCGAGGGACACCGTTTTTTCCGCGGACGCGGTTGCACCGCCTGCCGTGAGACGGGCTACAAGGGGCGCATCGGGCTCTTTGAATGGCTGCGCATGGATGAGGCGATTCGTGAACTTGTCCTGCAGCGCGCACCGGCCCCGGCGATCCAACGGCTGGCGGTCGCGAGCGGCATGGAGACGCTCCGGGCGGCCGGCCTGCGTGTGGTTTTCGACGGCCTCACCACGCTCGAGGAAGTCAGGAGATACGTCTGAGCAAATCGCACGGCCGATTTTCCGCTGAACCCCGAGATTATCCCCAAAACACTTACCCACCATGCCAACTTTCACCTATGCCGCGATCGACGC
>PMBT01000141.1 GCA_003153035.1 Opitutia bacterium
GGATGCCCTGCAAGCCAAGGTCCAAAGCGAAAAACTCATCGTGACTGTGGAGCGCAGGGAGCTCATTGGGGTGAGGGTGTCCCGGCGGGCTGGCGGTAGCATTCCTGGGTGCGAAGTAGTGCCCAGATGAAGCCGCAGAGTTCGCGCGCGATGGCGACCTTGGCTTTGTTGCGTTGGAGGCGGCGGGCCAGGAGGCGATTAAAGCGCCGGTGGAGCCGGTTCTGGGCCTTCCAGGAGAGGGCGCGGACCGACTCGGGCTGGCCCTCTTGGCGGCGGGAGAGTTCCTTGCTGATTTTGGGAGGGATGGCGTAATGCTCGGCGCACTCGGTGAGCAACCAGCGCTGATGACTGTTGCCGCAACGGGAGATGCCCCCCTGGCGTTGGTGCGGGCCGCTGGAAGACTCGGTGGGGACCAGGCCCAGATAGGTCATGAGTTGACGAGGATGAGGGAAGCGGTGGATATCGCCCAGCTCACTGACGGTGATCATGGCGGCGACCAATTGGAAGCCGCGGAAGGCCATGAGGGCCTCCACAGCGGATTTGAGCCGCCAGGTTTCCAGCAGAGCGAGCATGGAGGCTTCGATGCGCTGGACGCGGTCGTGAGCGGCGTCGATGCCCTGGAGGTATTCTTCGAGGATGGTCTTCATAGCCGGGTGTGGCAGGACCAGTTCACGCAAGTAACGCATGTGGGGTTGGCTCCAGTTGGCCTTGCCCTGGTAGCGATAACCGTGGCGCAGCAGGAAGCCTTTGAGGCGATGGCGGCAACGGCGCTGATCATCGACGGCATCGGTGCGGGCCCGACACAGGTCGCGAATGGCCTCGTCGGTGGGTTCGGGGATGTAGACGGCGGTCAGTTCGCCGGCGCGCAGGAGGCGGGCCAGGCCGCGGGCATCCCGCTTGTCGGTTTTGAAGGGAGCGCCGGGTTGCTTGGGGATGAGCGAGGGGGCGGCGACCAGGCAGGGGATTTTGAGTTGCTTGAGGCGCCGGGCGATGACGAAGCCGCAGGGGCCGGCCTCATAGGCGACTTCCAGGTGGGAGCCGGGATGAGCTTTGCAGATGCGGCGCAAGGCCTTTTCCAGTCGATCGATATCATTGGTGATGGTGCCGAAGAGGCGAATCTCGCCCTTGGGGCCAGGTTCAGCGATGGCGATGGTGATGGAGTCTTTGTGGACATCGAGGCCGATATAGAGTGTAATGGTCTGCATGGTGTGGTTGTTTGTTTGTTTCACATTGATGAATCAGAACGTATACCCCGCCCACAGCGAGGACGTTCTTGCGGCTCTGCCCACAAGGGCAACCCGCGCTAACATGAACGGCAACCACACCACTTTAATCAACCTTCCAGCTGAGGACGTGGTGCGCGCCGTCAGCCATAAGGTCTAGGTGTGGCACCCGTTGCCAATTACCAAACAAGAACTATGAGAATCAAGCCGGGTTGGAACCTGCGGTTGGCGAGCATGATGCTTCTCTTCGGAGCGCTATGCTTTGGTGTTGTGGCAGTGCGTCCAAAGGATGCTCAGGCCCGACTGCTGTACGCGCTCGCTGCTGCGATAAATGTCTGCGCGGCAACCGTTCTGTTCAGGAAGAGTAGGACCCATGACAAGACCAGCACCTAACAGGCGGCCTAGAGTGGACGCGGGATGGGCGGTCCTGTTTGCATTTGTACACGCTCGCCCCCGCGCCACGCAGGCCGGACGTTAGGCGTTAGACACGCTTTATGAACAAAATGAATCCTAAGCCGGCTGGAGTGGAATCAGAGCCCGGAGTGCCAACGGATCTTCGCAAAGCCCTCGCGGCTGCCCCGCTGGCGAAGGCTCAGTGGGGGGATCTCACGCCAATTGCGCGCGAACCGTGAAATATGAGCTGATGCCATTTGTTTGGCAAATCGCTCGAGCGCCCGTCCGTTTCCCATCGGGCTTGGTCGATTTTGAAAACACACCCTAGTGCTCCCCGGTGAAGGCAGATTGCAGAGATCCTAGATTCAGTGGCCATGCGCTTGGCTGGGTCATCGTCGCTGTCGGGGGCGCCCTGGCGGGACTATGGTGGGTGAGCACCTGGCGCGCTGACGTCAGTTTCCTGCCCAACATGGCTCCGGCGGAATGGATTGTTTATCCAGTCACGCCGGAGGGGAATTCCCAGCCCGTTCTGGAGTTGCAAACGGTGTTCGAGAATTCATTCGTGCTTGGAAGTTCGCCGTCAAGAGCGGCGCTGCGAATCGCGGCGTTTAGCCGCTATACCCTCGCAATCAATGGAACCGTTGCCGGGAAGCCGCTGGGAACGACGACGAACTGGAAGCGACCCGATTTCATTGATGTGGCCGGCCAACTGCAGCCCGGGCCAAACCGGATTCAGGTCACCGTCTTCAATTCGAAAGGGCCGCCCGCGCTATGGCTTTGCCTCGATTTAGGCGGAACGCAGGTGAATTCGGGCACGACCTGGCGGGCGTCCTATGCGGGCGCGGCTGCGCGCGGGGCGGCACTGGCTGCTGCACCCAAGCCAATGGCGGCCGGCAATTCCGTCTACGGCCTGCCGCAACCGTGGACCTCATTGGGTAGGTGCTGGCCCGCGCTCCTGGCTTTCATGTTGCTGTCGGCAGCCGGTTGTTGGTTGCTGCGCAACCGCGGCCTCTTCGCGCGCGCGAATCCCAGCCTCGCGCGGCCCTACGCGGAGGCCGGGAGGAGGAATTGGCCGCGCGAGATTCTTCCGCTCGCAGTGGTGACGGGATGCTGGATGGCCCTGTTCGCGAATAACCTTCCCGCGCTGCCCTCCTTGATCGGTTTCGACGTGCAGGGACACATGGACTACATCCGCTACATCCAGGAGCATGGCTCTTTGCCCCTCGCCCGCCAGGGATTCGAGATGTTTCAGCCTCCGCTCTATTACCTGCTTTCGGCGGCGTGGTTGGGCCTGCTCCATGTCTCGGTTTTGGAACCGGCTGGCCTCATGGCGCTGCGCCTTCTGGGGCTCGCAATCGGTCTTGCGCACCTCGCGATCGTCTGGGCCGCCTTGCGGCTGCTGTTTCCCTCCGAGCGGCCCAAGGCGGGATGGGGAGTGGTGCTCGCGGCATTTCTGCCGCCGCTGCTGTACCTTTCTCAATACTTCACTAACGAGGCACTCGCGGCGATGCTGGTCAGCGCCTGTGTCTGGCTGACCTTGCGCGGGTTGCAGCAGGAGCGCCTGACGTGGACATTGTGCGCCGGGCTTGGTCTTTGCCTCGGCGCGGCGCTCCTCGCCAAATCCACCGCGCTCCTGGTCCTGCCGCCGGTTTTGGGCTCGCTGCTCTGGCGGTGGCTGGAGAAACGCGCGATCTCACCGGCGCAATGGATCGCGCGCATCGGCGTGATCCTGGCGCTTTGCGCGCTGGTGGGCGGATGGCATTACGCGCGCTTGTGGATCCACTACGGAAGCCCGCTGGTTGGCAATTGGGATCCGCGGCTCGGCTTTTCTTGGTGGCAATATGACGGCTATCGAACCAGCAGCTTCTACCTGCGATTTGGCGACGCGCTGCTGCACCCATGGTCAAACGCACCGCAGAGTTTTGGGGACGGCCTATACACCACGCTGTGGGGCGATGGCTTGCTGAGCAGCGCGGTGGAGTTCTTTTCCCGTCCGCCCTGGAACTACGACCTCATGGCGATCAGCTTTTGGCTGGCCCTGGTGCCCACCCTGGCAGTGTTCGTCGGCGGGATGCTCGCGCTAGGCAGGTTCATCCGGCGGCCGTCCGCTGAATGGTTTCTGCTGCTGGGATTTGGCTGTCTGGCCTTGTGGGCAATGGTCTACATTTCACTGATTGTTCCTTATGGCAGCACGGTGAAGGCCTTCTTCGGGTTGTCGACCCTGGTTCCCTTCTGTGTTTTGGGATCGTTGGGCTTTGATTTTCTCACGCGGCGGAGCCCGAAGCTCTGCAGTGTGGTCTGTGTCGTATTCGGCCTGTGGGCGATCAATAGCTACGCCTCATTCTGGATCTCGCGGTCGTCGGTCCCGGCCGCGGTCGCGAAGGCTCGGGCGCTCGGCGCGAAAGGACAAAACCTCGAAGCGACGGAGTTTCTGACTGACTTCCTGCAGCAGAGGCTGCGCCGCGAACCTCGAAACGAGGAGGTGCGATTCTCCCTGGCCTATTTCCTGACGATCACCGGCCGCGAGGACGAAGGCATCCGCGAGGCGGAGATGCTCGTCAAACAGGATCCGAACGACTGCCGAGGGCATCACGTGCTCGCTCTGGCGTTCGCGCACAAGCAGCAGGCCGGCCGGGCGCTCGAGCAACTCCGCCAGGTCTTGGTTCTCGCACCGGGCTATGACCCCGCTTGGGAAGAATTCAGTTCGGTCCTGATGGCGTCCGGACATCCGGATGAGACCATCAACGTGTGCCGACAAGCGCTGGCGACGACTCCGTCCAGTCCGGGACTGCGGCTGGCACTGGGCTGCGCCCTGATGCGCCAAGATCAAGACGCCGAAGCCTCCGCGCAACTGCGTTACGCCTGCCAATTGAGTCCCCGAACGGTGGGCCAGTTGGCCGCGCTCGCGTGGAGATTGGCCACCGCCTCACCACCCGCCGAGCGAAACGTAACGGTAGCGGTCAAGCTGGCGGAGCAAGCGTGCGCTTTGACCAGCTATGGTGAATCCACCTATCTGGACTTGCTGGCCGCGCTTTATGCAGCGAGCGGTCGGTACGACGAGGGCATCCGTACCGCCGAGCGAGCCGAGGCGATCGCCGTGGCCTCGGGCAATGCCGATGGCGCCTCGCATTCCCGGCAACTGCTTGAACGGTTGAGGACCGAGCAGCTCTTGCGGAACAGGTAGGATTTGCAGTGGGCGTTCCCCGGAAAGGGATCAGCGCTCAATCCTGTTGGATCCGCTATAGCCGATCCAAGCCGCGGTATTTGAACGATCCAACAATCGACGCTTACCTTCGGTTCGAGCGAATTAAGCAATCCGCCGAGCTATGGCGAACGATCAGCATTTCGCTAACATTCGGATACATTGCGTTGCTGTTTCCTTGGACGAATCTTCTCTGGGATTTTGCCCGCCGGCTCGTGACGATTCCGAAAGAGATTAATCTTGTTGGTGCTTTTCCTTCAATGGAGTTGACAGTCTTTTCAATATTCTTCTTTTTTTCGATTATTGGTGAGGGATTTCGAAGGTCAACTATCACTGCCGATTACATGCTGGAAATTCGTGGTGGATCAACCATAGCCCCCTTTGAAACCCCAAAGCTGCCAAACCAGCCAAAGTTGTGAGGGCCTAGATTTGACTCTGCCGCCTGCGGCCTTTTCGGGGGTCTTCGGTTTCTGGACGCGTTTTTGCCCTTTTCGGTTTTCGCTCCAATCACGAGGGAAGGGATCGCAAGGTCCTAGACCAGCAGGCAAGCTAGAGGGACTGATTTTGAGGCAAATCGGGTTATCCTATGCGGTCGGTGGAGGATCGCCCTGACGTGCCCGTTCAACTTCTTCATTTCAATAAAACACACGTGCCCGGCGACATGAACTCGGCTAGAATCTGACTGCGCGGAGCAGCGTTGAGACGATCTCGGACAGCTCGGAACAGAGTTGTTCAGGATTCTGTGAGGCTCCCGGTGGCGGCGGCGACTTTGCTGACGTGCCATCTGGTTGGACTTCTGTGCCATGAGGTTCTTCCGGCTGGCCTTCGAGTCCCTCCTAGGCACCAGTCTACGCTCCGGCGGCAGCGGGCGGAGACTGCCGTGCCGTAGCCCGCGGATGCAGGGCGACGGCGGGCATTCAACGCGGTGTGGGCCTACGGCTAGGCAGGCCACCCGCCACTGTCCCAACTCGGGACGGCCTCAGAACTTCGCCGCCCATTCCGCTCCCTGCGTACAAATGTTTGCGGACCCGTCGGGAAGCGATTAATGTTCGCCCGTCCACGGAGGTTACCATGACAACGATCCTTGCGCCGGAAATCGAAGCCAGTGTTCGCTTCCTCGATGAGCTGTTTGCCGCCACCCCGCTCAAAGAGGTGTCCTTCCGCCTCTGGGACGATACGCTTTGGCCGGACGAAAAGCCCCGGCCGGCCACAATCGTCCTGCAACACCCGGGTTCCCTGCGAGCCATGTTCTCCTCCGGAAGCGAGCAGGGCATGGGCGAGGCGTACCTGGCTGATGATTTCGACGTAGTCGGCGACATCGAGGCGGGCTTCGAGCTGATCGACGTGCTGGGCAGCCGCGCCACGCCGCACGGGCTGGCCGCGCTGATCCAGTATTACCATCTCCACCGGCTGCCAGCGGGGCTCGCCCGGAGGCGGAGCGGCCGGATCGCTGCCACGGCGGGCGGACGGCGGCACTCCCCGGAACGCGACCGGCGCGCCGTGACGTTCCATTACGACGTGTCGAACGACTTCTTCCGGCTCTGGCTCGATCGGCGCATGATCTATTCGTGCGCCTATTTCGAGCGATCGAACGATGATTTGGACACGGCGCAAACCGGCAAGCTGGACCTGCTTTGCCGAAAGC
Organism: Opitutia bacterium; assembly: GCA_003153035.1. Taxonomy (GTDB): domain Bacteria; phylum Verrucomicrobiota; class Verrucomicrobiia; order Opitutales; family Opitutaceae; genus Fen-1467. The sequence goes on from PMBT01000141.1 coordinate 6,464, forward strand.
TCCGCCTGCAGCCAGGGCAGCGTTTGCTCGACATTGGCTGCGGCTGGGGCGGCCTCGCGCTTCATGCGGCCCGCAACTACGGCGTGAAGGTCACCGGGGTGACGCTGAGCCGGCCGCAGGTGGAACTGGCGACGGCGCTTGCGGCCGAGGCCGGGCTCGACCGGGAGGTGACGTTCGCGGTGCGGGATTATCGCGAGCTGTCGGAGACCGAAACTTACGATGCGATCGTCAGCGTGGGGATGTCGGAGCACGTGGGCGCTGACCGGCTAGCGGGCTATTTCGAAACGGCTGGCCGCCGGTTGAAGCCCGGCGGCGTGTTCCTGAATCACGCCATCGGCGAAGGTCCGCGCCCGCGCCGCGGCCTAGGCAAGTCGTTTACTGATGCCTATGTGTTCCCGGATGGCGACATTCCGCCCATCCCGGTGGTGCTGAAGGCGGCGGAGAAGGCGGGCTTCGAGGTCCGCGACGTGGAGAACCTGCGGGAGCACTACGCCCTTACCCTGCGGCACTGGGTGCGGCGGCTGGAAGCCGGCCATCAGGCGGCGCTGACGTTCGTGGATGAAGCCGCCTACCGCGTGTGGCGGCTCTACATGGCGGGGTCGGCGCACGGTTTCTCTCGCGGCCACCAGGCGGTCTACCAGGCGCTGTTGTCCAAGCCGGAGCGCGGCGGTGCCTCGCATCTGCCGCTCACCCGCCGCGACTGGTATGCCTGAAGGTGTCTGTAGGGAGCCCAAAAATGGGGTCAGGTTGGAACATTTGCGATCTGTCGCGGAACGGGGCCGGAAATCTGCGCACTCTTTGGGGAAACGAAAACGCCCTCTTGTCAGCGCTCACCCGGTTTCGCTGCGCGCAGAAGCGTTAGGACGGCGTTGCGGATTTCGGGCGAGAGTTTTGGCTCCCCGCCTTCGCCTTAGCGCAGCAAAAGCTACGGCGTGGCGCAGCGCGGAGACGATTTCAGACAGCTCGGAACAGAGCTGTTCAGGATTGCCCCTTGACATTCCAAGAGAGCGAACCGTCTCTTCCGAAAATAGCCCGTCAAGTCTTCAACCAACCACCTCCGTGAACTCGATCTTGAAACAGATTTCCGTGGCAGGCTATTCGGCCGCGCTGGTGATCGCTGGACTGCTTTCGCCGCTCGCGAACTCCCTGCAGGCGGCACCTTTTGCCAAGGGTGCCGATGTCGGCTGGCTTTCCCAAATGGAGGCGAGTGGAATCAAGTTCTTCAGCGCTGACGGAGCCCAGCAGGACTGTTTGCGGGTCCTTCAGGGGTGCGGCATGAACTCGATCCGGCTGCGCGTTTGGGTGAGCCCGACCGACGGCTGGTGCGGACAGGCCGATGTCGTCAGGATGGCGGTGCGGGCAAAGAATTTCGGCTACCGGATCATGATTGATTTCCATTACAGCGACTGGTGGGCCGATCCGGGGAAGCAGAACAAACCCGCTGCCTGGTCATCTCATCGCATTGATCAGTTGGTGACCGATGTAGCGAACCACACGACCTCCGTGCTCACGGCGCTGAAGGCGGCCGGAATTGCCCCCGAATGGGTGCAGGTCGGAAACGAAACCAATGATGGCATGCTGTGGCCTGACGGCAGGGCTTCGACCAACATGGCGGACTTCGCGAAGTTGGTTACCAGCGGCTACGATAGCGCGAAGGCCGTGTTTCCCGACGCGAAGGTGATTGTCCACATCTCCAATGGATACGACAACGGCCTGTTCCGGTGGATCTTCGACGGCCTCAAGGCGAACGGCGCCAAATACGATGTCATCGCGATGTCACTCTATCCCACCGCCGGAGACTGGGCGAAGCTGAACAATCAATGCCTGGTCAACCTGAACGACATGGTGGCAAGGTACGGCAAGGAAGTGATGATTTCGGAGGTCGGGATGGATGTCAGGGCGGAAGCCGCGGCCAAGTCCTTCCTCACTGATATCATCGCCAAAACAAGATCGGTGTCCGGAGGAAAAGGCCTGGGGGTGTTCTACTGGGAGCCGGAATGTCACAATAACTGGCAGGACTATGACAAGGGTGCCTTCGGGAACAAAGGACGGCCCACCTTGGCATTGGATGCCTTTAAGTCGTAGTCCGAACACCCGCCAGCGGGCGCTGGAGTTATGGCGACGGAGTGGTCGCAGCGCGGCCAAGCTGGCTGCCGAGGCGTTTGTCGAGCGCGGCAATTCTGTCCAGCAGGTACTGGGGCCGTTCATAGGAATCGGGGTACTGTTCATAGAACAGCCGCAGGGCTTGCGAAAAGGCGTCCCTCGCTCCGGCCAGATCGCCCCGTGCTTCCTTCGCTTCGCCCTGGATCATCTGCGCACGAATCAGCCTGGGATCTTCCTTCAAGGCGGCCTGGGCACTTTGGAGTGCGTTGACCCAATCGCTGGTCGTGGAGAAGAACTCCGCCCGCTGAAGGTTGATGCCTGCCTGGTCCGCAGCCGATGGTTGCGCGGGCGCTGGCCTGATATTCAATTTCACGGGCACGGAAGCGACTCGGCCGCGCCAGAGTTCTGGCGGCAGCGAGGTACCGGCCGCGACTTCAAGGACGGCCAGGAGCACGTATTCGCCCGCAGGCACCTGCGCGGCGGCCTGGGGATTCAGGGCGTACTGGACCTGGACATTCGAGCTGCCGTCCAGCAGGACACTCTTTACTTCGGGGGACTTGACCAGCGTCAAAGGCCAATTCACCCGGACGAAGGGAGAGCCTAAGATTTGCACTTCGAAATGCAGGTACTGCTCCCAACCACGATCGCCGGTGCCTAACCGAACCGTCCTGACTTCGCGCTTTACGCGCGCCAGCTCGAGCATGGGTTCGGCATCTTGTTTTGAAAGTTTGCCTTTGGAGACTTTCTCCTGAATCAGGGCGAGAGATCGTTCATGAGCCTCGTTCGTTGCCTGCGTGTTGGCGGCACGAGGATTAGCCGCACGCACGGTGAAGATGAGCGGCGTCCCCTGGATGACCTGCGCCTCTCCTTGCGCGTTGATCTGGAGCGAGATGTCGGGCAGGGGCGGCGCGTCTTCCTGTTCGATTTCGGCAATGGACTTGGCCGGTTGCGGGGATTTCGGGCTGACCTCCCGGTGGGAACGTCGCGCGAAGAAAATGACGGCCGCCGCCGCGATGGCAATGAGAGGTAGAATCAGCAAGGCCCAGCGTAGTTTGCTCATGTTACCCTCCGGCAGTCTTCTAGTTTTTGTTGTCGTTGACGCAAAATTGCCCCCGGCAATTCCCCTTGGTGGCATCCCCGGCCTTGCTGCCGCCAGGACGCCTCTCATCATTCACTCCGGTGCCTCCCTGCGTTTCACAGAAGATGGTGCCGGGTGTTTCCCCGGGAGCATAGAGCTCTCCTAGCTTCTCCGTACCGTCGAGATTCCAGAATCGGTAGGTGCCCGTGGGAGTCTCGCGGAAATATGCAGACTCATATCGCATGAGGCACTCTTCGACTCCGCTTTCCTGTCCGCCCTGGACCGAGACGCTCCAGAAGCCTTTCGTAGTGAATTTACGCCAAATGCCGTCGGGCATCAGGTGGTCATATACGTCGACNNGTTCCACATTTTGAGGAGATGTTGCTGACCCCGGGTGGCGAAGCCGCGGTTGAGATTGATCACCCAGGGGTTGGTCGCTCCGTCCTCCAGGCCACTCTCTTCCTCTCTGAGGAGGTGCACGATCAGTCCGGATTGAATAAAATAATCGCGCGCCTTGGGGTAAAGATTGTCATCGTCACGGATGAAGAGGTCCTTCCCGAGGGGGTTCGTGCGGATGTGCTTTCGCTGCACTCTGAAGCCCCGATATTCCTCATAGAGCGAGAGACCGTCGCCCAGGCTATTGTCGCCAGTGGGGTACAGGTCGTCGTCGCCCTTGGCGTCGAGACTGCCTAGGGGGTAGAGTTTTTCCCAGGCGTCGGCGATGTGGTTGCCGTTATCGTCTTCCGGGATGGTCAGTTCTTGTGTCGATTTTCCCAAAACGTGCGCGTTGACCATCGAGCCATCATCGAAGACGACCGTGACCGTGAGCTTCCCGTACGCGCCCCAGTCATGCGAGGTGATCGTGACGTTGGATTCATCCGGTCCCTCAGAGCTTTCGGCGCTTTGGCCGTCCCCGGCTATCTTCAGTGAAGCATTTGATTTCGGCTCGATTTTGAGATCGAAACCATCGGTAGAATTGGAGTCATCGGGCCAGTTCAAGCACACGCCCTTTTCCTTGCCGACATCGACGAGCTGAAACTTGAAGTGAGCCTTCTTGTAGTAGGGCGTCTTGGGCTCGCCTTTCTTGTGAACGCGGGCCTTGACGGTGATCGTGTTGCCCGGCTTCTGCTCGTCCTCGCCAGCCTCGGGCACCCAAGTGGGGTATTCATCCGGTGGAATGATCTCGGCCTCGGCCTCCTGGGTAAAATTGTTCGAGACAGTGTAGGATATCGTCAGGTCCGCTGACTGCTTGGTGTCTTCGATGTCCAATGAAAAATGATGGGTGGCAGACCCACTCACCTGGAGGTCTTTTGGCCAGGGCTTGAAGGTCCGCTTACATTGGACGGCGAAATCCTGCTTCCCCGGAATCCTCAGCTGGCGGACGGCATCGGCAACCCCGGTGTCCGCAATGTTGCCAGCGGGGCTGAGAACCGGGTCGGTTGATTTCAGGTTGCCTTGGTAAACAAAGTTATCGGGGTGCAGGATCACGAATCCTCTGCCATAATCGAGAGTCAGGCCGACAAGAGGGTTCTTGGTCTGACCGTCGATCGTATAGCTCCACGTCCGTGGCGCCACCGGGCCATTAAAGGCACCGCGCCCGCCCGCCGAGAGATGGTTGGTGTGGGAGATCGCTTCCAGCTCGGCAAAGCCCGACTTATCCATATATACGATGCGATAGGTCACCGTCTCGGTCATGTTGACGATGACCGTGTCCTCCCAAGACGAGTCATTACATTTGAAGGACGATGTGGCGGTGCAGACCGCATTGACGGTCAGAGTGACGTTTTCATTGTCATTCGGTTTCGATGCGGCCAATAAGGCGGAGCCGGCCGTGAGTATGATGAACAGCAGAGCGACGCGCTTCATATCAATCCTCCCGAATTATTAAAATTCAAGTTCCAGCAGCTAATTCGCATTGTGCCAGGTGATCTTTGCAAAGACGTCGTACGAGATCTTCCCCGCGGCGGGGACTTTGGGTCGGGGACTTGGGGACGTCCTTCAAGATATACTGATAGGAAACTGGGGGACAGCCAAAACACACTGGTTGAAAACTGGGGGACACCCGAAGGGGGCATCCCCCGGAAAGCGATATTCCCCAGCCAGACGCCACCCGCGCCGGCAGAGCCGTCATCCGCCTTCGCGTATCGCGGGCAGCAGTGTGAGGACGGCGTGACAGGACGGCGGTGCCCTGAGACCACCTCGGACAGCTCGAAACAGAGCTGTTCAGGATTCTGTGAGGCTCCCGCTGGCGGCGGCGAATTCTCCGGCGGGGCATCTTTGGGGGCGTCTGCGCATAAGATTCTGAGATTTGGCCCTCGAGTCTGTCTCACATCACAGCCAAAGAACGCACTGGTCACCGGCCGGTGACCCGTTGTATTGGCAGCATGCGTTCACTCAAGTGGGTACTGGCGTGTTGCCTTCCAGCGCTGATGATCGGGGTTACGGCGTCCGGCGCGCAAACTCTGCCTCAAACGAGCACACCAGATGCGACGGCGACGGCGGTTCCGGCAACCACCCCAAAACTGCCGGCGATCGAGAACTCGGTCGTAAAGGTCTTCTCGACCATCCGCAATCCTGACCCGTTTCGGCCTTGGACAAAGCAGTCACCGCAGGAGGTGTCCGGCTCGGGTGTGGTCATCGAAGGGAAGCGCATATTGACGAATGCACACGTCGTGCTGTATGCGGGCCAAGTGCAGGTGCAGGCGAATCAGTCGGGCGACAAGATTCTGGCCACGGTGGAAGCCATTGCGCCCGGAATTGACCTCGCGGTGCTAAAGCTGGACGACGAGTCCTTTTTCGGAACGCATGACCCCGTGCCGCGGGCGAGCGTCCTGCCGGAAATCAAAGACCCGGTATTGGCCTATGGGTTTCCGACTGGCGGCACCAGTTTGTCTATCACCAAGGGCATTGTCTCCCGGATCGAGTTTACGCCCTATAACTTCCCGGTCTCCGGACTGCGGATCCAGATCGATGCCGCGATCAACCCCGGAAATAGTGGTGGTCCCGCGGTCGTTGGCGATAAGATGATCGGGCTCGCGTTTAGCGTCCTGGGTGGGACGCAAAACATCGGGTACATCATCCCCAACGAGGAGATCGAACTGTTTCTCGCCGACATTGCCGACGGCCACTACGATGGTAAGCCTGCCATGTTCGATGAAGTTCAGAGGATGCAGAGTCCGTCGTTGCACGCTTTCCTGAAACTGGACAAGGCCGTTGAAGGGGTGGTTGTCCGCGCTCCCTACGTCGACTCGCCATCTTATCCGCTGAAGAAACTGGATGTGATCACCCAAATCGGCGCGACACCGATTGACGACGAAGGGATGGTCAAGATCGCCAATAACCTGCGGGTACGTTTTGACTACTTGGTGCAGAAGACCGCCGAAGATGGGACGGTCGCCCTGACCGTGATCCGCGACGGGAAAACGCGCGTGGTACAGCTTCCCGTGTCGCCGGACCGCCGAATGCTTATCCCCGATCTTAAAGGGGCGTATCCGTCGTACTTTATTCTTGGGCCAATCGTGTTCTCGACCGTGACGGTGCAGATGCTCAGCAGCATCAATCAGGCTTCCGTCATGGGGTTGGCGTTTGTAGGTAACCCGGGCATCACCCGGCGCGGGGACGCCCCGGCGTTCGAGGGCGAGCAACTCGTCGTGATCGCGGCCCCCTTGTTTCCCCACAAGTTGTCGCAAGGTTATCCGGTACCGATCGGCTGGGCCGTGAAGTCGATCAATGGCACCATGATCAAGAATCTGCGACACCTCGTTGAAGTGCTGCGCGACGCGCAAAGCGATTTTGTCACCGTCGAGTTCTATGGACGCGATATTGAGACGTTCGCCTTCCCAAGGAAGGAAACCCTGGCGGCGACGGACGACATCTTGGCGAATAATGATATCCGGGCCCAGGGATCCGCTGATGTTCTCGCGATTTGGAATGCACGTCCAACCAAGTAAGAGGAGATCCTTGCCTCATTGCAGGGGCAACGGCGGAATAAGAACAGAGGAGCAACGCAGCCTGTCACTGTCCGCTTGTTTCGCGGCGCGCAGAAGCGTCAGGTCGGCGATGCGGATTTCGGACGAGAGTTTTGGCCACCCGCCTACGTGCGGCGGGACCAACACTTCGGCGAGGCGAAGCGTTGAGACCATCTCCGACAGCTCAGAACAGAGCTGCTCGGTATTTTGTGAAGCTCCCGCTAACGGGGGCGAATTCTCCGACGCGCCTTTTGTTTGGGTGTCAGCCTCTTGAGATTCTTCCGGTCGGCCTTCGAGTCCGCCCCCCGGGCACTATTGCCAGAGGGAAATCCCGGGTCTACGCCAAATGATGATCGAAGTCCGACTCGTTCCTGCTGCCGACCGTCCCGCGTTGGTGGAAATCCTGATGAATTCTCCGGAAGCTTCGGCGGGAGACGTGTGGGCGTGGCAGTAGTCCAAGGGTTGGGCGGGGCGCTTTTTGAAGCGGTTCATTTCGAGAACGGTCGGATTCTCAACCCCCATATGGCATCCTATCGCGTGCCACGATTGAGCGTTGCGCCCTCGGTTGAAATCACCCTCGTCGATCGGAAGGATCTGCCTTCGGCCGGCGCGGGTGAAACCGGCATCGTGGGCATTGCCCCCGCGCTCGGGAATGCAATCTGCGATGCGACGGGCCTTCGCCTGCGTTCGTTGCCGATGGCGCCGGACGGACTGCACCGGCCGGTTTGAATCTGAGCTGGGAAGTCAGGCCGCTAATTGCCAGTCGAGGCGCAGGATGGTAGTACAAGACCCCAGGGAGTCGCTGGTTGAGTTCTTGAATGACCCTATGCATGTTATACTTATGGTAACGAAGTCCGCGAACGCCCTGGGCCTGATTCTCTGCTGTGCCGTGGCGACAGTCGGCGCTGCTGATCTTCCGCCCCTGAGCGATACGACACCCACTGCGGAGCACTTCCCGGGCAAGTTCGTCTGGGCGGATTTGTTCACCGCCGATCCGGCGGCCGCGCAGGCGTTTTACACGGGCCTCTTCGGATGGGAGGCGACAACGATCGAGCGAACGACGACTGCGGGCACGCATTCGTACATCGTGTTGGCCAACGGCGGCGAACCCGTCGCTGGCATCGCCCATCGGCCCTCGCGACTGCCGGAAGCGGTCCGCGGCCGCTGGGTGGGATATGTGTCCGTGCCTGATGTGGCCAAGGCGCTGGCGGCAGCGACGGCCGCGGGCGGACGCGTGCTGTTCCCCGCGAAAGATTTACCGCGGCGCGGAACGCAGGCGATCTTTGCCGATCCCGAAGGTGCTGAACTCGGAGTACTCCATTCCAGTTCCGGCGATCCGGGCGAATATGCGGCGGACCCCGGCGATATGGTCTGGGCGCAGCTTTTCGCGCGCGATCCCGCTGCCGAAGGCCGTTTTTGTGCCTCCATCGCCGGCTGGGAGGTCTTGCCCGACACCCGCAGCGATCGTCCAAACGTTTTCGTCCTCGCCAGCGGTGGCTATTCGCGCGCCAGCGTGGCGCCGCTGCCCCCGCGACCGCAGGCCAAGCCCGGCTGGCTTCTGTTCATCCGGGTTGCGGACGTGAAGGCGGCCGCGGCAAAGGTGACCAGCCTCGGCGGCCGAGTCCTCGTCGCGCCGAGCGATGCTCCGACCGAGTATTGGCGCGCGGTGGTCGCCGACCCAACAGGCGCTGTCATCGGTCTGGTGCAATTGCAGGATGCGGGCGAACCCAAGGAGCAGCCATGAAGCCCGCTGCCAAACGTGTTGTCACATTGCTCGCGCTCCCGGCGATCGCGTTGGTCTTGGGCGGATGCGGGGGCGTCTTGGTGTCGGGCTCCGGCTATACTCCGGTGTATGGCGACTACGGCTACAACGGACCTTGGGATAATGGCGGCATCGAGGTCGAGGGAGGCTACTTTGTGGCGCCACCTTACGGACGCTCGGACGGGGACCGCCGAGGTGAAGATAGCCGCCGCCGGGAAGCCGTCGCACCAGAGCGGAGCCGTGCCCCGGAACGCCAAGCTCCGGTTCAACGCGCCGCCCCGGCTCAACGAGCGGCACCGCGGGCGATTCCGTCGATTCCGAACAATCAGCGTCCGGCGCCCCAGCGTGGAGACAACGACAAGAACAAGCGTTGAGCGCCCGCGCGCACCACCAGCCGGGTTTCGCTGCAAAGCACCTCGTTGATGGAGAGTCCGAGCGGTTCCAACCCGATTGCCGCCGAGTTCTCCGAATGCCGACTAGTTGGCTGTGGGCATATAGGCCGCAAGTAGCTAATGCGCACCATCCCGTTGAATTGAAACCAGAACGCACGAAAGGCAGGATCTGAATGACCACCATCCTCGGAGCAGGGGGATCGATTGGCAACGAACTCGTCAAACTTCTCGTCGCCAGGAATCAGCCGTTCCGGCTTGTCGGCCGCAATCCGCGGGTCACTTCCGGCGCGACTGAGACGATTGCCGCCGATCTCACTGACAAAGACCAGGCCATCCGCGCCGTCGCCGGCTCCAACGTTGTGCATCTGCTCGTTGGCCTAAAATACGATCACAAGGTTTGGGAGGAAACGTGGCTGCGTGTCATGAGCAACACCATCGAAGCCTGCAAGCGCGCCGGCGCCAAGGTCATCTTCTTCGACAACGTATACATGTACGGCAAGGTCAGCGGTGCGATGACCGAGGAGACGCCCTTCAACCCTTGTAGCAAGAAGGGCGAAATCCGCGCGAAAGTTGCCGCGGCACTCGTCAATGAGTGGAAATCAGGTGCTCTCACCGGCTTGATTGCGCGGGCCGCCGATTTCTACGGACCGGGCACGAGCAACGGCGTGCCTAATCTTCTCGTCTTCGGACCCTTTGCCCGAAAGCGGAAAGCGTCATGGCTCGTGAATGATTCTGTTCCGCACTCCTTTACCTACACGCCGGACGCCGCCCAAAGCCTGATTCAACTCGCGGAGCGGACAACGGCTTGGAACCAGACCTGGCATGTTCCCACGACGCCAAATCCGCTCACAGGGAGAGAGTTTGTCGCCCTGACCGCGAAAGAATTTGGCGTTGCGCCCAAATACCGCGTCTTGAGCAGGCCCATGATCCGGATCGCAGGATGGTTCGATCCGCTGGTGGCGGAATCCTACGAAATGCTCTATCAAAACGATTCTCCTTACCTCTTTGATTCCAGCAAATTCGCCAGGGAGTTCGGTTACGCGAGCACCCCCTACGCCACCGGAATCCGGAGCACCGCAGCCTCTTTTTAGCGCGATGGGCAGGGCTCA
>PMBT01000003.1 GCA_003153035.1 Opitutia bacterium
GCGGTCGCGCGGGTGCTCGCGGCGGCTCGCCCCATCAAGGCGAAGCCGGTGCCTCCGGCCGCGCCTGTCGTCACGAAGCCGGTACCCCGATCGACGCCAGCCGAGAAGGAGATCGTCGTAGGGGCGGTCAAGAGGACGCCACCACGTGCAACGGTCAAGCCGACACAGAGGTCGGGGGTGAATAAAGGGCGATAGGCTGCAAGGGCGGTGGATTCGCCGCCGGCGCGAAGGATTTCGAGAACAGGCGACCCGAATCGACGCCGGTCGCCTGCTGGCGAAAGGTCCGGCTCGCGGAGATGTTCTTCAGGATGCCGACCACTCGGGCAACCGAGTACTTCGGTGGGAATTCGAGGAACACTTGGATATGGTCCTCTTCGATGGCCAGTTCCTCGATCTGGAAGTCGAACTCCTCGGCGATCGCCTGAAACGTGTCCGTTACGAACGCCCGGACGTCGGCGTCCTCGAGCGGGCGCCGTCGTTTCGGACACCAGATCAGGTGATTCTTGCAGTCGTACTTCGCGTGACTACTCGCTCGCCAGGACATGCGGGGATTCTGTCATGTTTTCGTACGCCCACCAAGGGGCAGGATAACGGGGACCTCCGGCCCCCTTTATACCGAAGTTCCATCTGCCTGAATGCAGTAACGTGCCGATTTCACAGGCGTGCTGCCGAAAACGACCTTCCCCGTACTGGGTACAGGCTACCCGCCCAGGAGCGCCATGACGCGCGCCTGGAGCGGGGTGGGCTCGGTGAGCTGCTGGATGCGCGGAGCCGTCGGGTCGCCTTGCATCCGGCAGGTAATTCGGCACTGGGTCCCCAAGTGCAAGAGTAGCGTCTCGAAGCTGTGGACCGGCAGCCCGTCCGCGGTGCGCCGGACCGCCTTCTTTTGATTGGCAGTGGCTGAGGGCTGGGCGGGCGCGACGGGATCGCGTGCCTGGCGATCCTGGGCCAGCGTTTCATCGTCGAAGAGGAGCGGCCGGAGAGCCTGCCGCATGTGCCACTCCACATAGTAGGCCAGGAGACACAGGAAGACGTGGGCCCGCACCCGGGTCTCGATGCGGTGGTAGATGGGCCGGACGCGCAGCTCACTCCCCTTCAAGCACCGGAACACCCGCTCCACCAGGGCCAGGCGCTTGTAGGTCCGGACGGCGTCGTCGGCCGAGAGGTGGGCCGCGGGCTCGCTGGTCCGAATCACGTAGATCCCATCCAGCGCACTCTCGCGGCGAATGGAGTCCTCCTGCCGAACCCAGCGGAACTCCCCGTCGGCGATCGTGAGCGCGAAGTGCTTGCCCACCTTGAATCGGTTCCGGACCCGCCCCACCTTCACCCCGATCTCCGCCGCCGTCAAGGGCGTCTTGCGGCGCCGCGCCACCTCCCGGGTAATTTTCGCCAAGTCCCGCTCCGTGGCCTGGAGCAGCGCCTGGCGCTTGCGCCGCCGCTCCTCCGCGAGCAGCGGATTGAAGCAGGCAATCAAGCGCTCGCCCGGATACTCCGGGGCGCGGATCTCCGCCAGGTTACGCGCATCGAAGAGCGACGGCTGCACCGTGCCGCGCTCGCCCAGGTCCCGGATCGCGGGCCCCCGCAGGGCCGAGATCCAGCCGACGCCCGGGAACGCCCGCAGGGTGGCGAGCTGCGTCTCGGTGAGCATCCCGCGGTCGCCGACGAGCACGACCCGCGACAAGCCGAAGCGCTCCTGGAGTGTCGCCACTTGATCCGGCACGGTCGTCGGATCGCCGGTGTTCCCCGGATACACCTGCACGGCCACCGGGCGTCCCTCCGCGTCGGCGAGCACGCCGTAGACGATGACCGGGAGGCCGTGCTTCCCATCCCGGTCATGGCCGAACTGCGCCAGGGGACAGGTCCGCCCCTCATAGAAGCTGCTGCTCACGTCGTAGAACACGCGGTCCCCCTCGGCGAGGTGGCGGGCCGCCAGCTTCTGCTCGATCCGCGCTTGGCGGGCGGCCAGCCAGTCCATCGCCGCGTACATCTCGTCCTCCGTGGCCGCCTGGACCCCGAGCTCCTCGGCGAGCGTGGTGGTGTCCCACAGCCGGGTCGTCGCCAGCTTGGAGCAGGGGTGGAGCAGCCGCTCGACGAGCAAGGCGAGCACCAGGTCCCGTGCCCGACACCGCTTCGCGGCGAGCAGCGACTCGAGACCTAGCCGCCGCACGGTGCCGAGAATCGCGGCCACATGGCCGTGGGGCACGGAGCGCTCGATGGCGAAGACGGCCTCCGGGGCGCTCCCCGCCTCCCCGCGGAGGAGCCGGCGGAACGCCTCGACCTTCGCCGCAGGCCAGTCGGTGAGATTCGCGAGGGTGCGCTTGCGAATGGTCTTCCCCTCGCGCCACGCTTCCCGCAGCAGGAGGGCTGGGCGGGAGGTCCGGTTGGGGACTCGTTCGATGTACATGGGTACTACTATACATCAACTCCTTTCAATGTCAAGCACAATATCATATATACATGGGTACATAGTGCACGAGAAAATACTATCTATCTGCGGACAATACAAGGGCTTATCGGCAAAAGGGGCTACTCTTTCGGTGGGAACTTCGGTTTATAATCCCCCGGAAAGGGTTCCATTCCCCCTTGCCCAAGAAGCAGGGCTTCCTGGAATGGGCAGTGATAGGTAGTTAGCAAACTGCCGTGTCGTTCTTTGTACCTATGTCGGGATTTAACCTATGCAGAGCCGTTGCCGCTGTCCAGCCAGAAAGAGGCCGACCCGACCCGTTCCCCTCTCCGGGCTCGTCGGCCGTGCGATTCAGACAATGGCGTAGCAGACCCCCGTGTATGTCCTTTGACGCTGAGAATGGCCACGGACGAACCTACACTCTAGACTGAAGTTCCTTAGACGCGAATGCGATTTTCCGGTGTGAACTCACACAGATAGCTCAAGTGCAGCCTGCACGGGACTGTCTACACGGTGATCGTCTCCAGCAGATCGTAGGCGCGTTGCTGTGTGGCGTTGGGGATGGTGAGGAGGTCGAAGGTCGGCTCGTTGGCCTCTGCCCCATGCCG
>PMBT01000018.1 GCA_003153035.1 Opitutia bacterium
CGCATCGCAGCCGGTTTCCCCGGCACGGCCGGAATCGCTGGGGTTCTGGCAGGGACCGCGGGCCCGGTCGCGGCGCAGGCGGAAGAAACTCTTGCGGGTGTTCCAGTAGAGCAGGCCCCACCAGAAACGAAGAAGATCACCAAGCCATCCAATCACCCCGACATGCTATCCTGCCGGCGGTCCCCACGCCAAGCTAAAGTAATCGCCGACCCGGCCAGGTGTCGGGCCGCCGCCAGAATTCGTCGTCCCGCCCGCCGTAATATGCGGAGAGCACCGTGTCCATCACCCGGGACGTGCGGCGGGCCGACTCACCCGTGCTCGGGCAGGTCCCGCGGCCCAGCAGATCGTCGACGACGGTCTGGATAAGCGGCTGCTGCACGTGCGGCGGATTAGGCCGGTCCAAAGTCCGGACGCCGGCCTCGTTCTCCAGGCGCAGGGCCTCATTGCCGAAAACGCTGCAGGTCAGCCGCCCTTCTGTGCCGCTGATTTCGAGCAGATCATCCCGGGCGGCACTCGCGAAATTCCACACGGCGGTTCCGGGCACACCGGTCGCGGTCAGGAAACTCATCGCCACGTGGTCCTCGACCTCCTGGTTCGTGACCAGGTTGGCCGCCATCCCGGTTACTTTGGTGAGCGGGCCAAACAGGTGGTCGAGCAGGTCGAGCGCATGGGAACCGAGGTCGAGAAACAGCCCGCCGCCCGATTTCGCCGCGTCGAGTCGCCAGGCGCCGCCGGTGTCGCGATGATTGGGCGCGGCCAGATGGCAGCGCACCTCCGTTGGCTGGCCGAACGCACCCTCCGAGAGCAGTTGCTTTACCTGCACAAACCGCGGCAGACACCGTCGGTAGAAGGCGACGAACAGTTTCTGTTGCGCACCGGCCGCGGCTTCGATCATCCGGTCGCACTCGGCAGCATGGCGAGCCATGGGTTTTTCGACGTAGGCCGGCTTGCCCGCGGCAGCAACCATCTCGGCGTAGTGGGCGTGCGTTTCAGGGTGGGTAGCAATATAGACGGCGTCGACTTCGGGATCCCGAATGAGCGCCCCGGCATCGTCGTACCAGCGCGGCACGCCATGGCGTCGCGCGTAGTCGGCGGCGAGGGCCGTATTGCGTCGCATGACCGCGACGAGTTGGGATCCGGCGGCCTTCTGGAAGCCCGGGCCGCTCTTGATCTCGGTTACGTCGCCGCAGCCGATGATGCCCCAGCGAATCGCAGAGCGTTCCTTTACTTGGGCGGAAAGCATGCGGCAAGATGACGGTCAATTTGCCCGGGTGCAAATTCCCATTCCGTTTCGTGGCGCTCACACTCGCGGCGCGTCCCAGTTCAGAAGGCGGGCGGGCGACGGCCCGGTTTGACGTTCGAAAAAAACCGGCCGGTCCATCTGGGGACCGGCCGGTGAACAGACCTGCCAAGCAAGGCTTAAGACCAGTGCTCAGAAGTTATAGGTGGTGGAGATCCTCCAAGAGCGCGGCTCACCGGCGATCAACGAGGTGCGACTGCCTGCGGCGAGGATGTAGTCCTTGTCCAAGGCATTGGCGAGCATCAGGCGCACGGTCCAAGACGGCGCGCGATAGGTCACTCCGACGTTCACAATCGTCCGGCCGGCCACCAGGAACGAAGGTTGCTGCGGAACCAGGGCGCCGACGCCGGCGACGGGCACGCTCGTCGTGAGGGCGTTCACATTTTCGCCCGCGACGTCGCTCTTGTAGTCGATACCCACATTGGCGCCAAAGCCCTTCAACGCCCCATCGGTGAACCGATAGTCGAGGTAAACCGCCGCGGCGTGGTCGGGCACCGCACGAACCCGCACATTGGTGATCGGCTGGCGCTCCTTGAACGACGTGTAGTTGCCCAGAATCGTGAGATTCTTGCTGAGCGAATACGTGCCTTCGAACTCCCAGCCCTTCGCATTGAGATTAAGGTAGATCGGGTTCTCCAGGGCGTTCGCCGCCGCCTGGTTGCCCTGCGCCACCAGCGTATAGTATTCGCTGTTGGGGACCCCGTAATTCTGCTGCGAAATCTTGAAATAAGAGAACGAGCCGGTGAGAGTCCCGTTGAGCAACGAGGTTTTCACGCCGAATTCATCCTGACTGCCGGAAGTCGGCCGAAATCGCTGAACGGTCACCGCCGTGGGGGCTGCAGGGGTCCCGGCGGCGTGGTAGACATCGGGACCGAACGTAGTGGTGTTTTCGAGATAAGTGCCGGGAGAGAGTTCGCCCGGCATCGTTCCACCGGTCGTGTTCCGGCTGGCAAAGAAGGAGACCTCCTTGATCGGCTTGATGACGATACCGAGGGACTTGGCGTTCGTGACCAGATTATAGGTCGGAGCAGCCAGGAGAATGTTCGCATTGAGACTGGTCAGGGTGGCGTCCGCCCGGCTCAACTGGCCATAGAAGCGGGAGAAACCGCCCGAGAGCTGCACCTTGTCATTGAAGGCACTCAACGTCTCGAAGATGAAACCTTGCAGCGTGGACTGCTTGGACGTGATGTTGCCTCCGCTCTGGGTGGCGGTAGGGTTCTTGGCTGTTGCAGGAAGCACGGGCGGGCTGAAATCAGCCGGCACAATGGCGGGAAACTGGTAGGGCGGGTAGGTGATCGCAAAGAGACCCGGATAAGTCACACCATTGATCGTGGCACCGGCAGGATTGTTGGAGAGAGACGGGCGCGTCGCGGCGGCCCAGCTCTTGTAATGGACCTTGGAGAAATCCGCGGCGAAACCGCCAAGGGTGGTCGACTTGAACCAGGAGCTCTCGAACTTGGCCGCATAGTCATTCTTGACGTGCGCTTCCGCGTATTCCAAGTCGACCCGGGTCACGCTGTGCGTGTAAATCCATTGGGACGGATCGGTGAGCGGAGCGGAGATGCTGACTGGCGTGGCAACGCCGTTGGCGGTCGTCGTGCTCCAGTAAACGCCGGGTTCCCAAAGGCCGGTAGAAGGATTGCGGGTGCCGCCATTTAGGGCGTAAGAGGCGGGCACGCCGGCCGGTGTGGTGCCGATATTGGCCATGGCGTCGTTGGTGCCGCCGACATCGATGCGGCGGACGTGGTCGCCCATGACATAGAAGCGGGATGTCACGTGCTCGCCCAAGGTCGAGAGCAGCTCCGCGCTGAGGCGTTCGGTTGAACGGTGGCGGCTGTCATCCTCGTTGCCGAACGACCAGTCGCGGGGCAGGCCGCGCGCGATCACGGCGTAACCCGTGCTGCCAATGCTGGGATCGATCGGAAGGCCGCCCATGTTGGTCTCGCGGTTCTGCAGGAAATCAGCCTTGAGCGTCAGCTTTTGGGTCGGCGAAAGTTCAACGGAGAAGGAAGGAGAGATCTCGTAGCCGATACGAAACATGTTCCTGATGTACATGTGGGTATTCCTCCAATATCCGCCAACGAGTCGGACAGCCATATGGTTCTTTTCGTTGAGCACGCGGTTGATGTCGAAGCTCACGTCGTTGCCGAGATATTGGGCGAGTTCGAGGGTCACCGAGGTCGCATTCCTGGCCAACGGCGCCTTGGTAATTGGATTCATCGCGCCACCGGGACTGCCGCCGGGGACCAGAATCGCATTCGGGCCTTTGATGACTTCAATGCGGTCGATGTTGAACGTGGGGATCGACATGCTGTAGCCCGATCCGCCGGAGATGACCGAGCCATCGATGAATTCGTTTGAAACCTGAAAACCGCGGATCATATAGCGGTCGCCGCCGAACGGCAGCGTTGATTCGACCACCGGCGTGACATACTTGGCAGCGTCCGACATCTTGAAGCTCATCGAATCCTTGATGAATTCAGAGGATACGACCGAGACAGTCTGCGGGATGTCCTGGATGTCCATCGCAATGCGCGAGGCGGAGAGCGCTTGGGCTGCCTGATAGGGATTCACACCTTTCTCAGTCACCTCGAACTTTGGCAGTTGGATCACTTCCTGATCGGCGGCAACCGCGGCAGGTGCGGCGGGCTGGGCAAAAGCGAAACGACAGGCGCCCAGCGAGAGGGCGGCAATCGTTGCGCGCAGAATGACACGGCGACGCGTGTCGGAGCTTACGGTGTTCATAGTTGGACTAGACGGGGTTAAGGTTAACCAAACGAACCACCCATGCCTGCAACGTGATGGGGAAGGACGATAAAGCACGAGCGCGATGCCGAATACGGGGTATTCTGCTTACGGGATGTGACAACGTGGATTCTGAAGGTTCAACGAATGTGTGATCTTACTGTAAATTTAGAATTCTGACTGTAATATCGAGAAATAGAAATAGAAACCGAGAAGACTGGCCTGGCGCGCATCAATGCATAAGATACGGCATTACAAGAAGATGAGACTTCATTGCTTTGTGTTCGACGCCCAAAAGCTTGCTTAAGCTCAGTCGGAACGTGACGCCGGTCTCCCGACACGGCTATGAACAATAAAACGGGTTAGGGAGCCCTGGTTCGGAAGGACGCCGGGTTTTGACCGGATAACCGAGCCATTTTGGGCAACCAATAACAAAAAGATGTGCCGGTGGAGCGATGCGTGGCCCGGTCACGGGCACGGAACGTGCTGAATTTGATCGATTGCCCGGCGAGGTCGGCAGATAAGTGGAGGCATGGCCGGCGCCGACCCCGGGCTGGACTCATATTTCGCCAAAGGACTCCCATGAGCGCAAAGAAGACCACCATTCCCTCCGCGAAGAAGATCGCGCTGATCGCCCACGATCACAAGAAACGTGATCTGATCGAATGGGCGCGATTCAACCGCGGCACGCTTGCCAAACACACACTTTTCGCCACGGGCACAACGGGGCGCGTCCTCGCCGAGGAACTGTCCTTGCCGGTGACACGGCTCCAGAGCGGCCCGATCGGCGGCGACCAGCAGATCGGTGCGATGATCGTCGATGGTGCGATCGACTTTCTGATCTTCTTCTGGGATCCGCTGGAACCACAGCCGCATGATCCCGATGTGAAAGCGCTGCTGCGACTCGCCGTTGTCTGGAACATTCCCGCCGCCTGCAACCGGGCCACCGCCGACTACATGATCTCCTCGCCGCTCATGAGCAGCGACTACGAGCGGCTCGTGCCGAACTACGCCGGATACCTCGCCCGGCCGGTTGCCGACGCGACGGTGACGGAGGCCGAGGCGGCGGAACCGCCCAAGGACGATCCAACGCCGGCGTAGGCTGGCCGCTCACAGCTTCACCGTGAATAGTTCGGGGTGAATCATCCCCTCCGCGACCTTGGTCACCGGTCCGCTCATTCGGATCGCGTAGTCAGGCCCGATCTCGATCCGGATCTGGCCGCCGGGCATGTGCACTGCGACCTGGCGGTCGACGAGCCCCAGGCGGTGCGCCACGGCGGCAGCCGCGCTCGAGCTGCTGCCTGAGGCCAGGGTGTAGCCGGCGCCGCGCTCCCAGATTTCGAGTCGGATGTTTGTCCGATCGAGCACCTGCATGAACTGGACGTTCGTCCGGTTGGGAAAATTCGGATGCACCTCGAGATCCGGGCCGTAGCGGCGCGCGAGCTCAGGGGAGATCTCGGGGAGCGGAATGACGCAATGGGGATTACCAACGGTCGCGGCGCAGAAGGCGAACGTGCGGCCCTGGACTATGACGGATTCGTTCAGCACGTCGCGGGGCGGCCCGGCCACTGGGATCCGGCGGCTGTCAAAGCTCACCTGACCCATTGCCACCGTGATCTGGTGCCCGTTCTCGACCTCCGCCCGGACGACGCCGCCAGGGGTCTCGATGGTGAAGCTCGTGGCTTTCACAAGACCCTGATCCCAGAGAAAGCGAGCGAAGATGCGCAGGCCGTTGCCGCTCTTCTCGGCCTCGGAGGCGTCAGGGTTGAAGATGCGCAGACCGAATTTCGCCTTGGTGCTGGGCAGCGGCCCCCAAAGGATTCCGTCGGAGCCCACGCCAAAGTTGCGGTGGCAGATCTTGCGAATCTGGCCGGGACTCAGCGACATCCCCTGGGGATAGTCACCCGGGTTCATGACGATGTAGTCGTTGCCGAGGGCGTGGTATTTGGAGAAACGCATGGCCGGAGAGAAGATCACTGATGAACAGGGCGGGCCGCGGATAAAGGAAAATCTGCCGGTGCTCGCGGATAACCCCGCGGGATGGCTAGGCGTTGGCGGCCGGCCGGGCCGGCGCCGACGGCCGGTAGTCGAAGAGGCCCAACTCCTTGATTTTTCCGGCGACAACGGTCGGCACCATTTTCTCCCACGAGGGATCATTCGTTTGGATCTTCGCGAGAACGTCGCGCGAAATGATGTGCAGTGTCGCCGGATTGAAGCCGGTCAGGCCCTCGATGTAGTGGTTCCCAAGCAAGTGCGCGTACAGATTGCGCAGATGCGGTTGCACCTGAAGGTTGTCGGCCGTGCGGAGTGGGCTGGCCTCAAGCGCGGAATCCGGGCGGTCGGAGAGGGCGGGGCCGGCGGCTTCGCTGCCGGCGACATACCGCGCGAAGGCCGCTTCCCGCATCGGGTAGACAAGAAGTTTCACCGCGTGGCGGAACAGCCGGCCGAATGACTCGAGGATGCCGCCGTCCAGGTTGTCGTAGTATTTCTCGTTGAAGATCTCGACGAGGTTGTTGATGCCCAGGGCCACGCCGATCATCTCCTTTGTGTAGCGACGGAAATAGGACGTCAGGCGGAAGAACTCCGAGTAGTTGGAAATCAGCACGGTGTAGCCGATGGCACCCAGCAGATCGACGCGGGCGAGAAAATCCGCGGCGTCGAGCCGGCCGGCGGCGAGCAGGTTGTTCATGGTGATCTCCAGGAGCACCATGATCGGCTTGCCCTTGACCGCCGGCTCCTGGAGAAAGTGGGCCGTCGCGCAATCGAGCATGTCGAGGTTGAGGAGGGTGACCGGCCGGAAGCTGCCGCGCTCGACGAGAATCGCTTTCTTGCGGAGCACCTCCGACGGCTGGAGCACCTCGCCGTCGGGACCGAACATCACGGCGTTGGTCAGACCGGTCTGCACGAGCAGGAGCGACAGCAACCGGTTGTCGACCTGCGCAAAGGCCGGGCCGGAGAATCTGAGCATGTCCACCTCGATGCGGTCGGTGCTGAGGTTGTCGACCAGCGAGCGGATGAACCTTTCCGGGGAGGTGCGGTAAAAGAACGCGCCATAGATGAAGTTCACCCCGAAGATGCCGAGTGCCTCCTGCTGCAGCACGGCCTCCTTGTCCCACATGCGGAGGTGAAGGATGATGTCGTTGGGCGGCTCCTGCGAATGAATTTGGAAGCGGATTCCCATCCAGCCATGCGCCTCGTTGTCGCCTTTGAAACTTCGCGTGGCCACGGTGTCGGCGAACACGAAAAACGACGTGCGCCCGCCGCGGGTCTCGGCCAGCCGCTCCTCCAGCAGGCTGTACTCATGGTTGAGCATGGTGGCCAGTCGCTCGCGCGAGACATAGCGTGGCGCCTTCCCATAGATGGCATCGCTGAACGCCATGTCATAGGCCGAGATCGTTTTCGCGATGGTACCGGAGGCACCGCCGGCCTGGAAGAAATGGCGGGCCACCTCCTGGCCGGCGCCGATTTCGGCGAACGTCCCGTAGCGCGCCTCTTCCAGGTTGATGGTCAGGGCCTTGCGGCTCGTGGTAAGAAGTTCCTTTTTTTGCTCACTCATGGCGGCGGAGACGGCGGGCGCGGACTTCCCTAACCAACAGCAGAACGCCGGAAAGGAAAGAGCGACTGCCATTATGCCCGCCGCCGGACCGTCTGCAAGGCCCGCGCGCCGCTGGTCATCTTTTCTCTGGCTGAGGCGGGCGGACCAGTTAGTTTCCAGATCCATGAAGAACTTCTTCGCTTCGCTCCTCGGCTCGCTGACGGCCCTGGTCATCTTCTTCGGCGGGTGCGTCTTCCTGGGGCTGATGTTCCTGATCATGCTGGCGGCGATCGGCCAGAAGCAGCCGGCGGGGGTGCCGCAGGGGGCCTATCTCGTCTTCGATCTCTCCGCCAACATCCAGGATGCGCCGCAGGAGTTCGATGGCGGCGCGCTTCTCGGCCCGCTGATGGGCGGCAACCGCCTGACCACGCTCCAGCTGCGCACCGTTACCCGGGCGATCCGGGCGGCGGCGAAGGACGGGCGCATCGCCGGCCTGCTCGTCACCGGCAACGTGCGGCCCGTCGGCTACGGCTCGGGCTTTGGCGCCCTCAAGGAGGTGCGCGCGGCCCTGCTGGCCTTCAAGGCTTCCGGCAAGCCCGTGGTGGCCTACCTCAACGATGCCACCACCCGCGATTACTACCTTGCTTCCACGGCGGGCGATCTCGTCCTCGACCCCTTCGGGGCGATTCTACTGCCGGGTCTGTCCAGCAAGCCGCTGTTCATGGCGGGTGCATTTGAAAAGTTTGGTGTGGGCGTGCAGGTAACCAGGGTCGGAAAATACAAGTCGGCCGTCGAACCCTACACCCGCAAGGATTTCAGCCCCGAGGCCCGCGAAGATTGGCAGAAGCTGCTCGACGACGTCTGGGGCGACCTGCTCGGGGACATTGCTGCCAGCCGCCAGGTGGCGCGGGCGGATCTCCAGCACATCGTGGACACCGAGGCAGTGATCCCAGCGGGCAGCGCGGTCGCGCACAAGCTGGTTGATCGGACCGCCTACCGCGACGAAGTCATTGACGAACTGAAAGTGAAGACCGGCCTCAAGAAGGGCACGAAGGAGAGCTTCAAACAGGTCAGCCTGGCCGCTTATGCCGGCATGGCCCCCGGGGCCCGCGACGCGATCGGCGGCCGGAAGAATGGGATCGCGGTCGTCTACGCGGAAGGCGAGATCGTCGACGGCGACGGGCAGAGCGGCGAGGTGGGCGGCCGCAAGTTCGCGCGCGAACTGCGCCAGCTTCGCCAGGACGACAACATCAAGGCTATCGTGCTGCGGGTGAACAGCCCGGGCGGCAGCGCGACGGCCTCCGAGGAGATCCAGCGCGAACTGCGCCTGACGATGGCGAAAAAGCCGGTGGTCGTGTCGATGGGTTCAGTGGCCGCCTCGGGCGGCTACTGGATTTCAACCTACGCGCACCGCATCTTTGCGGAGCCCACCACCATCACCGGATCCATCGGCGTGTATGGCATGTTCATCAACGTGCAGCAGCTTTTCACCAACGTTGGCTTGACCTCGGACACGGTGAAAACCGGCAAACTCGCCGACATCCTGAGTGCCCGACGGCCGAAGACGGATGAGGAGCTGGCGGTCTTCCAGAAGCTGGTCGACTGGATTTATGAGGAGTTCACGACCAAGGTCGCCGAGTCGCGCAAGCTCGACAAGGCGAAGGTGCTCGAGATTGCCCAGGGACGCGTCTGGTCGGGCGTGGAGGCCAAGAAGCTCGGCTTGGTCGACGAGATCGGCGGCCTCGGCAAAGCCATCACTTTTGCCGCGGAAAAAGCGGGCCTTGGCACCAACTACCGATTGACAGAGTATCCCCACAAGCGGCAGCTGGCGGAGATCATCAACGAAATGATGAGAGGCATGGCGCCTGATCAAGCCGGGGGCGACGACACCCTCATGAAGGTGCTTGGCGAGTTCAAGGAGCAGGCGCGCGTCCTGCTGCGTTTCAACGACCCGCGCGGCGTCTATGCCCGCCTGCCGGTGAACGTCGAGATCCCCTAGGACCTGTCGGACGTGGTCCTCTAGGTTCCTTAATCAAAATGGCGCAGCCTTTTTTGCTAAGATTCATGCGGTCGCACCGCGGCGACCTTCGAGGCATTCCAACCAGATGATCGGGCGCGTTATCCCTAACGCGCTGTCCCCACAGCCTCGGCAAAGCGGCACGTTAGGAATAACGCGCTCCACCTCAACGGCATCGTTCCGATTCGTTGTTTCTTTCTCCGCGCTGGTCGTTTCGTCGCTGGCGCTCACCGCCGGACTAGTTGCGGCGGACCGGCCCTGGCAGCAGCTCACGATGCCCTCCGTGGCGGAAGTGGCCGCGGATTTCGTCGCGCCACCGCCCGAATACGGCCTGACGGTCTGGTGGGGCTGGGATGGACTAGTCACGGCGGAAGTCATCAACCGCGATCTGGATGTGTTCCAGGCGAAGGGAATTCGCGTCGTCACGATCGAAGCTGGTTACGGGATGGGCGCCCCGTACCTGTCGCCCGGCTGGTTTGAGACGATCAAGTTCGCCGTTCAACAGGCCAAGCGCCGCGGCATGCGCGTCTGGCTGGTGGACGAGGGCAAGTATCCCAGCGGATTCGCCGGTGGGAGATTCGGCGCCGAGCGTCCCGAATTGCGCATGCAGGCGCTCGCGGTCGCCGTGCGAGTGGAGGTCGCCGGCGGCGAGACGCTGGCGCGCCAGCTGCCGGCCGAAACGGTGGGCGTGCTGGCGGTGAATCAAGCCGACAACAGCAGCCAGCCGATCGAGGTTGGCTCGGGCGAGTTGCACTGGACTGCCCCGGCAGGGCGCTGGCAGGTGCTGATCGTCCGACATGAATTCCAGAGTGCTCCGACCCGCGCGGCGAACAATCCGACCCGTGGCAAGGACACCAGCAATTCCTTGGAGGACTACCTGAATCCCGCGGCAACCCGCCAGTTCATCGCCTGGACGCACGAAGAGTATAAAAAGTATGTGGGCGACGAGTTCGGGAAGACCGTGCTCGGTTTCCGGGGCGACGAACCCGATTTTTCCATCAAGGGTATTCCGTGGACCCCGGCAATCTTCGACGAGTTTGCGCGTCGCAAGGGTTATGACGTGCGCCCCTTCGTTGCCGCGTTCTTTGCGCCGAAATTGACGGACGAACAGCAGCGCGCAAAAGCAGACTATTGGGACGTTTGGTCGGACATGTTTCGCGACGGTTTCTTCCGTCCCCAAGGTGACTGGTGCGCCGCCAATGGCCTCGAATACCTCGTCCACCTCAACCACGAGGATCAGATGATGGCGCTGGTTCGCTCGGAAGGAGACTTTTTCAAGAACATGCGATACGTGCAGGTGCCCGGTATCGACACGATCTGGAATCAGATCTGGCCGGGCAAGGTGACCGACTTCCCCAAGTACGCCTCGTCCGCGGCCCACGTCTTCGGGAGGCCGCGGGCATTCACCGAGAGCTTTGCAGCCTACCGGACTCCGCCTACTGTTGAGCAGGCGCAGTGGGTCATGAACCAGCAGTACGTCCGCGGAATCAACCTGCAAGAGATCATGTTTGTGCCCGCCTCGAGCGGCGGACAGAGCGGGTTGCGGGGCTGGATGGCGGACGAGCGATTTCCGGCCGCCGTTGCCTATGCCAACCGAGCCACGTATCTGCTGGCGCAGGGCCTGCCCGCTGCCCAGGTCGCCGTCTACTACCCGAACCTCAGCATGTGGCTGGGCGACGTCACGGCCGACGCCGGTGTGCTCGCGCTTATGCAGCGCTTGCTGGAACACCAGAGCGATTTCGACTTCATCAACGAGGAAGCCTTCGCCACCGCGTTGACCGGCGAACCTGGGGCGCTGAAGAATCTCAGCGGCCAGCGGTACCGGGCCGTCATCGTGCCTCCCTTGAGGGCGATTTCGCGATTGGCGCTGGATCGGCTGCAGGCCTTCGCCAACGAGGGCGGGCGGGTTATGTTCCTGGGAGCCGGGCCCTCGCTAATCGTTGACCGGACCTTTGCTGAAGCCGGTGGAGCGCCGGATCTGGCGTGGGCGGTCCGGGAACCGTCCGGCGAGCTGAGCGAACTCGCGGTGAAGGCGCTTCCTCCGCCGGACGTGACATTCGATCAACCGTGTCTGTCGGCGAAGTATCTGCACCGGAAATGGCGCGATGCGGATCTCTACTTCTTCTTCAATGAAAGCGACCAACCGCAAACGCGCCAAACACTGCTGGTCGGCGCCGGCACCGTGCAAGTCTGGGATGCGAACACCGGAGTAATCAGCATGGTGGAAGGCGCTGCCGCCGGGAATGGAACTGTAAGACTGCCACTGGAGTTGGAACGATACGGAACGAAGTTCATCGTGATTGGCGCCAAGCCCGTCCACTCCGAATCCCCAAGAGAATCTCAGCAAAGGTGAACCAATGAAATTCTTTGCCCTGCCCGGTCACATCGCGATCTCCGGACTCGTCCTGCTGGCCGCCGCCATCCCAGCGCAGTCTGCCCAACCGATTCCTCATCTCGAAAAACGCGGCGTTGCCACCCAGCTCATTGTTGATGGCAAGCCTTACCTGGCCCTGGCAGGGGAAACCGCCAACACCGCGTCCTCCAGCCTCGAATATATGGAGCCGGTCTGGCCGCGGCTGGTCCGGATGAATCTCAACACAGTTCTGGTGGCGGTGGCCTGGGATTGGATCGAACCGGTGGAAGGCCGGTACGACTTTACGCTCGTGGACGGACTGCTGGCCGGCGCCCGGAAGAACAACCTGCACGTCATGTTCCTATGGTTCGGGAGCTGGAAGAACGGCATCTCCAGTTTCGTGCCCGCGTGGGTCAAGGCCGGTCAGGACCGGTTCCCGCGAGTGCAGATCAAGAGCGGCAAGTCAATCGAAGTCCTCTCCACGTTCAGCGCGGCAAACCTGGATGCGGATACCCGGGCCTACACCGCATTCATGCGGCATCTGCGGGAGGTCGATTCAGAACGCCAGACTGTCGTCATGATCCAGATGCAGAACGAGGTCGGAATCCTCGGGGACTCGCGGGATCGATCGGCGGCGGCGGAAGCGGCCTTTGCCGGGCCCGTTCCGCAGGAATTGGCGGACTATCTGCAGAAGATCAAGGACCGGCTGGATCCAGAGCTGCTGAGAACCTGGGGATCGGCCGGATGCAAGGCCGCGGGAACTTGGTCGGAGGTTTTCGGTCCGGGCCGGGCGACCGATGAGATCTTCATGGCCTGGAATTATGCGCGCTACCTTGACCGGATCACCAGGGCCGGCAAAGAGGAGTATCCGCTGCCAGTGTTCACGAACACGTGGATTGTGCAGCCGGAGGACAACGGGCCGGGTGACTATCCCAGCGGTGGTCCGGAACCCCTGGTGATCGACATCTGGAAGGCCGGGGCGCCTTCGATCGACATCAACGCGCCGGATATTTATCGGCCGAATTTCGCGGAATGGGTCGGGCGTTTTCATCGCGACAACAACCCGCTCTTTGTGCCTGAATCCCGGGGGGACGCGGGCGGGGCCGCCAACGCTTTCTTTGCCATCGGGCAGCATGCGTCGATCGGCTATTCTCCCTTCGGCATTGATAATCCCGGGCGATTGCTCGTTATGAGGCCCGAAGCCGGCGCGCCGGCTCCGACGGACATCGACAACCTTCCCCTGCCCAGGGCGTATGCGGTCCTGGCCCAGCTCGCGCCGCTGATCTTGGAGCACCAGGCGGGTGGAACTATCGCGGGCGCGTTGCTCGACGCGGAGCATCCGACGCAAGAGATCCCGCTCGGGGACTATGTGCTCACCGTGGATCTTCGGCGCAACCGTCGAGATCCGACGCAGGTGCCGGCATTGGGCTACGGCATTTTCATGGCGGTGGGCCCCGACGAATACTTCTTGGCTGGCAACGATATTCAGGTGACGTTTACACCGCACACCCCAGGACCGGCGGTGGCCGGACTGGCCGAGGTTTGGGCGGGCCGATTTGTGGATGGCAAATGGATGCCGGGACGCAAACTCAGCGGCGATGACATCCTGCTGAACTACAAGCTCGGCGAGGCGGCTGCCGTGAACCAGTCGGGCAGCGGCCTGCGGTTTGGTCCGGACGGACCGACGATCCAGCGCGTGAAGCTATATCGGTATCAATAGGGAAGAAAAGCGGCAAAGCGATAAGGCGGGAAACGGCGGAAAAGCGGGAGGGGTAGGGCGCGTTTTCCCGCCAGGGCGAAGGGCAGGGCGTGCCGCCGGCGCTATTTCGCCGCACAGGTTTCCGGTGGACCGAGATAGCTCGGTTTCAGGCCGCCGCAATCGATCACAATCTTGTCCAGCACCACTCCCGCATCGACCATGAATACCCGGAGCACATGCGCGCCGGCGGTCGGCACGCGGAGCCGCACCGAGGCGGAGACGACCTCGTTGAGCACGCTTTGCGCCCACGCTGGTGAGCCCGCCTCCGCGCCCGTGGTCAGAATCTGCGGCGCCTGGTCATCGAGCGCCACCGCCAGACGCAGACCGGCACCGGTTCGAACCGGTTGGGTGGGCAGGAGATCCAACCGCGCCGTGAGTTCGCCCGTCGTGGAGAAACTCACTTGGAAATCGAGCCGGGGAGCATCGGTGGCGAGTTTTGTCAGTTCGACACTTGCCGCGGTCGTGGGGAATACCGCGACGGCGTCACCGGTGCGTCCGAGTCCGGGAATAACCCTCCAGCCGGTATCCCCGCGGTCAACCTTGCCGGAAAAATGTGCGGCCTCGATCGAGACCACCCCGCCGGTTTCGATGAAGCCGCTGGCTCCGGCAGCGGCCACTCCCGCCACGTTGGCGGGAGTGTCCGCAGGAGCCAGCCCGGCCGGAAACTGTGGCAGCACCCACGGGGCGATCCGCATGCTCGACCATTGGCTGTCAGCTGGCTCAAGCGCGATGATGTGGCGCCATTTGCCTCCGGCGATCTGTTCATTGAAAACGCGCGTTTCCTCCCTGAGCCGCGCGTCGGCCGCCTGGGCGATCCTGGCGAGTTCGGGAGCGCCCGGGCGTCCCGAGGCAGCGCCGAGCGCAGCGAGTTCCCCGCAGTAGTAACGCTCGTTGGCCAACGCCGCGCCCCGCACCGGGTACGCCACCAGTTCAAAAAAGGAATCTCGGTTGGCGGCAGACAGCGCCGGCCAAAGTCGGTCCACCCGCGCACGCAATTGCGCAAAAGCCTCGATCCGTAGCCGCGCTTCGTCCGCGGTGAACGGACTGGGGCGCGGCGCCTCCCCCGGCAGCCACCATTGCAGGTGCTCCGGCTTTCGCTGGAAATTGAGGCGGTAATACTGGTCCATGATGGCGGCGATTTCGCGGGCGTGATCGGCGCCGAACTCGCGCGCGGCCCACACCACGAGGAACTCGGGCAGGTTCTCCCGCCGCCAGCGGTTGATGTCCCACGCCATCTGCAGGAAGAACTCCAGACCGATCTCCGCGGGCTTGAGGTCGCCGACGTTGGCAATCCAGATCGTGCGGGCGCCGTGGTCGTAAGCCTTCGACATTTCCTCCCAGACCAGCGCTGGCGGCGTGGTATTGAGCCAGAGGTAGGAAAGCGGGCGTCCGAGATAAGACAGGTGATAATACACGCCGGAACCGCCGGGCCGCTTCCGCTCTTCCCCGGTGGGAAAATGGCGGATGTAGCCGAAATTGTCGTCCGGCCAGACGAGGGTCACGTCGGCGGGCACCCGCAGGCCGGCGTTATAAAGACCGAGCACTTCCTTGTAGGGAGTGAACGCCTGGGGGACCTGGGAGAGGTCGGGATTCACCCGTTTTGCCAGGAGTCTTCGCTGGTCGGCGAAGATCTGCTCCAGGGTGCGAATCCGTTCCGCATCTGATTTCGGGCCGACCATGGCAGAGTCGTGGATTCCGCGCAT
>PMBT01000009.1 GCA_003153035.1 Opitutia bacterium
GGCACCTGAGGCCTGAGGTTACTCAGGCTGCAGTTGCCCTTGTCCCCGTCGCAGTGATGGATGTCGTGGTCGCGCGGGATCGGGCCATGCGCCTGCTCGTAGATCAGGCGGTGCAGATAGCGGATCTTCCAGCAGCCGTCCTTGACGCGAATGCAGATGCGCCAGTAACCATGGTCGTCCATCCGGGCAGGACCAATCGGGGAGGGATAAGCGTTCATCCCCAGGAATAGCAACGCGGCCTGATTTGGAGCCCCGGGGTCTACCCTTGCCATCAACACTCCAGGTAGGACCTTGGCATCCCCTACGCGGTCATTGGGTTGAAGGGGTCCCATGCGGTTCGAGCAAAACGGCTGGACTTCCACCAAGAATAAGACTCACTGTGTGGCGTCTTAAGTCGGTTTGAGACTACTTACATTGCGTCTTAAATGAAATCATCGTCCCCTGATATTTTACCGCCTGTGGTGGCCAAGTCCCTAACCAAGCTAGGGGCGGACCTCGCGGTCGCCCGGCGCAAACGCCATTTGACCGTCAGGATGATGGCCGAGCGCACGGGCGTGGCCTTCAACACCTACCGGCGGATCGAGTCGGGTGACCCCAAGGCTTCTTTGGGCACCTACGCTATGGCGCTCTACGTGCTTGGTTTCGGGGGCGCGCTCGGAGAACTGGTCGATGTCCGCCGGGACGATGTCGGGCTCTTGCAAGATGAGGAGCGCCTGCCCCAGCGGGTCCGGGTAAAGCGCGCTCCCACATCGCGATGAAACGCACAATCCAGGTCCTGTTGGGAGACGAGGCCCGCCCGGTCGGCACCCTCCACTACGACGTGCGGGGAGCGCGTGAGAGTGCCGCCTTCACCTATTCTGACGAATGGCTGGCGGCCAAGGATGGCTTTGCCTTAGAGCCGGGGCTGCCGCTGGTGGTTGGTCCGCAATTTCACCGCAAGGTCGCGCAGGGCTCGATTTTTCATGCGGCCTTCGCCGATACCGAGCCGGACGGTTGGGGTCGGCGGGTCATTCAACGCGACCACGCCAAACGGCGTCAGAGTGATCGCAAAGCGGGCAGGGCGGTCGATCCGGCGCCGCTCAATGCCATGGATTTTCTCCTCACCGTTGACGATACGAGCCGGGTTGGGGCTTTGCGCTTTCGGGACGAGGCCGGCGTCCTCTGCCGGGCTGCCGAGCCGGGCCGGCGCACGGCACCGCCAATTCTTGAGCTGGGCCACTTGATCAGCGCCAGCCGGGCCGTGGAGTTGGAAGAGGAAACGGCGGCAGACCTTGCCTACCTCCGGGGCCGCGGCACGTCCCTGGGCGGACTGCGCCCGAAATGCACGATTGTTGACGCCGGAAGCCGGCTCGCGCTCGGCAAGTTCCCCAGCGTGCAGGACGAGCGGGCCGTGACCAAGGGCGAGGTCCTGGCCATGCAGCTGGCAACGGCTGCTGGCATCCATGCGGCTGACACCCAGCTGGTGGACAGTGACGGGGTGCCGGTGACAGTCGTGCGGCGATTTGATCGCGCGGCCAATGGCGAGCGGCTGATGTATGTATCAGCGGCGACTCTGCTCGGTGTAGAAGCCACCGATTCCGCTGAGCATGCCTACACCGAGATTGTGGATGCGCTCCGCCAACATGGGGCAGCGGTGCAAGAGGACGTTGAGGAACTCTGGCGCCGGATGGCGTTTTCCATCCTGATCAGCAATTTTGACGACCACCTTCACAATCATGGCTTCCTGCATGCTGACCATGGCCTGTGGCGGTTGTCGCCGGCATTTGATATCAATCCGTTCCCGGATCGGACCCGGGAACTCAAGACCTGGATTTCGCCGGACACCGGGCCCGAGGCGACGATTGCAGCGCTGATGTCGGTAATTGCCTATTTCAAGATTCGGCCCGCACGGGCGCGAGCGATTCTGCGCGAGGTCGATCGAGCTGTCGGCGGTTGGCGCAAGGTCGGGCTAACTCTGGGCATGACGGCCAAAGAATTGGAGGCATTCGCCGAGGCATTCGAGCACCCGGAGCGGGCGGCCGCGAAGAGGGCGTTTGCCGGTGGTTAGTTCCGGCGGATTGGTCCGCGTGTGCTGAAGATTGCCAGGACTACTGAGGTGGTAACGACTGCGCACGCTGCGTTCCTCTTGAAACAGAATTGCTAATTTCAGGGCTGGAAGATCGGTGGATTGCGCAGCGGATTATAAGAAATTTTGAGAGCGTCGCGCGTATGTGGGCTGAGGCGTGCACCGCTATCTATTGGTGCCGCAATTCACCATGAACTCTCGACCGCTGGCCTGCTTTCCTCTCTCTTTTCGCCTCCACTCCGAACTCGGATGGACTGATCTCGTTCGGCACGCTACCACCCGCAATCCGGAGATCATCGGCTACCTCGTGGCTCACCCCGAGATCCTGCCGCGTTGTGATGATCCCTACACGCTTCTCGAGAGCTGGTGGCCGCTGAGCAACATCTGCGTCTACTTCATCCGGCGCCGGAACGACAGCGCGGTCGCCGAGTGGGTGATTACCGACGGAGTGTTCAGCCAGATTCTGCCCGCGCTTCGATCGGCCAAACGTTCGGCTATGAACGACGCGCCTCGGTTCGAGGGTATGCTGGGTGATTTGCTGGACACCGCCCGAAGGGCGTGGGACGCCGCCGAGCCCGGTAAGCCTTTCCCGCTGCTCCCGGGGCCGTCCGGTCTTCCGGATGCGGCCATCGTCCACCGCTACGAGCTTAGCGAGGCATTCATCACCCCCTTCACCGCCACCATGGAAGTGCTCGAGTCTAAGGAGCTGCTATGAGCGAAATTCTCTACCTCAAGCACCCTGGCCTGGCGGCTGCCGAGACGCAGACTATCGATTCGTGTTTGGCGATCGCCAACGACAGCGGCCTCTAGGCGCGGATCCAGCGCTTGCCCACCTCGGAGCCGAACACCGTGAATCTGGCTGTGCAGCTCTTCCCGCCCCTTCTGGAGACTTTTGAGCGGTCGCTTGGCGCCGCACCTACCTGTGGGGAGCACGGCACTGGCGGCTGCCGGCCGAGTTGCTCGGGACGACCTTTGTTTATCTAGAGCGTTTGCGATTTAGATAGGCACATAGCGGTTTTCGTGATACGGTGCCGGTCCATGGAGGCAAACCATGAGACCGTTGAGTGAGGATTTGCGGCGTCGGATCATCGAGGCTCGCCAGGCAGGAGCCGGGTCGGTGGAAGTCAGCGAACGTTTTCGGGTAAGCCGGCGGACGGTGGCGCGGCTGGTAGGGCAGTATGCGCGTCACGGGCACTGGCGGCCAAAGCAGATCGGAGGCTACCGACGCTCGAGGTTGGCGCCCTACGGCCGTACGATCGACCGCTGGATCAGCCGCAAGGCGGATATCAGCCTGGTCGAGCTAAAGGAACGCTGCCAGACGGAGCTGGGCATAACGATTGGGGTCAACGCCCTCTGGCACCAATTGCGGCGCCTCGGGCTCAGCTCTAAAAAAAACGACGCACGCCGCCGAACAGGACCGGCCTGACGTAGCGGCCGCGCGCCAGCTCTGGCGTCGGGAGCAGCCGCAGTGGGATCTCCGGCGCCTGGTCTTCATCGACGAGACGGCCCTCAACACCAAGATGGCCCGCCTGGATGGCTGGAGCCGCCGGGGCCAGCGCTGCCTCGGGGCCGTGCCTCAGGGACATTGGGCCACGTCGACCTTTATCGCCGCCCTGCGCCACGACCGCATCGACGCTCCGTTCCTGATCGAGGGGTCCGCCAACATGGAGGTCTTTGCCGCCTACGTCGGTCAGGTGCTCTGTCCCCAGCTCCAGGAAGGCGACGAGGTCATCATGGATAACCTCTGCATCCACAAAACCCCAGTAGTGACCCGACTGATCAAGGCCTGCGGAGCGACCGTGCGCTTCTTGCCTCCCTACAGCCCTGACCTCAACCCCATCGAGATGGCCTTCGCCAAACTAAAGAGCCACCTGCGTCACGAGGCGGCACGAACCCTCGAGACCCTCCAGCCCGCCGTCGCACGCAGCCTCTCCTGCTTCCATCCCGATCACTGCCAAGGCTTCTTTCGTCACGCCCAATACGGGACTAGTTAACTCGAAAATGCTCTAGTGAGTGACACGAGCTGAATCG
>PMBT01000084.1:0-31384 GCA_003153035.1 Opitutia bacterium
TGGCGGACAGGACGGCTGGCAGGCCATCCGTTAGCTGGCTAGGATCGTCGCGGGCACGGTGCCTTCCGGCAGAACCCAGGCGAAGGCTGCGCGCCATAGGCTTGGCGGAGGCGGGCATTACACCCAGCATAGCAAACGGCCGCCGAGGCGGCGGCTTGGGACAGCAGATCGGCTAGCGTGACACCGGCCGGCGACTGATCGGAAACTGGCTGCGGGCCGCAGCGGGGAGTTTGATCTGCCCCGTTGGCCGGACGCGTCCGGGAAATCTGCAGGGCGGGTCAACGCCCCGTCCGGCTTTGCCGCCGATCAGGTTGCTGATTTTTTCCCTGGCAGAAACCCTGCGGCGCCCAGCACGAGGCCGATGACCAGTGCGCCGAGGCCGGTAAAGAGCAGCGCCTTGCCGCCGCCTGTGGCCGCCGGTATATCGTAGACGAGCGCTTGAAACGCTGTGCCCGGCTGGTTGAGGCGGGCGTTCCTGGCCTCGGCCGGCAGGGTCACGTGAATTGTCTGATTAACGATCGGGGCATACGAGTTCTCCTGCGAGACTGCGTTGAAAATCCACTCCCGACCACTGTCGGAGATCTTCTTCATGTCCTTGGGCACGCCGATCTCACTCCCCCCATCGCTGCGCAAACGCGGCCCGCCGCGAAAAGAAATCCTCATCGTCGCACTCCGCGCGATGTCGTCTTTCTTCAGGTCGAAGTCACCGAGCTCCATGTTCGCCAATTGCTGCTTCATATCGCGCCAGAGCACGTCGGGACGATCGCCATATTGTTGCTTCCAGACGGTCCACTGGCTGGCCGAAAGATGGAATGTGACCGTAAGCTGGCCGTCGCCGTGTTTGTCCAACACGAAGGATTTGTCGATCTGCATGGTGTCCGCCGCGTGCGCCCCCAGGACGGCGACGCAGAATCCGGCCGCAACCACCAACCCGAAAAGAAATCGTTGAAGGGAGTTCATTATTGGAAGTTCACGGTTCCGATGATCTGGTTGAACAATGCGCGATTGGCTTCGAAGTTGGCTTGCGGGCATCCGAGGGTGATGCCAATCACGCCGCCGGGCACGGCCCGAAAAACGCCGATCCATTGAAAATAACCGCCTGGTCCCGCGGTGTTTCCCTGGAAGAAATAGACGTTCCCCTGCGCCTCGGAGTCTGTCACCGACACCCGCGCGCCGCGCCGACCGATGGCCTGCGTGATCAAATTCATCGCGGTTCTCGGGTCGTTGACGTTGGGAACTTCATAAAGCTGCACGCTGGCCTTCGAGTTCATGTCGCCGGCGTAAAACGTGTTCCCGATCTGCGGGACCGGTTGGCCCATCTGCCAGTTCTGAGGATAACCGAACGAGATCAAGCCACGGGGGTGGACGTACTGCGCCAGGCCCGCCGCGGGCGCCGATTGCTCCTGCCCTTGTGGCGCGACTGTCTGCACCGGCGTCCGCGCTGCGGAACGGTTGCGCCCGGCAAGGATGTTCTTGATTTTCTCGATGTCGATGTCCGGCAACTCGGGCGACGCGTANNTCGCTGCCGACGGCTTTGGGCGTGATCGCCGTGCACTCGATGGGAAACATCTGCCCCTCGGCCATCACGATCGTGAAGGCATGGCCCGGAAGCATCACGATGTATGATTCGCAACCCAGCTGGTCCATGATCGATGCCCAGAGGATCGCGAGTTCGATGCACAGGCCGTTGTTCGACAGGATGACGTCGCGGGGCAGGCGGACGGTCTGCACCAGCTTGGACTCCCCGCCGATCTTTTCCGGCACGCCTTTCGCTCCGGCGTAGCGCAGGCCCGTGGCGACCATGTATTCGTAGGTCGCCTTCATCAATTCGACCACATCCTGCGGGCTGCGAGTGGCCCCGGCCATGCTGCCGCCGGTGCGCTCGGTGATCGCCGCGGCGTATTCCTTCACCACCGGATCGTTGGGCGTGACCATGCACACGACAAATTGCGCGAGCGTCCAGCTGTCGTACCACGTCGCGATATCCTCGTTGGGCAGGTCGCTGTACTGCACCTCGTTCACGCCGAGCAGCGTGAAGTTGTCGCGCAGAACCTCCTCCTTGAGCGGGCCACCCTCCCGCTCGCGCCACTGCAGCTTGATCTCGAGCGTGGCCGTGGTCTGGTTGGCGAGTCGCGAGACCTTGTCCGTGAACTTCGGATAGAAGACCTGTACNNAGGAAGTAACGGCCATCGGCGACCTCGGGGTTGGCGTAGACCTTGTAGGCAAAACTCATGAGGGTCTTGCGGACGACAGGCGGATCCCAGGCGAGCTTGCCCGGCGATGCGCCCGAAAATGCCCCAGCCGCCAACATGCCGATTCCGGCAAGGATTAAGATGACCGCACCAATCCGAAGTAACGATTTCATGCGTTTGTGACTCCAAAAGAGGAGGAAGAGGAACTGATCAGAAACTGGATTCGACTGAAAGGGAACTAGATTCGGGCCGCAGCTTGGAGGCGGGTCCGAAGGGAACGGGGTTTAAGGGGAACGGGGAGCACCGCAATGGAAAACGATGAGGAGGGCGATTCCAGGCGTGGCGCAACGATCATCGAAACTAGCGGTGCTGACGGGGCGTGTCAATTGCCTGCGCGGGGTCCGGGGCAGAAATTTAGCTGCCCACTAACGGACCAGAAGGGTAGGTGCCGGCAGATCCGACTGCCGAACTCCGGATTCAATCATAGACCAGCGGCGGAACGTTGTCTGGGGGCGGGTTGGGCGAAGTCGGCGCCGGGCCAAAGGTGCGGCCTGCTCCTGTCAATCCTCTCTACTGAGCAGGAACCAGAGGCAGGAGGCGGCGAAGCCCGCCAGCAGGGTCGCTGCCGGAAGCCAGCGGAGCCTCTCGCCCTTTTCGGCAAAGTATTTCCGCGGCGCAAAGCCATTCCTCCAAAATACGGCCCAAGGATGGCGCTTGCCCTCTTCCAGGGAATTAGCCGAGGCAAGGTGCGCAAGCCAGAGGGCAACGAACAAGCTGGCGAGGTACGGAAGTGTCCACAGCGAAGTCCTCCACTCGCCGGATGCGCACCAGAGGCAGACGAACGCGATGGAGAAAAGCAACATGATCCACCGCTGAGCCCGCAGAACCGCCGCTCCATAATCATGGCCTGCATTCACCGGTGGTAGGACGCGGGACGATGGTGTAGTCAGCCGAAAAGGTGGTTGAACCAAACTACGTTTGCGGGCAGATCCCCCTTTACCTCGACAAAAAAACGCCGCGACTGGACGAGGTCAACTCTCTTGCGGGCGAAACCGACTCGGCCGAATTGGGTCCCCGGGCTGCGGGCGCGCGTGCGTCCGTAGCATTTGCCACCCAACTCGCGTGCGCCCGGTCCGGGGGGGCCCGCTCCCGACGCGCGTTCGCCGATCTCCCTTTCGCTGATCCGATGTCTGCTTCGGATTCCCTCGACTTTGGCCAGACCATCCCCGGCGTTGCCCTGGGCAAAACGGTGCGCCGGTGGTGCACGCGGCAACGGCTGCTTGGTTGGGCGGCGTTCGGATTGATCGGCTCTTTCATGGCAGCGGACGCGCAGGAGCCGCACCGGGGCGGGCATGAGCGACTGGCCCCCCTCGATGGCGACTCAGCGCGACCGTTGATCGCGGCAAACCTGCCACCGCCTGGCCCTCCGCTCCGTCCGATGACGCCGGAACCCTCGATCGCCCAGGGTGGCCATTCACAGTAATCGAACTATGGATACATCCGTTTGCCCGGGTGGATACAAACAAGTGCGGATTGTGGAATAGTCCTGGGTTGACACGTTTGGCGGCTCCAGCGCAAAATACCTCCATAGTGAAAAACGGAATTCGAGGCGTAGGCAGACTCGATCCACGAGTGGCTGCATCGGACGAAATCCGATGCTGGCTGCAGGCGAGTCGAGAGGGGAACAGGCGGTTTGCGCCGCCAGTTGATTCCCTCTTCTAACCCCCTCCGCAAACCGAATTCCTCTCAGTTGGAAAGGACCAAAATCATGTCAGCAAAAAGTGTAGATGCATTCTTTGAGAAGGTCGCGCAGGACAAATCCCTGCAGGCGAAGCTGAAGGCTTTGCACCAGAAGACGCTGAAGGAAACCAAGGAAAGCAAAGACAACGCCTCAACAGCGGTGGCCAAGATCGCAGCGGCAGCAGGATTCAAGTTCACGGCCAAGGACTTGGCTGGGGCGCGCGGGGCGAAGGCGAAGAAGCCGGCGAAGGCCGAACTGAGCGAGGTCAGCGGCCAGTGGATGGATTGCAGTGGCGGCACGTATAATTATTGCACCGCGCAGAATTGGAGCTGCATCGGATATTCGTACTATTGATTGTTGGATGTCTGGATGCCGTGGCTCTTGGCATCGTGGGTGGCGTGTGGGGCTTTTTCGCCCCGCACGCCGCGCCATTTCAGGATGGAACCAACGGCGAAGCTGGGCTATAGCGGAGGGGTGTTTCGGTAGCCCTCGAGCCCGACGAGGTGAGGACGTGAAGGCAGGAGGGCATCGGCGGTTGGGCCGATCCTCGATTGCGTCCTGTCTGTTATTTGGGGCGCTGTTGGCCTGGCCCGGCACGGCTGGCGCTGGCGAAATCCATGACGCGGCCGAAGCGGGCGACGTCGAGAAGGTCAAGGCCTTGCTCGACGCAAATCCCCAGTTGGCGAACGCCAAAGACCAACGAAAACTGAACTACACTCCGCTGCACGAGGCGGCTGAGTATGGGTGGAAGGAAGTCGTGGAGCTCCTTCTCGCCAGAGGGGCCGACGTCAACGCTAAGGCGGACCATGGGATAACGCCGTTGTACGAGGCGGTTGGCCGGGGGAATAAGGACATCGTGGAGCTCCTTCTGGCCAATGGGGCCGACATTAATGCCAAGAGTGATCGTGGGCGAACGCCTTTGCAGGAGGCCCATTGGCACTGGCCGAAGGACATCGTGGAGCTGCTTCTAGCCAAAGGCGCGAACGTCAACGCCCAGGACCTGGATCGTGGGAACACTTTGTTGTACGAGGCGGCGGAGCAGGGGCAAAAGGACATCGCCGAGCTGCTTCTAGCCAATGGCGCCGATGCGAACGCCAAGAATCGGTCCGGGGAAACACCGTTGCACCAGGCGGCCTGGCATGGGCGCATGGATATCGCGCAATTGGTGCTGTCCAAGGGCGCCGCGGTCAACGTAACGAACGAGTTCGGGTACACGCCGTTGCATCAGGCGGCTGAGGAAGGAAAGAAGGACGTCGTGGGACTGCTTCTGGCCAAGGGGGCCGAGGTCAACGCCGCGGACGTTTTTGGGGACACGCCGCTGCATAAGGCGGCCTACCATGGGCACGAAGACGTCGCTGAGCTGCTGCTGGCGAAAGGCGCCGCTCTCAACGCAAGAAACCACAAAGGGGAGTCGCCATTTGTGATGGCGTATGATCAAGGGCGCAAGGACGTCGCTGAGCTGCTTCTGTCCAAAGGAGCGGACGCCAATCCCAAGAAATGGGGGTATTTCCACGATGCGGTGAGGGCTGGATTCATTTCGGAGGTTGGCGCCTGGCTCGACTTAAATCCCAAGTTGGTGAACGACCGGAGCTCGAATGAGGAGACGCCGTTGCACGAGGCAGCCCATGGCGGGTTCAAGGAGGTGGTGGAACTGCTGCTGGGCAAAGGCGCTGACGTAAGCGCCAGAAGCAAGAGCGGCGAAACGCCGCTGCACCTGGCGGCTCAGAACGGGTCGAGGTTTGTCGTAGAGCTGCTGCTGGACAAAGGCGCC
Organism: Opitutia bacterium; assembly: GCA_003153035.1. GTDB lineage: Bacteria > Verrucomicrobiota > Verrucomicrobiia > Opitutales > Opitutaceae > Fen-1467. Next base: position 5,705 of record PMBT01000084.1, read on the forward strand.
GACGCGAGCGCCAAGAACAAGAGCGGCGAAACGCCGCTGCACGAGGCGGCGGATGGGGGGCACAAGGAAGTTGCGGAACTGCTGTTGGCCAATGGCGCCGACGTTAACGCAAAGACCGAAGATGGGACCACGCCGTTGCACCGGGCGGCGCAGCTCAAGCAAGCGGATGTTGCTGCACTGCTCTTGGACCGCGGTGCCGAGGTCTACGTCGAGAACAAGGATGGGGAGACGCCGTTGTACATGGCGACCTCGAAGGGGTCCGCGGAGGTCGTAGCGCTGCTGCTTGAGCATGGAGCGAAGGTCAACGTCGCGAACTTCAATGGAGCAACGCCGATGCACGAGGCGGCTTGGGATGCCCACATGGTTGAACTGCTGCTGGCGCGAGGCGCCCAGGTCAACGTCAAGAGCAAGAACGGGAACACGCCGTTGCACAATGCGGCTAGGTCATCGCAAACGCACGCCGTGGAACTGCTCTTGGCCAAAGGCGCCGAGGTCAACGCCAAGGACAAGGACGGGGACACGCCGTTGCACGAGGCGGTTCGGGGCGCGCGAACGGACGCCATGAAACTGCTGCTGGCGAAGGGGGCCGAGATCAACGCCAAGAACAAGGACGGGGACACGCCGTTGCACGAGGCGGTCGGCAAATCGCAAAAGGACGCCATCGAGCTGCTGCTGGCCAGAGGCGCCGACATCAACGCCAGGAATGGGGCCGGAGACACGCCGTTGCACCTGGCGGCGGCGGGGAATTGGCACAAGCAACTCGCGGCACTGGATGAGGAATGGCACGACGTCCCCTTCGACACGGAGCAGGAAGGGAACCGGTACATGGTAAGGGAGCGTCGCTCCAAAGTTGAAGAGGCTCAAAGCAGAGCCATGGAAGTCCTGCAGCTTCTGGTCGCCGAAGGCGCCGCGGTCAACGCGAGGAATGGGACCGGGGACACGCCGTTGCACCTGGCGGCCGTTGGCGGGGACAAGGACGTTGCCGAGTTGTTCTTGGGCCGAGGCGCCGAGGTCAACGCCAAGAACGGGACCGGAGACACGCCGTTGCACAAGGCGGCTATGGGTGGATACAAGGACGTCGCAGAGCTGTTCTTGGCGAAGGGGGCCGACGTCAATGCCAAGAACGAGGATGAGGACACGCCGTTGCACAAGGTGGCCGCTGGTGGGTACAAGGACCTCGCGGGGCTGTTGCTGGCCGGCGGAGCCGAGATTGACGCCAAGAACAAGGATGGGAAGACGCCCGCGCAGATGGCCGCAGCTCGTGGGCACCCGGAGGTCGTGGAACTTCTGCTGGTCAAGGGCGCCGACACCCGCGCAATTTCAGTTTCGGAGAACATCCACGACGCCGCCCGGGCAGGTCGCATTGAGGAGGTCAGGGCCTTGCTCGCCTCCAATCCCAAGCTGGCCAACGCTAGGAACGAGTACGGAACGACCCCGCTGCACCAAGCAGCTGACAATGGGCACAAGGACGTCGCGGAACTGCTTCTGGCCCAAGGCGCCGACGTCAACGCCAAGGAAGTGAATGGGTCAACCCCGCTGCACAAGGCAGCCGAGAAGGGGTACAAGGACATCGTAGAGTTGCTTCTGGCCAAGGGCGCCGACGTTGGCGCCAAGGACCATAATGCGGAAACGGCATTGCACGAGGCGGCTTCTCATATGCGCGAGGACGTGGTGGCGCTGCTTCTGGCGAAAGGCGCTGAGGTCAACGCCAAGAACAAGTATGGGGGCACGCCACTGCAAGACGCGGCTATGGAGGGGTCCGCGGCCGTCGTGGAACTGCTTCTGGCCAACGGCGCCGACGTCAAAGCTAAAGATGCGCGGGGGGAGACCGCCTTGCACGACGCGGCTCTTTGTCGGGGCGAGGATAACCATGTTATGGAATTGCTTTTGGCCAAAGGCGCCGAGGTCAACGCCAGGGACGACGATGGTTGCACCCCGCTGCATCGTGCGGCTTCTCGATCGAAGGACGGGAAGGGCGCCGTGGAATTGCTGCTGGCCAAGGGCGCCGAAGTGAATGCCAAGACAAAATCCGGGCGAACACCGCTACATGAGGCAGTTGAATACAGCTCCAAAGAGGTCGTGGAACTGCTCGTGAGCAAAGGAGCCGACGTAACCGCGAAGAATGAGAAGGGCCTCACTCCCGTCCAATGCGCCGAAGAACACGGGCATACGGATATTGTTGCGCTGCTGCGACAATCCCTCAAGTAACACGAACTGGCATATGCGTGATAACAACTCTGTTGGTATTGATGGCCCCGTTGCGTCAGGAAAGTATGCGAGACTGAAAAAGGACTGGATGCTCCGTGGCTGGAGCGACATGCCCCTGACGCTCATCAACTGGAAGAACGGCGACCAGCGCGAGCTGAAGAACCTGGGCTTTTACGTGGCCGAGTCGTGCGACGGCCAGACCGACTTCGATTCGTTTGCGTTTCTCCCCAAGCACCTCGGAATGCTCGACCTGCTGATTGCGCAGGGGATCGCAGAGGAATGCCAGGAGGGGGACGCCATCGAGCCCTGGCAGCGGTACCGGAAGGCGGATAACCCGCGGCTGACGGGAATCCATTGGTGCGTGACGGGCCGGTGCGACTTGAAATGCCGGCACTGCTACATGGAAGCGCCCAGCGGGCGATACGGCCAGCTCCCGTTTGAGGCGATGGCCGGGCTGGTCGAGCAGTTCGAGCGGGCCAACGTCCTCGAGGTTTCGTTGACCGGCGGCGAGCCGTTCTTGAGACCGGACCTGCTGGACATCATCCAGTTGCTGGCGCAGAAAAAGATCCGGCTCAGCCAGATCTTTTCCAACGGCCTGCTCATGACCGACCAGCATTTGGAGGGCATCCGGAGGATCGGTTTCAGACCGGCCTTCCAGATCAGCCTTGACGGGGTGGGCACCCACGACCGCATGCGGGGGGTAAAGGGAAGCGAACAGGGCGCGATCGACGCCATTCGGCGGCTGCGCGCCGCCGGTTTTCCGGTGGTGGTCGCCACCGCGATTGACAAGTTCAACGTCGCCGGTTTGGCCGACACCTACGAGTTGATGAAAAGGCTGGACATCCAGGCGTGGCGCGTCTCGGCCCCGCAAGCCACGGGGAATTGGCGGGGGACGACCAGCGCCACGCCACTGGACGAGCAGGCGAAGGCGTTCGTGCCGTTGGCGGAGCGTTGGATCAGAGATGGCGAGCCGTTCTCCGTCCAACTTTGTGGCTTTTTCAATGGCCGCACGCCGCCGAAACCTGGGACCGGTTTGCGCCTCAAAGGGATCGAAGGAAAGTCTGGCGCCGATCGTGGAAGAAGGGGATTCCGCGCGGGCACGGTCGACCTGAAACGGCCGGCGGAGACACCCGACACGCCGAGATATACACCAGAGAGCTACGATTGCGCCGCTTGTCGGGAGCAGCCCAACGTGCTCCCTGACGGCACGTTGGTCCCGTGTCCCGGCTACGTGGACAGCATCGTGCAGGAGCGGATGCCGAACCTGTTGAGTGAAGACCTGTCGAAGGTGTGGACCCAATCCTTTCTGCGCCAGATCGCGGACATGAAGAAGAAGGACCTGTTCGCCAGGAACCCCGAGTGCGCCGTCTGCGAGCTATTCAAGGAGTGCGGTATGGGGTGCCGGGCCTCGGCGCTGACGGAGACAGGAGACCTGATGGCGAAAGACCCACTCGCGTGCGAAGTGTGCACAAAGGGCTACAATAAGCGGTTCCGGGACCTGCGCCCCCTTCGTAACTGAGGCTTCACCGGGAGCGAAATTATCAGGTTTGCCGCACGGCGGCGGCGACCATAGAAGGAACGGCGATGACGTCACGCCCGACCATTTTTGTTTCGGCTGTCAGCAAGGAACTGAAAGGCGCCCGGCAGTTGGTGTCCAACACCCTGCAGTTCCTCGGTTACGAACCGGTGTGGCAGGACATTTTCGGCACCGAACATGGTGACTTGCGGGCGATGCTGAGGCGCCAGATTGACGGCTGCAAGGGGGTGGTCCAATTGGTGGGTCAACGGTACGGAGCGGAGCCGACGACGCCGGATGAGCAGTTCGGGCGGGTCAGCTACACCCAATACGAGGCGCTCTACGCGCGGCAACGCGGGAAGAGGGTCTGGTATCTGATGCTCGACGAGAGTTTTCCGCCTGAACGAGCGGAGCCCGAAGCGGAGGAGTTGCGGGAACTGCAGGCTGCTTACCGCCGGCGGTTACAGGCGGATTCGCATTTGTTTCATCCGCTCAACAGCCTGGAGGCGCTGGAGGCAGATGTGCTCAAACTCCGCAACGATCTTACACGGTTGAGGCGCGGAGCCAAGCTATGGGCGGCGGGGGTGGCGGCGTTGTTGGTGCTGATCGCGGCAATGGGGGGCTGGTTGGTGGTGCAGCAGCGGCGGATGGCGAGCCAGGTCGCGATGGTGATGCAGTTTGCGGAAGTGCAGGCCCGCCAGGAGAGGGCGGGGCGAAGCGGAGCGGCCGTGGAAGCGGCCACCTATGCGGAACTTTCGAAGGAATACGGTGTGGATCAGAAGGCCCTGCGGGAGGAGTTGCCGCGGCGCGCCAGGGAATTGCAGCGTTCACCGGATGTCGGGACATTCGAGCGGGCGAACGCTGCGTTTGTAGCCGGGGATTATTCAGAGGCGGAACGGTTGGCGTTGCAGGCTGCGGCGGAGGCGCAACGGGCCAACCCGCCCCGGGTCTCCGACGCGATCAAGGCGTTCAAACTGGCCGGCTGGGTCTCGCTAAAGCGGGTGGAGTACGCCGATGCGCTGCGCCACCTCCGGGAGGCGGAGAAACTGACGGATCGCCAACGCAATCCGGCTGAGTGGGCGGACGTTCAGTTCAGCATTGGGCGCATGCTTTATGAACAGGGCAATTACCGGGAGGCGGAGGCCGTTGCGAGGGCGGATGTGAACGAACGCTTGCGGTGGTCCGGCTCGGAGACCCTGGAAACGCTTTACAGCCGGAACAACCTGGCTTCAGCATTGGAGCGGCAAGGCCGGTACGCCGAAGCGGAGAAAGAATATCGCGAGGTGCTGGCAGTTCGGGAGCGCCTGTTGGGCGCGGAGGTTTACGAGACGCTCGTGAGCCGCAACAACCTGGCGGTGGTGCTGGCGGATTCGGGGCGGCTGGCCGAAGCAGAGAACGAGAACCGAACGGTGCTGGCGGCGCACGAGCGACTGCTTGGTCCGGAGGATCCTGATACGCTGACCAGCAGGCATATTCTGGGCGTCTTGCTGCAGCGGGAGGGGCGGTATGCGGAAGCGGAGAAAGAGCAGCGGGCGGTGCTGGCGGTGCGCGAACGCGTCTCCGGGCCGGAGCATCCGGACACGCTAAGGTGTCGGAACGATCTGGCGACGGTGCTGGATGACTTGGGCCGATATGCCGAGGCGGAAAAGGAGCATCGGGCGGTGCTGGCCATCCGGGAACGCGTCCTCGGGCCGGAACATCCGGACACGCTGACGAGTCGCGACAACCTGGCGTATGTATTGGAGCAGGAAGGCAATCATGCGGAGGCGGAGAGGGAAGACCGCAGGGTGCTGGCGATCCAGGAGCGTGTCCTGGGGCCGGAACATCCCGACACCCTCGGCACGCGGCAACATCTTGCCCTCGTCCTCCTCTCCCAAGGGAAGCTCGCGGAGAGCGAGGAGGAGTTTCGCCCCCTGCTCGCCTCGCAGGAGCATCTCTACGGGAGTGAGGCCGCCGAGACATTCAGGACCCGCCAGCGCCTGGCCTACACGCTGTATTGCCAGGGCAAATATGCCGAGGCGATTACCAACCAGCAAAAGGCCTTGGCGGTGGCCCAGAAAGTGGCGGGGGATGATGGCCGCCGGCAAACCGCGGAAGCTTGGTTTGCGCTTTCGCGGTATGAACTTTTTGCGCGGGATTTTGCCGGGGTGCTGGCCGCTTCCGAGGCGGGCCTGGCGCTGGACCCGGCCTACCTGTCGCTGCTGGCAAAACGGGCGCACGCCTATTTGTTTCTTGGGCAGATCCGGGAGGCGGAACAAATCTACCGCGGGCACCGGGGCGAGGTGGTGGACGCCCAATCAAAGCGCTCCTGGGAGCAGGTCGTCTTGAAGGATTTTGACGACCTGGAGAAGGCTGGCCTGACGCACCCCGAGTTTGCGCGCCTCCGGGAGTTGCTGAAGACCGAAGTGAAATAATCCCAGCGTGCGAATCACTTTGCGCGACCGCCAAAGCGTTCCTCGCGCACGCGCGTGATGCGCTTGGCCAGCGTCTGCAGCAGCGATACCGCCATCGCGGGACTGGATTCGAGCACCTTCAACAAGGCTTCCCTTTGGATGAGACACAGGCGTGACTCCGCACGGGCGCGGGCCCCCAATGTGCGTGCCTCGCCTGAGAAAACCGCAATTTCTCCGAAAGCGTCGCCCGGACCAGCCTCGCCCTCCACGGTCACCCTTCGTTCTCCCGTCGGCAGGGTCTCCTCCACAAAAAACTCCACCCGACCGCTGAGAACCACGAACAATTCGCCTCCGGCGTCACCACGGCGAAAGAGTATCGACTCCGCGTCGCACCGCACCACTTTCGCCACCCGCGCCAGAATCTCAATTTGGTCCGCTTTGAGCGAGGCAAACAAGGCGCACCTGGCCAGCTGATGCTTCCAGTCCTCGCCGTCGGGGCTGGGGGCGGCAGCGCCAGCCTTGGCGGCGGCCACGATCGCCGGGGCGGCTCCCGCCTCCTGCTGGTCCAGCAAGAGACGGAACAGGCCGGCCTGCTCGGCCAGTTCCGCGTAGGTGCCTTGCTGCACCAGCGAGCCACGGTCGAAAACAAAGATCCGGTGGCTGTCCTTGATGGTGGACAGCCGATGGGAGATGGAAACGACGATCTTGTTCCGATATTCGGTCCTGATCAGCTCCACGATCCGCTTCTGGGACAACTCATCAAGGGCCGAGGTGGCTTCGTCCAGCAGGAGGAGCGTGGGGCGCTTGAGCAAGATTCGGGCAATGGCGACCTTCTGCCTTTGTCCGCCCGACAACAAGCGGCCGTTTTCGCCGACCTGGTAATCCAAACCAAGCGACAAGGCGTCGGACAGCAGCCCAAGCTCGGCCAGACATTCCTGGATTATCAGATCGATTTTTTCCGGCGCGCGGAAGACACCCTCATCCACTCGCCCGAGCAAAAGCAATTCCCGCAGGCTCAGCCCTTCGATTCGGCCCGGAGTGAGAAAGTCCTCGTACTCTCCGCCGTCGCTACCGGCCTGCTCCCGCAAGACCATGCGCGCGGCGACCACCCGCGCCTCGAAATCGGGCGCTCCGGCCAACTGCGCCCCCAACCTTGCATCGACATCCAGGGCTGCTTTCAACAGTGCTGACCGGAGCGCTGGTTTTGCAGTTCCCGCGACCAACCCCAGCGAACCATGGCCTGGCCCGTTGCCGCCCCCATGGTCCTCAAGTTTTAGGAGATCCTCCAATTCCTGCGTGCGCTGGGTCAAGGTGGCGGCCAATCGGGCATCGGCGCGGATGCGGCTTAACCCGACCTGCAGCAGCGACTCCAGCAAGCCGGCCTGTTCCAAGCAGGCTGGCAGGCGGATCTTCTCGAGCTGAGCATCCGCGGCTGGGTCGGCTTTTGCCCGCAAACCGAAGAGCAGATTGTCGCGCAGAGTGCCCTGGTTGAGATAAGTCTTGCGCTCAAAGCGGATGACCGCCTGCGCCGGCTCCCCGGTGAGTTTCTCGTTGAGCCTTTGCCTGACTTGGGCAAGCTGGCGGAGCAGAGCGCCTTCCCGCGATCGGGGAGGCACGGGAGCGTCCAGCGCCTTGCGCAGGACATCCGACTCCAAACCGACGGCCCGGACCACCGAGAGCAGCTCCCGGTCCAAGTCCTCCAACGTCTTCACGTCGGGCAGCGGTTCGATGTCAACTTCGCCACCCTGATCCTGCAACGTGCGCTGGGAGGGCCGGCGCAAGCCCAGAAGCAGGTTGTCGCGCAGGGTGCTGTTCAACAAAAAGGGGTTCTGCTGCACGACCCCCGCTTCGCGGGCCAGCGTGTCCAAGGAGACTTCATCCACTTTCAGGTCGCGCAGGATGACCTCGCCGCCCGAAGACTGATTGCCCTTGAACAACAAACGAATGGCGGTGGACTTCCCGCATCCTGCAGGGCCGACAAAAGCGACGTGTTCGCCCTCACCGATTTGCAGAGTGATCTGGTTCAGGATGCGGGTGCCAGAGGCGGCAACCACATCGGCCCGGTGGTAACCGATGCCATTTCCCGGCCGCAGATTCGGGCTCGGCAGGTCGGTTTCGGGAAAGGCCACGGGGAGGTTCTCAAATTCCTGCACGCCTTCGAGGGTGCTACTGCTCATGCGCCAGTCCAGGAGCACAGCGCTGAGGTCTCCGACCGGCCGTTTGAACAGGCCCGCCACGAGCATGAACTTCATGACATCGCCCCAGGTGACCGGACCGAAGAGACTGGCCGACTTCAAGGTGAGGAGGCACAAGGCGGCGCCAATCCAGTACAAGGCGCTATCTTGGATGGTGGTGACGATCGGGCTGGCGACATTGAACAGGCATCGGAGCCGCGAAACCTCATCCATCACACCGTGATAACGCTGGAAAGCCCGATCCAGCAGTCGCAGACCATAACCGAAAGCATTGTTAGGCCGGATTTCCTCGACGCTTCCGACGTATTCTTTGGCCTGAACCCGCACGTTGTCCCAGGCGCTGTGGCTCGCCCGATTCACCGCCTGCATGCGCTTGTCAAAGATGAGGAAGTAACCGCTCAAAAAGCACAAGGGAATCAGGCACAGGGCGAAGAACCAGTTGGTGTAAACCATGAAGGCCCCATAAACGAGAATGGAACCGATCATCAGCGGCATTTTGAGCAGGAGATCGAACCAGAAGGTCACCGCGCTGCGCATGTCGTCCAAGACACGGGAGTTGATCGACGAGGCATCATGGTTGCGGAAGAAGTCCGCATCGGAGCGAATGACGCGGCGGTACATTTGCAGGGTGGCGTCGCGGATCAAGCGGTCGCGAAAGCGATCCATGAGCCGGCCGCGGAAATAATTAAACAGGGCGATGAGCACCTGCGAGCCGACCAGCCACGCCAACGCCCGATTGATCTGGGACCAACTGACGCCTCGCGCCTGCTCCTGAAAGAGATTGGTCAAACGGCCCACCTGTTCCGGCAGGACCAACTGCAGCACCGTCACGGCCAAGCCCATGAGCCAGAGAAGCACCACCGCCCGGCTCGAGGTTTTCACTTTCTTCCAGAATGCCATTAGACCTCTTAACATAGGGAGACCTTATTCTTTGGCGGTCATACGCCTTCCCGGTTAACACAGTAGAGTGGAGTCAACCCAAACCCCTTGGGCAATTCGGTTTGACCCACATAGTCGAACCGAAANNGTTCGGCGGGGTGATCGGCTCGATGCGGGCAGCACGGTTGACGTACGCGCCGCATACTTCGTCATGTTGGGTGACGGGATCTTCAAAGGTATAGACCGGGCCGGCATCCAGCGAGATGCGGATTCCCAGATTTGGCGGCAGCCCGCATTCGTCCCATCGGGTGCTTGCCACCATGTCGCGCAGTTGCAGCGCCACCGCCGACGCGACCTCCAGGTCGGCAAACACCAGGAACAGCCCGTCACCGGCGGTGCGCCGGGACAGGATGCGGGCAGAATGTCCTCCCAGCACATCAGCGGCCCTCCGCATGAACTCGCGTGCGAAGCGCAAGAGTTCCACGTCTGACAGTTTGCTGTAACCCTTGACATCTCCAAAAAGCATGGCGCGGATCGCATAGTTTTCTTCGCGAACAGCTCCGTTTGCGGGCTGGGCCGGGCCGGTCGGGCTGAACCAGGGCTCCTCCTTGATTGTTTCGTACGGGCAAGAGATGCTCGCAAAGGAAGATGATACTGATGAGGAATTCTGCCAGGCCGCGGGCAACCGGGCGTCCTCCATTCCCCACACTTGAAGAGCCGCGTCTAATCGCTGCGCCCGCAAGAGCCCGGCGCCCAGGGCGCGCAGACGCGCAAACGCCCGGTTGACGCCTTCGTCCAGGCAACTCGGCTGGGTGTCCTCGGTGACCAGGTTCACTCTGGAAAGGAGGCTGTCAAAACGCGCGGCCCACGCCGCGACCGGCTCAAAAACCCGGCGGCAAACCTGGCGCGGGCAAGGCAGCACGACGTTGATTTCGCGTCCGGTCTCCAGCATGGTTTCAATGAACAGCAGGTCTGCCGGAGACAACGCCGAGGCATAGCCGCAAACGACGTCGGCCGCAGCCAGACGCTGTTTGAGTTCCTCCTTTTGCCGTTGCTCCCATTCGCTCATCTTCCCCTCCGCGGCCAGCCTCGCCAGGGCGGGCGCGGCAAACACCGCGATCGAAATCAGCGGGAAGAGTTGTTCAACAAAACCGGGAGCCAAACCGAGGGGCGCCGCCAACAGCCGGGCCTGGCGCCGGGTGGAACACAGCTCCCGCCAGTTGCCCCGGACCAACTGGATCGCGGTGCGATACGCAACCTCCGCTTCGGCGTAGCGCCCACCAATGAGTTCAGCCTCCGCGAGCGTGGCTATCAGCCAGTAATCTGCTCTTCCCCCCGTTGCCTCCGCCTGACGCGACCGGTTAAGGCAGATTTGCTTCACCCGCTGGGCCAGCACCCGAGCCTCCGCGATTCGGTTTCGCAGCACCTGCAAGGTGGCGGCGTTGATGCCGCAATAGCCGGCGTCCCCCGCGTCGGCATCCTTTCCCTGGAGCCTGAAAGCAGAATCGGCCTTTTCAAAACCGGCGAAGTAACTTTGAAACGCCTGTTCCAGGCACTGGTTGCGCCCTGCTTGCGAGGCTTCCTTTCCAGCGAGATCCTTGTAGACCCGGCCCAACAGGCCGAGCGTCTCGGGGGTGGCGAATCCCTGCTCACACAGTTTGAGCAGGATGCCTTTGGAGCGCTCGGAGGCACCGCTTTGCGCGAGCGCCAAAGCCAGCAACTGATTCACGCGCACGCGAAGAGGTTCGAGGCTCTCTTTCGCCCCCGCTCCAGGCTCCAGGGCACCGAGGCCCTCCGAAAGCACGTCGTAAGCCAAAATGGCCTCGCCTTGCTTCAACATGCGCTCTCCCAGCCGCAGGTGGATCTCGGCCGGACAGCGAAAGGGACTGGACTTGCACTGGCGCCAAAGGTCGCGCAACTCAGCCAGCGAAATTGCGGCCGTGCTCCCCAACCTCTGGAGAAACGGTGCGAAGTGCGGGGCTTCGTCGGTTTGCGTTCGCTTCGGAGGAAGAATCTCAAAGCCCGAGTCCAGCAGCCCTTGAATTGAAGTCCGGGCCGTCCGACGATCAACTTCCTTTTCGCTCTCCGGGAGTTGCTCGTAGTCGACCAAACAAGGATGCTGCTTCAAATCGCCGCTGTACACCTTCCCCCACGTCCACCCCTCCGCCTTCCGCTGATGGACCCAAGCTTCGTGGACCTTGGCCGCCAGGGGCTCGAGTATTTCTTGAAGATTCGGCCTGTTGAGGCCTCGCTCCGCGTCGGCCATTGCTGGAACGGCGTTCATTTTGCTTTGACGGATCAATTCACTGTTCTGGCGGGTTGGCGGCTTTCCCCGGCCAGTGCTGCCGATTCTGAAAAGGCCATGAGGGCCGATTTAGCCTCGACCGCGGTCAGGCGGGGAAAGCGCTCGAGGAGCAAGGCTACCATGCCGCAGACATGGGGCGTGGCAAAACTGGTGCCGGTGTGGATGGCGTAGCCGCCGCCAGGCGCCAGTACCTTGATTTGCGTGCCCCGGGCATCAAACTCGATCATGTTGTGCGGGCGGTAATGGACGCGGAGCTTTTCTACATATTGCTCCCGGTCCACGCTTAGTACGGAAGAAAACATGGCTGGGCAACCCAAGTCGCCGAAGTTGCGCCTGGCGGCGACAATGATGGAGTTTTGCACGTAAGCCCGCTCGCACAGGGCGAACAATTTGTGAATGTAGGCTGGCTTTGAGGTCGCCAGGCTCATGTTCAGCAGGCGGATGTTCTGGTCCAGAGCCCACTGCAGGCCCGCAATGAGCACGTCCCCGGTGCAGGAATTGTAATCATCGAGGACTTTCACGCTTATCAGCCGCACGGACGGTGCCAGGTCGGCAATGATGCCCGCCACGGCCGTGCCATGCCCATAACTGTCACGATTCTTCCCGGCCTCGACCTCGCGGATGACGATTTCGCCCCGGTTGTTCTTTGCCACCGTGCAGCCCCGGCTGACGCGCCCAGCCAGCCGCGGATGGGAGGCGTCGATGCCGCTGTCTATGACTGCTACCTCGATTCCCTTGCCGCTGGCATGGCAGGCGAGCCATTTCAGGCTGAGCCTCGGATTGAGCAATGGGAAGTTCATGGGGGAGGCGCTGCCTGCCTGGTGCGGCCCTAAGACGCCGAACGCGCCATGCCTTCGACGAACTGCTTCACCAGCGGCAGCCACTCCGGATGATCGTGTCTCACGCGCGTGACAGAGTCGAACAACTCGAGCAATTGAAGATCCTCCGGATCCAGGACCAACGGCAGAGTAACCGATGGACGCCTGGCGCCGGCCAGGCCGCGCCGCAAGACTTGTTCGCGACAACGCTGGCGCACGACCACCGCTCCCAGGTCGGCAAACTGTTTATAGGCCGCCATGTCTTCGGCGCTAAAATGACCGGCCCCCTGTTTGTTCACTGCGCTGATCGTGCCGACACTCTCTCCGGCGATTTGCAGGGGCGCCACCAGCACATTACGAAAACGTGCCCGGGCGGCTTTCTCGACATCTGAGTCCAGCGGGGTGTCAGTCTGCACCTCGCCCGTGGCGAAAGCCAAGCCATGGCGCGAGCCCTTGAGCGGCACCTCCTGCCCAATGATGCCCTCGGCGCCGTCACCAATAGCTGCCCGAAAAACGAGCCTCCGCTTCCGGGGATCAAGCAGAGTCAACCCGGCGCCTCCTGCGCCGACCACCTGCATGGCGCACTTCAAGAGCGTTTGAAGCAGCGCGTCTTCATCCAGCGCTGGCGTCAAGGCGAGATACGCCACTAGGGCCTCTCGGGCGGAATCGGACAGAGAGTTGGAGGGTTTGGTCTTGGAGCGAGGCTTGGCAGCTTGTTTACGCAGCCGGGCGATTTCCGCGGCAAGGAAGCCCAGTCGTCTCTCCACCCTCCTTAGAGGCAGCGTGATGTTCATGCCTGCGGGAGGTTGTGACCAACAGGAAGATCGTTGCAAGGGTGATTTGAATCAGGATCGACCCTGGTTCGCCAAACCCGATTCCGGGTTCCAGCCTCGAAACAACCACTCGATGGAAGCGAATCTCAAGTTCAGGGGTCGGCTGTGAATCAAAAGCGGTGAATCACCCGCCGCCGCAGAGAGCGACGTGCATTTTGCCGACCAGGTTCGGCGGTCCACCACCTGGACGGAGCGATTCTCGCAGACATTCCTGGCAGGGACGGCGATGATGTGGTCCTGCAACCTCGGCATCCGGAGAAACCAATGCTGTTTCCGTCAGGCTTCTAGATCAAATGCTCGAGTCGGACGTGTTCTTGCGCATAGGCGCGGCCGATCTCCCGCAACATGGGCATCGCGTGGACCGCATCGAGCTGGGCAAGTTGCGGGGTCTTCTGGAGTAACTCCTCCGCCTCCCTTCCCATGTAAGATCGGTTGTAGCGAACGTAGCTGAACCAATTCCGCCCGGGAAGCGCGGCCGCTTCCAGATTGCCGATCTCTGAATCCAGTTCTTCTCCGTGAATGCATTGGCCAAGGCACCGGCACAGGTAGTCTTGCTCGAGGGCGATCCCTTGAATCAGCGCAGCGGGGATTTGCGCGGCGTTATAACCGACCCACATGTTGCGGGCGTTCTTGTCCGCCGCGGCCAGGGAAAAGCGGACCGTGCCCACTGAAATCAACCGGATCTTGTCCGGCCCGGTTTCCCACGCCAGCCGGTAGCAAGGCAAGATGGCCGTCAAGGCGGCGACGAGCGCCGGATTGTTGTACGGCGTAATCGCCCCGTCGACAAAAACGTGACGCTGGTTTCCCAGCGTGATTTCTTCGGGATCGAAGAAAACCGGCGCAGCCGCACTGGCCCTCACCAATTTCCAGAGCGGGATTTTCAGATTACAATCCGGCAGGTTGGAGTCGTTATACATGGCCAGCGGATTGTTGGTCACCGGCCAGGCCGAGCCCGTGGTGTGGTTTCTCATCACCACCAATAAGAGTGTCTTCAGGCGCTTGGAATCCAGCAGGGCGGGCACTTCACCTTCCCCATCCTCAGATAAAGTGCGCCGCAGCAGATCCGACAGGGGTTTCGCCTCGTAACGCGACACCAAGAAGCGCTTGAAAGGGCGATACCAAGGCATGTGTTGAAACATGGTCGTGGCATGCCGCACGTAGAATTCGACGATTTCTTCAACTGTCATCCCCCAGCTGAGGCCCGTGGCAATGATGGCGCCGGTGCTGGTTCCTGCGAAGAAATCGAAATGGTCGGCGAGAATCAGCTTAGGGTTCTTGAAGTGTTCCCGCAGCAGGGTTTCGATTCGCAGCAATATTTCGAGGCTGAAGATGCCCCGGATTCCTCCACCGTCCAACGAGAGAATGCGCTTCATCGATCTATTTCTTCGCCAGCCTTGGATTTCGAATCAGGGATCGCCACTCGATCAACTCGGCTAGAAGCGCCCGCTCGATCCGTCCAGCAACACGCAGCACGCTTGGCCAGGTTCGCAACGCCTCAAGTTGCGCGTCCCAGTGTCTGAGCTGCTGGTGCAATTCCCGATACCGTTGCCTCCGTCGATCACAGTCATTCACCGCGAGCAATGCCCCGGCGACCGTCGCGATCTGGAAGGCAACCGAGGCGCCCAGGGCCAGCCACTGTTTCCACGCTTCCTGACCAAAGCTCCTGCTCACGTGTGGACCCCCGAGCAGCCACACGTTCAACACCGCCGCCAATCCGATAGAGGCCCAGATCGCGGCTCGATATTGACGGGCCTCGGCGGCCGATTGCGCGCCATGGGTGGAAAAATAACCGATCTGGCTCGCCACGCGTTCCTGGCGATATCGCTGCTTGAAGTCTTCGAGAGATATCTCACGGTGCCCCCGGTCGAGCATTTTGAGGAGATTCAACGACATCAGCATGCCGGATAGTTCGGGGACCACCTCTGGCCCGATCGCTTCGTAGGGCGTAGGCGTGCTCCAGAAAGCCAAGACCGAACGACACACCTCAGCCGCAACTCGCGTCCGCACCCACAGAATTCGCCGCCTGTTCAGGCGCAAGATGGCAGCACTGACACCGAACGCTGTCGCGATCGTCAAAAATGTCCCAACGCCCTGCGCCCACGATTCGACTCCGCTCAACAGGGAGGCAGCCGCCGTGAGAACGATCGGGATGGCTGCCAGCCGCCGAAACTGTGGGGCGGACCGGGTCGCACTCACGTCCACTTTGCGGAACCATGCCCGGGCAAGAGCTTCCGGCTGATCTGTTGCCACGGGCGGGTTCCGATCCGGCAGGTGGTTCAGGAATTCGAGCTCCGGATCGTCCAGGATTTCCTGTTCCGTCTTCTCGTTGAAAATGCGGACGTCTCCGGTCGTGCTGTGCAGCCAGATCACCGGCCGGCCGAGCCCTCTCGCGAAGGCGACGACATCTTCCGTGCCGCCCAAGCCCTGCGATGGCCCTCCATCCCAGAGCGCGAGCAACAACCGGCTTTGGTGGACGGTTTCAATGCCGCATTCGTAGTAGCACGCTTCGCGCGACTGATCGCTGCTTGTCACCTCAACCGAGGCGGCCCTCCTCAGGACTTGCTCCGCGCGCGCCCAACTGATCGCGTCGAAATCCTTCCGAAACTCCTCCACCGGCAGTGGTAATAGGACGCGGAGCGGCAGCTCCAGTTGAAGGCAGCTCTCGGCGAACAGCAGGTCCGCCCCCGCCGCGACAGACGAGACCCCGTACACCAGTCCCAAAGCGGACGCCTTTCGCTGCTCCAGAAAGCCAAGGATCGCCTTGCGGCATTTGGCTTCGTCGCCAAGCGCACGGTGGCCCGTAAACCCAATCGCCATGGTGGCTGGCAACCGGATAGAGGGTCCCGATCCGCTCGCCTCTGGTGTCATCGATCGCAGTGGAAGAACCGTACGCTCAGCAAGGTCCGTGTGCATCTGCAGGATTTTGGGGCAGCGGAACTGAGGAATGTCCACTGTCACCAGTTCGGTGCGCTGAGAAATAAGACGAGAACCATCTCGGATCCAAGACAAATTCTGGGGTGCTCGGCCCGTGCCGGTCGGCAGACCATTCTTGGGTGCGGGTGGGCAATTATTGGCCGGACTCGATCAGGAGCTGGTGCTTGGCCCGACTCAAAAGGCGATGCAGATCGGCAATGTGGATCCGGACCGTACTGTCAGCGCTGGCAGTTGCGATGAGCGTTCCATCGGGCGAGAACCTCGCGCAGTAGATCTGGGCGTTATGCCCGGTCAGGGTACCTAACAACAGGCCCGATTCGGCATTCCAAATCCGCGCGGTGTGATCTTGGCTGGCGGTGACGATGAACCTTCCATCGCGCGAGAAGACTGCATCGTTCACACGGGCGTTATGCCCGCTTAGGGTTGCCCGCAACTGGCCCGTTTCGGCATCCCACACCCGCGCTGTATCGTCCGCACTGGCGGTGACAATGCGCTTCCCGTCGGGTGAGAACGCAGCCACATAGACCCAGCGCGTGTGCCCGGACAGAGTTGCGAGCAGCGTGCCGGATCTGGCGTCCCACACGCGTGCGGTATGGTCGTAACTGGCGGTGACGACGCGCTTCCCGTCAGGGGAAAACGTTGCATCGTTGACCGCGGCGGCATGGGCGAGGGTTGCCAGCGGCCGGCCCGATTGAGCATCCCACACGCGCGCCGTATCGTCCGCACTGGCGGTGACAATGCGGTTCCCATCGGGCGAGTAAGTTGCTTCGTTTACGGGGCCGGTATGCCCGGTCAGGGTTGCCAGCAAATGGCCGGTTTCGGCATCCCACGCTCGCGCCGTGCCGTCATCGCCGGCGGCGACGACGCACTTTCCATCCGGCGAGAACGCCGCTTGGTTTACGCGGCCGGTATGCCCGGCGAGAGTGGCGACCAGACGGCCGGTTTTCGCATCCCATACTCGGGCCGTCTTGTCAGCACTGCCGGTGACAATGCGCCGTCCATCGGGCGAAAACGCCGCCGTGTAGATCATGAGGGAGTGCCCGGCCAAAGTCGTCAGAAGCGTTCCGGTCTCGGCATCCCAAACCCGCGCGGTCAAGTCCTCGCTGCCGGTGACGAGGTGCTTTCCGTCGGGTGAGAACGATACGTCGAACACGCGGCCGGCAAACCCGGTGATGATTGCCAACGGGTGGCCGATGTCCGCATCCCACACTCGCGCGACGCCGTCGTTGCTGGTGGTGATGATGCGGCCTCCATCGGGTGAAAAGGCCGCATCGTGAACCGCGCCGACACCCCCGCGTAAGGTCGCAAACAACAGGCCCGAATCGGTATCCCACACCCGGGCGGTGCCGTCCTCACTCGCGGTGATGACGCGCTTGCCATCGAACGAGAACGCGGCACCGGTGACCGGGCCGGTATGCCCGGTGAGAGTTGTCAGCAGATCACCGGTCTCGGCATCCCACACTCGCGACGTGTAGTCGGCGCTGGCGGTGACGATGCGCTTTCCATCGGGCGAGAACCCGACATCGTAGAGCGCGCCACCATGCCCGGTGAGAGTGGTGAGCAGATGGCCGCTTTCAGCATCCCATACTCGCGCGGTTTGGTCCCAACTGGCGGTGACGATGCGCTTTCCATCGGGCGAAAAGGCCGCCTTGTCGACCACCTTGGCATGCCCGGCCAGCGTTGCCAGCAGCGTGCCGGTTTCGGCGTCCCACACGCGCGCCGTGCCGTCATCACTGGCGGTGACAAGGCGCTTTCCTCCGGGCGAGAAGGCGGCATCGTAGACCGCGCGGGTGTGCCCGCTTAGCGTTTTCAGCAGATGGCCGGTCTCGGCATCCCACACGCGCGCCGAATTGTCAGCCCCGGTGGTGACGATGCGCTTGGCATCCGGCGAGAACGCCGCCTTGCGCACCTCAACGGCAGACCCGCTTAGCGTGGCCAGCAAATGCCCGGTGGCGGCGTCCCACACCCGCGCCGTGCCATCATCGCTGGCGGTGACGATGCGACTTCCATCGGCTGAGAAGGCGGCATCGTTGACCGGACCCGTATGCCCGTTCAGCGTTGCCAGCAGATGCCCGGTGGCGGCGTCCCACACGCGCGCCGTTCGGTCGACACTGGCGGTGACGAGGCGCGTTCCATCGGGCGAAAAAGCCCCCACATAAACCGGGCCGCCATGATGCAGAATGAGGTGCTCGAGAGGTCCCTCGAGCACCGTCCTCAGAGCGTGCTCAGCCTGGTCGGTCGGCGACCGCTCCGCGGCCTTCACGGCGGTTCGGAGCGCCAAACCGAGATCGCCGCCGGTCCCGACAGTTTGCTCGGCGATCGCCGCGAGCTCGCGCGATTCAGCCGTGGCCTCCCGGGCTTTGGCGATCCGCCATTCCCAGATCGCTCCGGCCAGGCAGACGGCGAGGACCAGGGCGGCCGTCACGCTGGCTTGCTGCACTCGGTGCCGGGACCGCTCCCGCCGAGCCACCTCTGCCTCGTAATGCGCGACGCTGGCCTGAATGAATCCGCGTTCGGCCTCGGTGAGTTGCAGCGGTTTTTCCACCAACCAGGCTCGCGCCCGCGTCAGCTTCAGGCCGGAGAGCAATGCTTCGGTCTTCTCCTTGGCCGGCACTTTTTCCCAATCAAGCAAATCCTGTTCGAGTTGATCCCTGCCGATCAGGAATTCGCGTTCCTCGTCGAGCCAGCCCCGCAGGAGGGGCCACTTGCGCAGCAGCGCCTCGTGCGCCACCTCAACCATCGTCAGATCCTTCTCCGTGTGGATGATGAGCAGGCGCGCTCGGGCCAGGCGCTCGATCAGCGGCCGGGCGTTCGAGGGCAGCGTATCGAAGCGGGCCGGGCGGCGCGCGTATTCGCCCTCGGAGTTGACCCGCACCATGGCGGGCACGAACGCTTGCCGCAACGCCTGCAGATCCCCCGGGGAGGACTTGGCGACGGCCAGGACTTCGTCGGCTTTGCGGCGCACCGCATTTTCGAGCGGCGAGAGCTGCCCGGTGTCATCGCCAAGCGCGCGGTAGGCTTCGAGCGTGAGGTGTTTTTTCTGGCCGAAGCGGTCGTAGAGTTCGCGCAGCGCAAAGGCCAGCAACGGCAGGGCGTCGTCGGTCGCCGCATCGTTCATCGCGGCTGCGACGAGGGCGTCGTCGACGGTGAGACCGGCCACGCGGGCCGGGCCTTCAATGATGTCTCGCACCCGCGCCAGGGGCATGGGCTTGAGAGAGAATCCCTCGAAGGGAGCCGTCAGGCCGGGCGCTTCCTGGAGCTTGCCCAGGAAGTCGGAGCGCAGGGTCATCGCCACGAGGAAGGGCAGGCGTTCATCCTGCAGACCGTTGAGCACACGCAGAAACTGCTCCGCTCCGGTTCTCTCGGCCGCGCCGAACAGTTCTTCAGCTTGGTCGACTGAGATCAGAATTTGCGCCTCGTTCGAGGCGTGGGCGGCGCGCAGGTCGCGGGCAAGATCCGAAAGCGCGCGCGGGAGATTCTCCGACGAAAGGGCATCGCGCCAATGCCGCCAATCGGCGCCGGGCCCGAGCGCAATCGCCACCGCTTGGGCCAGCTCTTCCAGCGGATGAAGTTGCGGACGAAACGGCGGGAGCGCGATCCAGTTGCGTTTGTCGCGTTTGAGCCGGGGCAACACACCGGCCCGGAGCAGCGAGGATTTCCCTGAGCCGGAGGCGCCCAGGATGGCGATCAGCTTGGCCCCGCCCTGGGCCCGCCGCGCGTTGAGCCGTTCGATCAATCGGCGGATATCATCGTCGCGGCCGAAATAGATCGCCGCATCGGCCTCATCGAAGGCGAGCAGCCCGGGATAGGGCGGCCGCGTTTGGTCCCAGCCGAACCCGCCGCGCGCGTTGACCACCACCTCGGTCAGTTCCGTGGCGAGGCGCGCCAGGCCACCTTCGCGGTCTTTGACCAGATCGAGATGCTGGATGTCGCCTGAAACGAAGGTTTCCCCAGTGGGCGCCTCGATCAACGGAAAGATGGCTTTGCCGAGCGCGCGCGCCTGGGTGAATTCCGCGAAGCACCATTTGCTGTCGAACCAGTTCTTCGTCAGAATCAGGATGACCGCCTCGGCCCCAACGATCTCCCGATAGAGGGTGCGTTCCCAGTCGGCGCCGGGCGCGAGACCGGCGTGCTTGTCGAAGTCAAGAAAGGTCTCGACTAAACCATGCGCGTGCAGGCACTCGAGCAAGCGCGCCGCTTGCTCGGCATCCCGGCTGGAGTGGCTGATGAAGATTTGCGACATGCTGGTTTCCCTGGGAGAAATCCCTCTTGGGCGGTTCGATGGCTGATCCCCGGAATCTCCTTTTCGGATGCGAAAACGGCTGAGATCGCCGGCTAATCGCCCAAGTACACTTTGAGCCTGTCCGCCGTCCGCTTGAAGGCATCCGCATAGTCTCCGGGATGGTAGTGGTCCCCGCCCTTGGCAAAATCGCTATCAGCATCCGGGTAGAGGATGAGTTCGAACGGCTTGCCGGCCGCGGTCGCTGCCGCCGCCAGCTCGCCGTCCCTGGCGACCGCACTGCCATGGCGAGAGCGATCCCTGGCCCCGGCGAACACGAGCAGCGGCACCCTCAATCTGCTCACGAAGCCGGGCGTGTCATGGATAAAGCTGTTGTCGGGGTACCAGAGCACGGCGCCCGACACCAGGTCGGACATTTGTGTGCCATAATAAAGAAACATGCCCGCGCTGAGAGAGAAACCGACCAGTGCGACCTTGCCAGGGAGTGCGTGCGGCATTTGCTGCGCCTCCAGGATGTCCGCTTTCACCGCATCCCCGCGGGTTCCCGCCGTCTGATTGCCGTCGTAAAGCACAACGTCGTAGCCGAGTTCGGCGATCTCTCGGGCGACCGTGGTGTAGTGCGCCGGGCCGGCGGTGCCGGAGGCCAGGACAACCACGCGCCCTTTGCCCTGGGGCGGCGGGAATTCCTGTTGCGCGTGCGCGACCGGAGCCGCAGCGAAATACGTGAGCGCACCAACCATCGCAGCGAGGCGCGGCAAGACGTTCATGCAGACAGCTTTTTTTCGTTCCTTGGGAACGTGATTATATCAACCAGAATTTCCGGATTGAGGCTCCCCAAGAGTTGAAAGCCCAACCGCCATGCCGCGACGAGTCAAGCGCAAGCCGGGTGGTGTCTTCCGGGGCGGCAAGAAGCGGACCTGATTCGGGTTGCGGGGGCGTGACATCGTGGTGTATCCCGGAGCATGATTCGGCATTTCCAATGGATCGAGTTGCTTGCCGTGGTTTCTCTCGCGGTTTCTGTCATGTCGGCTGGTGCAACCCCCATCGGAACCAAGCTGCAATTCTCTTCTTTGGACAAAGATCACCCCCGTAAACTGTCCGGGACGCTTTACCTGCCGGAGAACAGTTCAAGCCCCTGCCCGGCGGTTGTTGTCGTTCATGGAACCATGGGAATTGACTCCCGCGGTACGTTCTATCGGGAATCGATCTTGAAGGCGGGGATTGCGTTCTTCGAGGTGGATTTCAAGACCGGAATCTACAGGACCCCATTTTCTCGACCGGCGCCCGAGGTTCTCGTGCCCATGGGTTTTGCGGCGCTAAGAGAACTACGGAAATTACCCGCCATTGATCACGATCGAATCGGAATCATGGGGTTCTCGATGGGGGGGCACCTGACAGTCACGACCGCATTCGAATCCAACCGCGAAATGTGGATGGGGGATGAGAAGGGATTCGCGGCCCACGCGGCGTTTTATCCTGTGTCCAAACCCTTTTTGAAGAGAGACGATTGCAGGATGACCGGAGCCCCGATGATCATTTTTTACGGGACAGAAGACGCCTACGGCGATGGCAAGAACGTTCCGGAGTTCAAGCGCCTGCTGCTGGAAAAATACAACTTTGAGGTGACGACGGTCGAATATGCCGGTGCTCATCACGGGTTTAATAGAAATGAGCGCCCGCTAAGGTACCCCGACCCCGCGGCCATCGGTTGGAAAGGCTATATGGCGTGGGACCCGAATGCTGCGAGTGATTCACTGGTCCGGGTGGTGGATTTTCTGCGCAAGACCTTGGTCGCCAAATAGCGCGGGTCTTGGTCTCCGGGCCGGGACCCGGTTGGGAAAGGACGGCCACCGGTCGGCGGAACCTGGGTCAGCGCCAAAGACTGCCGGGTTTACATCGGCGCTGGTGTTGGACATCATGATCCACCAAAACCTATGGGAAGCTCCATTAGCGCGTGCTTTCATCCTCTTTCCGCAACTGGAGGAGTTCAGGCTCGGGGTCCTCTTCCGCGCTTCTCCCGTCTTTTGCCTTCGCTGCTGGGCATTGCGGTCTTCGTGGTTTTCGGAGCCACGCGTGCTTCTCTCGCCGCCGGCCCCGACCAAGGGCAACCCGTCCCGGCGGCGATCGTTGCCAATCAGCCGATGGGAGCAGCCAAAGGGGTTTTTCCTGGAAGGGTTGTGTGGGTGCGTGATCCCAATGCAGTCAACCAGAACTGCGTCCCGGATGCGGCCGGTCACGCCTGGTTTCTCCCCGAGAACAACAACCAGCCGGTCATCGACGCCCTGGTCTCCACCGCCATCCGTCGCCTGACCGGTCAGACCAATGATAGCGCGGCGTGGACGGCGATCTTTCGATACCATAATGCCACCCGCGGAAAGGGAGCCGTCAATTACGCGCGGGGTGAGAAGATCTTCATCAAGATAAACGCCACCAGCGCCTGGGCCGGCAATTTCAATCCCGTTGATCTAACTCCCTATGCATTCATCTCCGAAACATCGGTCGGGTCGGTCCGCGCGGTGCTCCGGCAACTGGTCAATGTGGTCGGCATGGCCCAAAGCGACATCTACGTCGGCGATCCGCTCAAGCACATCTACAAGCACCTATATGATGTCTGGCACGGGGAGTTTCCCGGTGTCCATTATCTCGACAACAGCGGTTACGCCAACCTGGGGAGGGAAGCGGTGGTACCGAGCACGACCGCGGCCATCTACTACTCCGAC
The DNA here is from genome assembly GCA_003153035.1 of Opitutia bacterium. GTDB lineage: Bacteria > Verrucomicrobiota > Verrucomicrobiia > Opitutales > Opitutaceae > Fen-1467. Next base: position 28,746 of record PMBT01000084.1, read on the forward strand.
CGGGGCGCGACTCTGCGGACCAACGTCTGGTCGGACAGTTATCCAGGCGATGCTCCCGTGCCCAAGGACTTCCTCTATACGATTCTCCAGGACGCTGAGTACATCATCAATATTCCGATGCTGAAGGGCCACAAACGCGCCGGAGTGACGATGTTCGCCAAGAACCACTTCGGATCGCAGACCCGGGCCGATGCCTCGCATCTCCACAACGGGCTGGTCGCGCCGACGGAAATGCCGAACGTCTCGCGGGGTGACTACGGACTATATCGGATTCAGGTGGACTTGATGGGCCACTCGATGCTGGGGAAAAAGAATCTAGTCTATCTGATGGATGCGCTCTGGGCGACCGATTACGAGCAGGACGTGCCGCTGAAATGGCAGATGCCGCCATTTAACAACAGCTATTCGGCGTCTGTTTTCGCCTCCCTCGATCCCGTGGCGATCGAGTCGGTCGGCTATGATTTTCTGCGCTCGGAATTCACGGCGGATCGCAATCCCCCGGCCGGCACTTATGTGCAGATGGCCGGCGTGGACGACTACCTGCACCAGGCGGCCGATTCCGCGAACTGGCCGAGCGGGGTCGTTTACGATCCGGACAATACCGGAGTGCCGCTGGCGAGCCTCGGCACGCACGAACATTGGAACAATGCCACGGCAAGACAATATACCAGAAATCTTGCGCCGAATGGTACCGGCATCGAATTGATCCAGACCGGACAGGCGATCGGGGTGGATCCGATCAGCGATCGGGCGGTCCTGGCGGGCGGCAGCGCGAGTTTCACCGCCTCGGCCACCGGCCTGGCGCCGTTGAGTTACCAATGGCAACGGCAGGCGGCGGGCAGTTCCACCTGGACCAGGCTCACCGACAACGAGACTTACAGCGGCACTTCAACGGCGACGCTGACGGTGGGTGCGATCACCGCAGCGATGAACGGCGATTCGTTTCAATGTGTGATCACCAACGCCAGCGATACCATCAGCTCGTTGCCGGCCACGCTGGTGGTCAACGCGCCGTTGGCGGTCGTCACGCTGGCCGGGCAGGCGGGAACCAGCGGCAGTGCCGACGGCACCGGTTCCACCGCCCGGTTCAGCTCGCCCGCCGACATCGCGCTCGACAGCGCGGGCAACGCCTATGTAGCCGATGCGGGCAATCACGCCGTGCGGAAGATCACGCCCGCCGGGGTCGTCACCACGCTGGCCGGTTCGGCCCAGTTCAACCGTCCGACGGGCCTGGCCGTCGACGGCTCCGGCAACGTCTATGTCGCCGATACGGGAAGCAACGCCATCTGGAAAGTGACCGCAGCGGGCGTCGTTTCGACGCTGGCGGGAAACGCCGGAATTGCCGGCACCGCCGACGGCACCGGCACCACGGCCACGTTTCGCGGCCCATCAGGGATTGCCGTCGATGCCACCGGGAACCTTTATGTCGCGGATTCACTGAATGATACCATCCGCAAGATCACCCCGGCGGGCGTGGTCACGACCATCGCGGGCGCCGCCGGAGCGAGCGGCGCGGTGAACGGCACCGGCGCCGCCGCGCGGTTCTACGGACCCCAGGGGCTCGTCTTGGATGCATCCGGCAACCTCTTCGTCGCCGACACCAACAACAATGCCATACGCAAGGTCGTCACCTCAAGTGGCACCGTGACGACCGTGGCCGGACAGAACGGCGTTGCCGGCAGCACCGATGGCGCCAGCGGGCAGGCGCAGTTTTATTTCCCCAGCGGGATCGGGATTGACCCCGCGGGCAACCTCTTTGTCGCGGACACCGACAACCACACGCTGCGCGAAATTGCGCTCGCGGGGACGGTCAGCACTCCCGCGGGTCTGGCGGGAACCAGCGGAAGTGCGGACGGCATGGGCACGGCGGCCCGTTTCAATTTTCCCACGGGCGTGGCCGTGAACAGCGCGGGCGATGTCTATCTGGCCGACGCCAGCAATCACACGATCCGATTGGGCGTCGTTTTGACGGCGCCCTCGATCGCGACGCAACCGCAGAACCGGACCGCGACCGTTGGGGAAAACGTGACACTTTCCGTCACGGCCAGCGGAAAACCTGCGCCGGCCTGCCAATGGTTGTTTAACGGTGTCATCATCGGCGGGGCCACCGGCGACACGCTGGTTCTAAACAACGTGCAAAGCGCGAACGCGGGTGATTACACGGTCACGGTCACCAACAGCGCTGGCACGGTGACCAGCAGTCAGGCAACGTTGACCGTCAATCCGGCCAGCGGCGGATCGGTCGGCGCGTCATCCGGTGGCGGCGGGGGCGGGGGCGCACTCAGTCCGTGGTTCTACGGCGTACTCCTGCTGCTGGCCGCGGCCCGCCGGCGATTCCGCCGGCAGAAATAGCCCGGCCTCAGCGAGGCCGGTTACAACACCGGCGCCTTTTCCCAGAAGTTGGATAAGGTCGACCTTTGCGGCATTCAAACCGGTTGCCAGATTGTCTCTCGGTATTGAACTTCTGTGGTATCCGCGCCATATCTCGGCAGTAGCTCCTGCATTTCCATGATTCACTACCCACGTCAGATCATCGCCGGCCTTACCCTCGCCGGCCTGTCGTTCATCGCCGGCCCAGCAGCCTGGGCGGCTGAGCCAGCCCCCGCCCCGGCCGCGACTCTTGCGGCAAGCCGGTCCCA
>PMBT01000084.1:31390-44296 GCA_003153035.1 Opitutia bacterium
GACGAGTATTTCGCCCAGGCGAAGACGTTCACGGCGGCAAACTACCACCCCGAGGAATGGGCCGCCCTGTTCAAAGAGGCCGGCGCCCGCTATGCCGTCCTGACCAGCAAGCACCACGACGGGTTCGCCCTGTGGAGCACCAAGCTTTCCAAGCTCAACGCCGTCGACGGTTCGCCCGCCGGTCGGGATCTCGTGGGACCGTATTGCGAGGCGATGCGCCGCGCGGGACTCAAGGTGGGGCTCTATTTCTCGCATCTCGATTGGTCTCATCCCGACTATGCCAGCATCCTGCCCCCATCCGCGAAGCCGGTGCGCCAGCCTGAGCACAGCAACCGGTGGGGCTATCCACAGGGCGCGGAGGATCCGGCGGCCTGGGAGCGTTTCCTGAAGTTTCACCGCGGCCAGCTGCAGGAACTCAGCAGCCGCTTCCATCCGGACCTGTTCTGGTTTGATGGCGACTGGGAACGCTCCGCCGAGCAGTGGCGCTTCAAGGAACTGCGCGCTCTGCTGAAAGGCTGGGATCCGAAGGGAATCCTCAACAGCCGCATGGGCGGCTACGGCGATTACGAGACTCCGGAGCAGTACATCCCGCTGACGCCACCCGACGGCCCCTGGGAATTCTGCGTGACGATCAACGACTCCTGGGGTTACCAGAAAAAGGACCACAACTTCAAGAGCGTGCGCCAGGTCGTACGGTTGCTGGCCGAGTGCGCCAACATGGGCGGCAATATGCTGCTCGATGTCGGGCCCCACAGCGACGGCAGCCTGCAACCGGAACAGGTGGCGGTCCTCAAGGGCCTGGGACGGTGGACCCAGAAGAACACGGAGGCGCTCTATGGCACCGACACGGGCCTCCCGGCGGGATACTTTTTTGGAACCTCCACGCTTTCGCGGTCCCGCGACACGCTGTATCTGTTCTTTTTCGACAAGCCCATGGGCCCCATCGCCCTGAAGGGGGTGCGCAACCAGATCCGGCGCATCAGCGTCCTGGGCGGCCCCGAGGTTTCGTTCACCACCAATGGCGGCGCACCCTGGTTGAACATGCCCGGCATCGTCTGGATGCAGCTCCCGGAGAGCGCGATCGATCCGGATGCGACCGTCATCAAGGTCGAACTCGAGGGTCCGCTTGATCTGGCGACGGCCCCGAAGAAAACAGCGCCCTGAATGCCGAGGCTCGCTCCGAAGGGACCGACCTGGCCGGGGCCGGCCGCTGATTGGCCATCGCCCGCGCCGGGGGTATCCGCGGACTTCCACTCCGCCGGCAGCGGGGGCCGAGCTCTTTCTCAGGCCTTCTTCGGTTTCGCCACCGCAGGGTGCGTTTCCGCCGCCGCCTGCTGGCGCCCGCTGATGTCGTGGCAGAATGCGATGAATCGGCCGCGATTGGGGATGAAGGTGACGTTGAGTTCGAGCGCGATCAAGCGCCCATCCTTGGCGCGATGGAGGGTCTCGAACCGGCCGCCACCCTCGCGTTGCAGCTGCTTCATGTGGCCCTTCACCTGCTCGGGCGTCTCCTTGCCCTCCACTTCCTGGATGGGCCGGCCCAGCAGTTCCATCCGGTTGTAACCCAGGATTCGGCAGTAAACCCGGTTCGCGTCGACGATGTGCAGGTGCTCGTCCACTTCGATCACCCCGTCGAAGGCGGTGCTGAACAGCGCCCGGTACGTTTCGGCCTGCTCCGCGAGCGCGGACTCCATCCGCTTGTGTTCCGTGATGTCGCGCGAGATGCCGACGATTCCGGTAATATTACCGTTCGCGTCGCGCAGGGGAACCTTGGTGGTCGAGACCCAGGTGACGCGCCCATCGGGCCAGGTCTCCTTCTCCTCCAAGCCGACGAGCGGCGCGCCGGTGCGCATGATGCGCTGCTCATCCTCGTACGCCTGCCGGGCGTGCTCCTCGGTGAAAAAGTCGAAGTCCGACTTGCCGATCGCCTGACCGGGATCACTCAGTCCGAAGATCCCCGCCATGGTGTGGTTGATGCGCACAAAGCGACTGTGCCGGTCCTTGAAATAGATGTGGTCGGGAATCGCGGCGGCCAGGCTCTGGAAAAGGACCTGCTCATGCCGCAATGCCTCCTCCGTCCGCCGGCGCGCCGTGACGTCCTCCGCCACGAGGCGGCATTCCCGCTTGTCCGGTGAAAGGGTGGCCGCGATCTGCACCAACACCCCCGGGCTGCCTTTGCCCGCCAGGGCCACTTCGCAAAACTGCCGGGACTCGGTCGCGAAGAGCTGCTGCAGGAAGGTGCGGAAGACCGGCTGGTCGGCCTCGGCCAGAAACCCGCCGAAATGCTGGCCGGGCGCTCGCTCGCATTCCAGCGCTAGCAGGCGGGCGCCGGCGGGGTTTGCCTGGAGGATCAGGCCCGTGGGTTCGAGGGAGAAATAGCCAGCGGTGGCGAAGTCGTGGATCTCGCGGCAGCGCTGATCCAGCTTCTCCACCTCGGCGCGCATAATCCGCAATTCCTCGCGTTGACGCTCCAGCTCGGCCTGGCGGGCCTGTAGTTCGTCGAGGAGGCGGGCCTGATCGGTGTCGGCAGGCCGGGGGCGATCCGGAGTTTTCGGGCGCGCTTCGACCCCGTGGCGGCGATCGGTTGGCGGACGGGCAGAACCCGGAGTCCCGGCAAGATGATCGTCAGGCTCTTTAGCGGTTTTCATGAGGAAGCGGTTTGAACCGTCAGGTTTTACCACCGGCCTGGCAACCCCAACTGTTTTTTTCCACGGGGCGAAGGTCCTTGCCGTGCCGCAGGGTGGCCCACCGGTGCATCGAGAATAGCCAAAACGACCCGTTTTTCAACGAATCGTTCTGCAACGGGCGCTCCACCCCGTTCGTGCCGGACGGCCAGCGCTGCTCCGGTTGATCCCGGCCATCAGGATCCCGATTGGACTGCCAGATGCCCGGCGGCCACGGTCTCCTCGATCATCCGGGCGGCGTACTCCCATAGCGCCGTGGAACCCTCGGCAATGTAGGAATTGCGGGCGATGACGCGATCGCGGGTGATGCCGTGCCGGCGCCAGGCCGCACCCTCGGTGCGGCAGTTCAGGAGCATCGGCTGGAAGCGGTCGACCGCGGCGGCGAATTTCCCCTCCGGCGTCTGGCGCGCCTCGAATTCGTCCCAAAGCGCGCGGAATTCANNACCATGGCCTTGGTGTCGTAGGCAAACGTGTCCCCGGCGTCGATCTCCACCAAGTCATGCAAAATGAGCATCTTGAGCACGCGCAGGACGTCGAGCTGCGGCCAGTTGGCGTGTTCGGCCAGGGTGATGACGAGAAGGCAAAGGTGCCACGAGTGCTCGGCGTCGTTCTCGGCGCGGCGGCTGTTGATGAGCACGGTCTGCCGGAAGATCTCCTTCAGTTTGTCGACTTCGACGATGAAGCGAATCTGGCGGGCGAGGCGTTCGGGAGAGGCGGGGGGCGTCACGCGCCCACCGAAGCGCCAGCCCGCCGCGATGGCAAACCCGAAGCGCGGTGGTACGGGAATCCAGTGCCGCCCGCCGCGGATCGCCTGGTTAGCCAACCCATCCATATAGCCAGGGTCGGTGAACCTGGTTGCCGGCTGGGAGCCTGGCCCCCCGATGGCCCGGCCTCCCCTATCTCCAGTGTTGCGTTCCGAGGCGGGGGACTTTTGCGTCATGGCCTTCCTCATGAAAGTTCTCATTGCCGACAAGATTTCACCAAAGGGAGTGCAATTCCTGCGCAGCCAGCCGGACTTCGAGGTGGTTGAGGCCTACGGTTCCTCCGTGGAGAAGCTCCGGGAGCTGGTCCGGGACGTGCAGGCCATCGCCGTGCGCAGCGAGACCAAGATCACGGCTGAAATCATTGCCGCGGCGCCCAAGCTTCAGGTGGTCGGGCGGGCGGGCGTGGGCGTCGACAACGTCGACGTCGAGGCGGCCACCGAACGAGGGGTCGTCGTCATGAACACGCCATCGGGCAACACCATCGCCACGGCGGAGCTCACCTTTACCCACATGCTGTGCGGCGCCCGGCCGGTGCCGCAGGCGGCCGCGTCGATGCATGAAGGCAAATGGGACCGCAAGAGCTTCTCGGGCATCGAACTCTACAAGAAGGCTCTGGGCGTCGTCGGCCTCGGTCGCATCGGCGGCGAGGTGGCCCGCCGGGCGCAGGCCTTCGGCATGCGCGTGCTCGCCTACGATCCGTACCTCGCCCCCAGCCGGGCCAAGGCCATTCAAGTCGAGCAGGTCGACCTCGACACGCTGCTCCGCGAATCGGATTACATCACCGTCCACATGCCGCTGACCGACCAGACGCGCTACATGATTGACGAGGCGGCGCTCGCGAAGACGAAGAAAGGCGTGCGCCTCTTCAATTGCGCCCGGGGCGGCATCATCAAGGAGACGGCGCTCGTGGCCGCGCTCAAGTCGGGTCAGGTCGCCGCGGCCGGCCTGGACGTCTACGAAGACGAGCCGCTGCCCGCCGACCACGAATTGCGCAAATTTCCCAATGTCACGCTCACCCCGCACCTCGGCGCCTCGACCGCGGAGGCGCAGGAAAGCGTGGGCCTCGAGATCGCCGAAGCCATCGTCGACGCGCTCCGGGGTGGCATCATCCGCAACGCCGTCAACGTGCCGTCGATCGACGCAGCCATGCTGAAGGTGCTCGGGCCCTACCTCGACCTCGGCGCGAAGCTCGGCACCCTCGTGCAGCAGATCGCGCCGCAGCAGGTTGACCGGCTGCGGATCACCTATTGGGGCCGCATCGTCGACCTCGACGCCAACGCGGTCACCCGCAGCATCCAGCGCGGCTATCTCCGGCAGATCTGCGGCGAGGAGGTCAATCTCGTCAATGCCCCCGTGCTGCTGCAGCGCCTCGGCGTGCACGTGGAGGTCACCAAGTCGGCGGCGGACTCCGATTACACGGAGCTGATCCAGGTCGAGTCCGTGGGGCCCGACGGCGGGGTTTACTCGGCGGCCGGCACGCTGACGGGCAAGGGCAACAACCCGCGGATCATCGCGATCAACAGCCGCGACGTTGAGGTCGCCGCCGAAGGCAAGCTGCTGGTGCTCGAGAATGCCGACGTGCCCGGCATGGTCGGCACCGTGGGCACGATTCTCGGCAAGGACGGCGTCAACATCGCCGACATGTCGCTGAGCCGGCTGACCCCTGGCGGCACCGCCTACATGGTGGTGCGCGTTGACACCGAGCCGAGTCCGGCCGCCCGCCAGGAGATCAAGTCACACCCGGCCATCAAGATGGCGAAGTTTGTTCAACTATGAGCGCGGTCGACCAGCCAGCCCGGAGGTCTCCTTGCGCGGCGCACCGCTAAGCCGATGCTTTATCCCATCCTGATTGCGGCGGTGGTCGGGTATCTTCTGGGAGCGATTCCTTTTGGCTACCTCGTGGCCCGGGTGCACGGAGTGGATATTTTCAAGGCGGGCAGCGGCAATCCCGGCGCGACGAACGTGAAGCGCGTTGTCGGCGCGGGGGCGGGGAACCTGGTGTTTGCGCTCGACGCCGTGAAGGGCGCGGTGGCGGCGGCCTGGCCGGCGTTGTTCTGGGTGTACGAGGGAGATCCATCTACCGACTCGCTCTGGTGGCGCATGGCGGAGACGAGCGCGGGGCATTTCCGCGCGATGTGTGCGGCCGGCCTGATCGCTGCGGTCATCGGCCATTCCTTTTCCATCTTTACGGGTTTCAGAGGCGGCAAGGGCGTGGCGACAGCCTCTGGTGGGCTGCTGGTACTCATGCCACTACCGATTCTGATCGGCGCGGCCACCTGGCTGGTCACGTTTTTCGCGTCGGGTTATGTTTCCCTCGGGTCGATTTTCGGCGCGGTCGCCGTGCCGGCGGCCGCCTGGGCGATCGGGCTGCCAGTGGTGCTGAAGATCGTGGCCACGCTTCTCGGCGTGCTCGTGATCGTGCGGCACCGATCCAACATCCGGCGGCTGCTATCCGGAACCGAACACCGCTGGAAGCGCAAGCCGCCGGAGGGCGGAAACGGCAAACCTTCGCCATGAGCAAACCTGCCGTCGTCAACATCGGTTTTTGCGGTCTCGGCACGGTGGGGCAGGGGGTGTGGAAGCATCTCTCGGGCAGCCGGGCCCTGCTCGAGGCCCGCCTGGGCACGCGGCTCGAGCTTTATCGCGTCGCCGTGCGCCATCCCGGCAAGGCGCGCGCCGTCGAGATCCCGGCAGAAAAGCTGACCACGGATCCGCTGGCCATCGCCACTGATCCGGCCGTGCCCATCGTGTGCGAACTCATCGGCGGCACGACGCTCGCCCGCGAAGTCACGCTCGCGGCGCTGGCCGCGGGCAAGATCGTCGTGTCTGCCAACAAGGCGCTGATTTGCGAGTCCGGCGCGGAAATCTTCAAGGCGGCCCGCAAGGGCGGCGGGCATTTCTTTTTTGAGGCGAGCGTGGCCGGCGGGGTGCCGATCATCAAGGCGCTGCGCGAGGGTCTGGTCGCCAATCGCTTCAAGCGCATCTACGGCATCCTCAACGGCNNAACGGCACCTGCAATTACATCCTTACGCGGATGGAGCACGAGGGCGCCTCGTATGCCGACGTCCTGGCCGACGCCAAACGGCTGGGCTATGCCGAGGCCGACGAAACGCTCGACGTGCAGGGTTGGGACACCGCCCACAAGGCGGCGGTGCTGGCCTTCCTGGCCCACGGGGTGTGGGTGAAGCCCGAGCAGATGCTCCTGGAGGGAATCACCCGTCTGGCCCAGGCCGACATCGTCCACGCCGCGCAGCTTGGCTACCGGATCAAGCTGCTGGCGGTTATCACGCGCGATTTCGAGACCAACGAGCTTTTTGTCCGGGTGCATCCGACCCTGGTGCCGCGCCGGCTCGTGCTGGCCAACGTGGACGGAGTCTACAACGGCATCGCCGTCACCGGCGACGTGGTCGGCACCACGATTTATATCGGCCGGGGCGCCGGTCAGGACGCCACGGCCAGCGCGGTCATCAGCGACATCGCGGATGCCGTCACGCTGCTCACCAGNNTACCTCCGGCTGGAGGTCCGGGACCAGCCCGGCGTGCTCGCGCAGATCGCCACGATCATGGCGCAGAACCGCGTCAGCATCGAAAGCGTCATCCAGCGCGGCAGCGGCCGGCCGGACGCGGCCACCTTGATTCTCACCACCCACCAAAGCAACGAGCAGGCGATCCGGACCACGCTCGGCGGCCTTGCGCAACTCGACAGCGTGCTGGAGGCGCCGTTGCTGCTGCGCATCGGAGACTTCGAGGAATGATGATGCGCGGACACCTGGCCGCGAAAAGGCACCCGAGGCTCAACGAGCGCGCGCTGGAGCACGTGTCCCATTCCGGCGGCAGTGGCGCCGGTTCTGGTGCTGTGGGCGTCTTATTTGCGGCAACCCCTATCTCCCAATATGGCTAGAATCGTCCAGAAATACGGCGGTACCTCGGTGGGGGACATCGAGCGCATCAAACACGTTGCCGAACGCATCAAGGCCACCCGCGACGAGGGCAACGAAGTCGTCGTCGTCGTCTCCGCGCGCTCCGGGGTCACCAACGAGCTCATCGCCCGGGCCAAGGCGATCCACGAGCATCCCAGCGAACGCGAGCTCGACATGCTGCTGGCCACCGGCGAGCAGGAGACTATCGCCCTGACCGCCATCGCGCTGCACGCGGTCGCGGTGGACGCCGTCTCCTACACGGGCGGGCAGGCGGGCATTTTCACCGACAAAGCCTACACTAAGGCGAAGATCAAGACGATCGACGCCGAGCCCATTGTGCAGGATCTCCGGGCCGGCAAGGTCGTGATTGTTGCCGGCTTTCAAGGCATCAATGAGGACGGCCAGATTACCACGCTCGGCCGCGGCGGCTCCGATCTCACCGCCATCGCGCTGGCGGCCGCCGTCCGGGCGGACAAGTGCGAGATCTATACCGACGTCGACGGCGTTTACACCGCCGATCCGCGCGTGGTGAAGGACGCCCGCAAGCTGGCGGAGATCAGCTATGACGAGATGCTGGAGCTTGCCAGCAGCGGCTCGAAGGTCATGCAGTCGCGCTCCGTGGAATTTGCCAAGAAATACGACGTCGTTTTTGAAGTCCGTTCATCGTTCAACCACAACCCGGGAACCATCGTGAAAGAAGAAGTCGCCTACATGGAACAGGTCGTCGTGCGCGGCGTGGCCGTGGACAAGGACCAGACCAAGGTCATCGTCAGCAACATTCCCGACAAGCCGGGTTCCGCTGCGAAGGTGTTCCGCGCGCTGGCCGATGCGAACATCATCGTCGACATGATTGTGCAGAACATCGGTCACAACGGTGTCGCCAACCTCACCTTCACGGTACCGCTGAGCGATTCGCACCGGGCGAAGCCGGCGCTTGACCCCGTATTCAAGGAGATCGGTGGCGGGGAGGTGGCCATCCACGACCAGATCGCCAAGCTTTCGGTGGTGGGGGTCGGCATGAAGACGCACAGCGGCGTGGCCGCAACCCTGTTTGAGACGCTGGCCACCAAGGGCATCAACATCGAGCTCATCAGCACGTCCGAGATCAAGATCTCGGTCGTGATCGCAGCGAACGCCGCCGATGACGCGGCCCGCGCCGCCCATGCCGCGTTCGGTTTAGACAAGCTCGCCTGATCGGCAGCCAGAGGCCAGAGACCAGAGGTCGAATTGAGAAATCAGATGCCAGAGATCACGGACCAGAATCCAGAAGCCAGCGACCGGAAGCCAGCGGCCCAAGGTCAGCCGCAGTCGGGGATCCGCCATTTCACGGACCTGATCGTCTGGCAGAAAGCCTTTGACCTGGGTTTGCGTGTTTTTGAGAAATCGAAGAGCTGGCCGCACGAAGAGCGATTTGCTTTAACGGACCAGGTGCGTCGCTGCTCCAGGGCAGTGAGCACCAACATCGCTGAGGCTTGGGGAAAGCGTCGATACGAAGCACATTTTGTAAGCAAATTGTCCGATTCTGACACTGAACTCCTTGAGACCGAGAATTGGCTGCTCTATGCCAAGGCTCACGGCTACTTGGCCTCGACGGATTTTGACACGATGCACGCCTTGATGCGGAAGATTGGGAGGATGCTCGGCAGCATGATGAAGAAGCCGGGTCCGTTCCTGTTGCGGGCTGCTCATCCTGGCTCCTGATCTTCCTCCCCCTGGCCTCTGGCCTCTGGCTTCTGACTTCTAATTATGCGCTTCCTATCCACCCGCGGGCAGACGGAACCGCTCGGCTTCTCCGCGGCGGTCGCGACCGGCCTCGCCCCCGACGGCGGCCTGTTCCTGCCGGAAACCCTGCCGGATCTCTCGGGCGAACTGGCCGATTTCGCGTGGTTGGGCTACGCGGATCTCTGCTACGAGTTTCTCCGCCGGTTCGCGACCGATGTGGAACCAACCGCGCTCAAGGAGCTCGTCGCGCGTTCCTACCGCCATTTCACCCATCCCGCGATCGCCCCGCTCGAACAGTTGGGCGAGAACCTGTTCGTCCTCGAGCTCTTTCACGGGCCGACACTCGCCTTCAAGGATTTCGCGCTGCAGTTCCTCGGCAACTTCTACGAGCACCAATGCCGGCTTCGCGGTGAGACCATCAACGTGCTCGGCGCCACCTCGGGTGACACGGGCGCTGCGGCCATCCACGGCCTGCTGGGCAAGCCGGGCGTCGCGATCTTCATTCTTTATCCCGACGGGCGGATCGCGCCGCTGCAGGAGCGGCAGATGGCGTGCACGGGCGCGGCCAACGTATTCCCGATTGCCATCGAGGGAACGTTTGATGACGCCCAAGCCGCGCTGAAAGACGTGTTCGGCGACCAGGACTTTCGCACGCAGCACCGGCTGTCAGCGGTGAATTCCATCAACCTGGCTCGGGTGCTGGTTCAGTGCGTCTACTACCTCTACGCCTGGCTGCGGCTGCCCGTGGCGAAACGCCAGAACGTGGAATTCGTGGTGCCGACCGGAAATTTTGGCAATGTCCTGGCGGGCTGGATGCTCCAGAAAATGGGCGTGCCCATCCGCGGATTCAAGATCGCCACGAACCAGAACGACATCCTCTACCGGCTGTTCACGACCGGCGAATATCGCCTCGCCCCCGTTGCGCCCAGCCTAGCGCCGTCGATGGACATCCAGGTGGCGTCGAATTTGGAGCGATTCCTCTACTACGCCGCCGGCCGCGACCCGGCGCGCCTCCGGAAAATCATGGAGACATTCAAGGCCACCGGCGCCTACCGGTTCGAGCATTTCAATGCGGATACCTTCACCGCGTCGCACTGCACGGATGCGGAGATCTCCGCCATCACGCGCCAGGTCTACCAGAAATACGGCTACATCTGCGATCCCCACACCGCCTGCGGATTCAAGGACCTCAGCCGCGACCGCGTGAGCGTGATGCTGGCGACCGCCAGCCCGGCGAAATTCCCGGACGTCATCCGCGCCGCCACCGGCCGGGAGCCGACGCACCCGAGCCTCGAGGCGCTGAAATCCCGGCTCATTGTCAGGCATCTGCTGAAGGCCGATCCCGCCGGCATCAAGGCCTTCATCGCCGAGCACGGGGTTTGAATTGGTGGGCCGGCGATGTCGGCGTTGCTTTGAAACACGGAGAACACCACGACGGCGCCGAGTCCACGGAGTTCAATCATCACCATGGTGCGAATCTCCGCGGACGAAAGAATCGCCGGCCATTCCAGGCCCCTGGCATGATTGGCGTGGTTGCTCAGCCTTTGACTCGCCTGGCGCGATGTGGCACCGTACCACCAGGTTCCAACTAGAATCCTGCCATTCCTATGAAATCGTTAACAACATTGCTCTTCCTGGCTGCAGTGGTCACCGGCTTTGGCCAGCCGGCAAATTCCGGCTCCCAATCGCCGGTCACCCTGCGGGTCAACACGGAGGTCGAGGAACTCGCCCGGGGCTATGCCGAGGCGTTTCCGACAATCACGCACACCCCGGTCTATCTGATCCATTCACGGGACGACACCACCACGGTTCTGATCAGCCTCCGGTCGGTGAAGGCGGCGGCCGGCGTGCTGATTGTCCAGGACGAAAAGGGACTTACCTACGTCATCAATCCAAGGGATGTCGTGATGATCTCGGACGCGCCCCCGAAGAAGGACCGGTAGGGGCGCCGGGCCCCGCCGGCTGCCAGTCGAAAAAACAGGGTGGACACCCGGACGGTAATCGCCTTTTCTCGCGCTTCTTCATCCGTCCACCATGGTGTTCCGCCCAGCCAGTTTGATTCCGATTATCGGCTCGATTTTCATCATTAGCCGCCGGCCCGGGCATGGCGACATGGCGTAGGCTCCTGCGCAAACTCCACGTCACTCTCGATGCCCCGGGTCAGAACCCCGGGGCTTTTTTTTATGAAACATCCTGACCTGAAGATCTACGACACCACCCTCCGCGACGGCACCCAGGGCGAGGGCATTTCGTTTTCGGTCACCGACAAGCTCCTCATCACCGAGCGGCTGGACCAGTTTGGTGTCGATTATATCGAGGGTGGCTTTCCCGGTTCCAATCCGCGGGACATCACCTTTTTCAACGAGGTGGGCAAGCTCAAGCTCCGGCATGCCCGCGTCGCTGCCTTTGGCGCCACTCGCCGAGCGGGGGTTGCCGCGGCCGCCGACGCCCAGCTCAAGCTGCTGCTCGGGGCCGGCACTCCGGTCGTGACCATCGTCGGCAAGACCTGGTTGCTCCATGTGAGGGAGATCCTCCGGACCACGCCCGAGGAGAACCTCGCCATGATCGAGGATTCGGTGCGCCACCTCGTGGCCCAGGGCCGGGAGGTCATTTACGACGCCGAGCATTTTTTCGACGGCTGCAAGGACGACCCGGACTACGCGCTGCGAACCCTGGCCGCGGCCCAACGCGGCGGGGCGGTCAATCTCACCTTATGCGACACCAATGGCGGCACGCTCGTCGACGACCTCAAGGAGATCGTGGGGCGGGTCGTCCGGGAGTTCGGTGGTGAGAACGTGGGAGTGCATTGCCACAATGACAGCGGGCTCGGCGTGGCGGTCTCGCTCGCCGGCATCGCCGCGGGCGCCACGCTGGTCCAGGGCACGATCAACGGCTACGGCGAGCGCACCGGCAACGCCAGCCTCACGACCATCCTGCCGAATCTCTTCCTGAAGATGGGCCGCACCGCATTTTGCCGGCCGAACCTGACGCAGCTGCGCGAGCTTTCGCACTACCTCGACGAACTGGCGAATCTGCGCCCCGACCCCAAGGCGCCCTTCGTCGGCGCTTCCGCCTTTGCCCACAAGGGGGGCCTCCACGCCAACGCCGCCCAGAAGGTGGCCCGCAGCTACGAACATATCGACCCCGCCACGGTGGGAAATCGCACCCGCGTGCTGGTGTCCGACATGGCGGGACGCAGCAGCGTCGTCATGAAGGCCCGCGAACTGGGTTTCGACGTCAACGAGCAGACCCCGGCGGTAAAGGACGTCCTCGACGAGCTGAAGCGGCTCGAGTTCGAAGGGTACGAATTCGAGGCGGCCGACGCCTCGCTGAAGCTGCTGCTGGCCCGGTGGCTGAAGGTGCACGCGCCCTCGTTCGAATTCGAGGGTTTCCGCGTGATCATCGAGCGCCGCGGCCCGGAGTCTTCCCTGGTGGCCGAGGCCACGGTGAAGTTGAAGGTGAACGGAAAATCGATGCACACGGTGGCGGAATGCGTCGGCCCGGTCAGCGCGCTCGACAAGGCGCTGCGCCTTGCGCTCGAGAAGGCCTATCCGGCGATCAAGGACACTGCGCTGAGCGACTACAAAGTGCGCATCCTCGACAGCCGGCGGGGAAGCAATTCCCGCACGCGGGTGCTGATCGAGACCAGCGATGGCGAGGAAATCTGGGGCACGGTCGGCGTGAGTGACAATATCATCGAGGCGAGCTGGGAGGCGCTGCGCGACGCCGTCGAGTACAAGCTCCTGCGCGAGGAGGAGAAGGCGAAAGCCGGCGGCGGCACGGCAAAGCACTAGAGGGCGGTCAAAGAGGTCCGTT
>PMBT01000080.1:0-21207 GCA_003153035.1 Opitutia bacterium
GTCCCGCGGCACGCGGGCGCGCACCGCCACGCGGAGGCTGACCGCGAAATGCAGGTAGTCGTAGACGACCTCCATTTGTCCCTCGGCAAGCCAGTCGACGCCCGTGATCGTGTCGATGGAGAACCCGTGGCGGTTGAGCAACTCCGCCGCGGCCACGACTTGGCCGGGCGCGACCGTGACATCGAGGTTGACGCCCCGCACCGCGAAATCGACGACCTGCACGGGAGGCGGCGGGTTGGCGGGAGCCGCCGGGGCGGTCGGAACCGGGCCGATCAACCGGGTGAACTCCTGGGAAAGCTGTTCGAGCGTCGGGTTCATTCCTTGAGCTTGGCGACCGGGAAGCGCCGCTTGCCGGTCAGTTTCTCTTCCAGCTTCAGGATGCCCTCGATCAGCGCCTCGGGACGCGGCGGACAGCCGGGGACATAGACGTCGACCGGGAAGAGTTTGTCGACCCCCTCGACCACGGCGTACTGACCGGGATAGACAAAGGGACCGCCGGAAATGGCGCAATTTCCCATCGCGATGACCCATTTCGGTTCGAGCATCTGGTCGTAAAGGGTCTTGATCGCCGGCGTCATCTTCTTGTTCACCGTACCGGCCACGATCATGACGTCCGCCTGGCGCGGCGAAGGGCGGAAGACCTCGGCGCCAAACCGTGAGAGGTCGAACCGGGCCATCCCGGCCGCCATCATCTCGATCGCGCAGCAGGCCAGCCCGAAGGTCAAGGGCCACAGGGAGTTGGCGCGGCTGAGCTGGAGCAGGTCGTCAAGCTTGGCGAAACGGACAATCTGCGAACATTCCGGCGGTACCGGGGAGTCGGGGGTTGGCGGGGCGTTTACCGGCGTTTCCACGTGAAGACTCCTTTCCTCCAGGCGTAGACGATGACGAGGGACAGAACGCCCACGAAGATCATCAGTTCCACGAAGTCGCCGATCCCAAGCCGCTGATTGTAGACGAGGGCCACGGGAAACAGGAAGAGGACGTCGACCGCGAACGCTACGAATACCAGGGCGTAAAGGTAGTAGACCGCGGTGTAACGAATCCATGCGTCCCCAATGGGTTCCATTCCGCATTCGATAGACTGGCCGGTCCGGCCAGCCGTCTGGCGGGTGCGGGTCGGAGCCAGCAGATAGACCAGCACGAACGGCACCGTGCCAAAGGCCAGACCCCCCAGGAGAAAGGCGAAAACATAGATCAGGTCATCCGCCAGCACGCCGTTCATGATGTGATCAGGGATAACCCTCCAGGCAATGAGGCACGATGCTGCATGCTCCATAATCGCATGGAAAGCACGGCGGTGCAGCGCACGCTTTGGCGAGCTTTGCGCATTTCTTGCAACCTCAAATCATGCGCAATACCGGGCGATCGATTAGATTCATTACTGCTGGCCGCGCCCTACATTCGGCGGGTCTTGTCATGGTTCAGCGCCCGCCCTTGATCCCGCTCGCCAGGAGGGTCTCAAAACAGGGTTCGACGGTCTCGCGCGACACGATGTTGACCTCGACGTGCTGGAAGCCGGCCTTCTTGAGGAACCCGTGCAGAATGCTTTCCTTGAAGCCAAGCCACACGTCGGCATAGAGCTCACGAGCCCGTTCGAAGGCGTGCTCTTTTAGATCGAGCACCGTGAGCTGCCCGCCCGGGCGCAGGATGCGGAAGGCCTCGTCAACCGCCGCCTGCGGGTGGCTGGCGTGGTGCAGGGCCTGGCTGAGAATGGCGAGGTCGACCGATTTGTCGGGCAGGGGAACGTTCTCGATGTCGCCTAGCTTGTAGGCGAGATTGGCCAGGCCGTTCTTCCGGGCCAGTTCGGTGCCGACCTCGACCATGCGCGGCGAGTTGTCGATGCACCAGACGCGCTCTGCGCGGTGCGCAATGAGCTGGGAGATTAGGCCCTCGCCGGCACCCAGATCAGCCACGACGATCGGCGGCACAAAGCGCAGCGCCAGGTGGCCGATGGCCTCCCAGGAGCGGCCCGGGCAGTAGCCTTTGCCGAGCCGCCCCGCAATGAGGGTGAAGTACTGTTCGGCAACGCGGCGCCGCTTCTGGAGGATGTGGTCGAGATTGTCGCGGTCCTCGGAGAACTCGGGCGCGTCCGTCACGGCCTCACCCGCGGCCTTGAGCAGCGCGAGCTGTCGCGGGGGGAGGCCGGCGCGCAGCGAATAAAACGCCTTCTTGCCTTCCCGGCGGTCGGCGACGAACCCAGCCTGCCGCAACTGCGCGAGCTGGGAGGAAATGCGCGACTGCGCCATGCCGAGGATCTCCTGCAACTCGGCAACCGAGAGCTCCTCCTTCATGAGCAGAGCCAGCAGTCGCAGCCGCGTGGGATCGGAAAGAAGCTTCAGGGTATCGAGGGAGGAGTTCAAGGCGGGGAGCAGTTGAAGCGGGAGGGCGGGGGAGCGCCGCCGATCCTCAACCCATGCCGGCGCGGGGCGGAGGCGTCAATTCTCTGCTAGCCGGTTTCAATACAGCCAGCCCCGGAGCGATAGCGAGAGTTGCCACAGGCCAATCACGGCGATGATGCCGCCGGCAATGATGTTGATCCAGCGCAGCGTGCCGTCGTCGAGGTGGCGCCGGAAGGTGCCGGCCAGCATCGTAAGCGTCAGCCACCAGAGCGACGATCCAACAAAGACACCGCCAATGAGTTCAAGTGCGTCCAGGGAATGGTCCGGCTGCCAGCCTAGGCCGAGGCTCGCAAACACCCCGGTAAAAACGATGATCAGCATGGGGTTCGCCAGCGTGTAAAAATAGGTAGACACGAACGCGTCGCGCAACCGGCTGACATGCACGACGGCGGCCTGCCTGCGCGGCGGCGGCCGGGTCCGCATCGTGTGCAGGCCGAGCGCAACCAGGAACAGCCCGCCGAAAAGTTGCAGCGACGGCCGATGGTCGATGAGGAAGCTGGTGACCGCCGTCAGCCCGACGGCGGCGATCGCGGCGTAGGTCGCGTCGGCCGCGGCCGCGCCCAGCCCCGACACGAAACCCACGCGACGGCCGTCGGCCAGCGAACGGCGCAGGCAGAGCAGATTGATCGGTCCGACCGGGGCCGCCAGGGAGAAGCCGATCACCAGACCTTTCAACAAATGGTCCATGGGCGGGAAATCTGGGTGGACGCGGTTCCGCTCATTGGGCGGGCCAGCTTGGATCGTGCGGGGCAAGCGCTGGGCTCCGGCCAGCCGGCGAGGAGGTGCGCCCGCAGGCCCGGCGTCAGCGGCCGGCCGCCGGCAGTGTGTCGACGTAGCGGCTGATGCCCGTCACGGCATAATCGTGCTCGGTCCCGCCGGACTTCACCTTCACGTGGTCACCGGGTTTCTTGCCGAGGAGCGCCAGGCCGAGCGGTGTCTTGTAGGAGATGATGCGGTTTTCGGGATCGCCGTCCCACAGGCCCAGAACCGTGTAGCGAACGGCCGTGCCCGTGGCCCCTTCCCGCAATTCGACCACGCTGCCCACGCTGATCTGGTCGGTGCTGGCGTCGGTGAAATCGGTGATGCGGGCGCGCCCGAGGTCCCGCTCGAGCTGCGACTTCTGGGCCATGAGCAGCTGCTGGTCCTGCTTGGCCATCTTGTATTCCGCGTTTTCCCGCAGGTCGCCGTGCTCGCGCGCGGACGCGATGGCGCGGGAATTCTCCGGGATCCGCTTGGTGACGATGAAATCGTATTCCACGCGCTTGCGGTCGTAGCTCTCGCGTGACACCAGCAACTGCTCGCTGGGCGTGTCGCTCTCGCCGGAAACCAGCGACTGGATGGAGGGGAAGATCTTGATGAAGCGGGCGAGCAGGGATTTTTTGGTCAGTTCCTCGAAGCCCTGGTTGAGCAGAAGGGTGTTGGCCAGATCGCGGGCGGTCTCCGGGTCGGCCGTGGCCAGCAGGTCGGAGATCAGGTCGGGGTCGTCGCTGAGGATCTCGGCGAGCGGAATGCGGCGCGCCCCGGCGGACTGCAGCGCCTCGTAGTCAATGGCAAAGAAAATGGCGCTGAACAGGCGCGGCGTGATCAGGTCGTTGAGCAGCTTGGCGAATTTCTTGGACTGGCGGTTCTTCACCACCCACAGCAGCACCGGCGCCCGGAGGTTCTGCTCGGTCTGCCAGCGCTTGAGGATCGCGGCGAGCTCCTCGGCGTGGCCGTTTTCGACCAGGAAGTTGATGCATTCGGTGGTGAACTTGCCCTGGCTGGTCTTGAGCAGCAGGAAGGCGAGATCCTTCCACTCGAGGGGGTGCGCGTCCTTGATGAGCTCAAGGAAGCGCGTTTGGAAATTAACCGGGATTTTCTCGGCGATGTCCGGCAGGCGGCGGGTGTCCGCCACGAGTTCACCCATGCTCGGCTGGAGCGTGGCAATGTCCGCTCCGAGCACCTTGGCCAGCTCGTCGCGAACCGCGGCGCCGAAGAGCCGCTCCGCGGGGTGGAGCTGGTTGCTGTCCTTGATCGCGGCGGCGAGCTCGTTGAGCACCGGGAGCAGGTCGGCGGCGGTCTTCTTGGCGGCGACGGTGATCAGTTCCACGGCCAGCTGGATGCGGCGCCGCGCCGAGCGGGTGTTATTGAACTGCTCGATGATTTCATCCTCGGCCGCGACCGGCTCGTCGCGCAGCACATAGCATTCGGTCTTCTTGGCGGGAACGGCGATCCGCGGATCCTTGGCCACCAGTTTCTTGGTGACGGACCACCATTTCTTGAACTTCTCCTCGCCGAGGACCTGCTGGAGGATGATCTCGAGATCGATGGCGGTGGTGGCCTTGTTGGGAAAGGCGGCGAGCGTTTCGACCACCANNTCCTTCCGCACGAGCAGATGCTTGGCAGGCAGGATGTCGAGGGTGCCCACGCAGAACGCCGGATCCATCCGGTGCTTGGCCTTGCCCTTGAAGTCGATGAGCAGTTTCTGGTCCGTCTCATCATATTCCTGAATCTGGCCGAACCCCCAGCTCCGGTGGACGCAATAGGCGCCGGGATCCATGGCCTCAAGTTTGGCTTTGGCCGCCTTGAGCGACGGGTTTTTGGCGATGAGCGCTTGAACGGCTTCGGAATTCATAATTGCGTGTGGCGTGCGGGAAACGATGAGTTGAGTCGAGAATGGGATGGAATGTCAAACTGTGTATCTTAAGGTTGCGGGCATGAAGCCGTTGCCTGATCGATTCTCAGCCGGCGCCTGGGCCACCGCAGCCGCGGTGCTCGAGCGCTGGCTGGCGCGGCGCGGACGACTGGATGCGTTGCTTGAGGAGGCCGGGCGGAAATGGCCGGTGGGCGGCCCGGGGCTGCCTTTGGCGGTGACCGGTCAGGAAGCAGCCCAGGCCTCCGGTCCGGCCACTTCTTTAGTCGCAGCCCTCGCAGCCCGGCAGGAGCGGGCGCGCTGCCAGCATCTGCTGTACGGTGCAGTGCGGCATCTGGGACGGATCAACGCGGCCCTTGAAACGGTGATTTCGCAACCGCCGCGGGCGCGGTTGCAGGCCGTGCTGTTGTTGGCGGGCTTTGAGTTGCTGGAAGCGGGCGCCGAGCCCTCCGGGGAGGGGCAGGCGGCGAAGATTGTCCACCATGCGGTTGGGCAGGCGAAGACGCTCCTCAGCCCGCCGGAAGCGCGGCTCGTCAACGCAGTGCTCCGCAAGCTGCCGGCCACTCCCGGATTCCACGCCGCAACTCCGGCGCCCGCCGCCGGCGCGGCGGAGCTGGCGCGGTTCTTCTCCCATCCTGAATGGCTCATCAGACGCTGGCTGGCGCAATTCGGGGCGGACGCCACCCAACGGTTACTGCGGTGGAATCAGACGCCTCCACCAGTCTATGCCCGCTGGCGCTCCGCGGCCACCCCACCGCCAATCCCGGCGCCGGCTGATGGCCCGACGGACCGCGGCGGAACCGTCGGGGCGGGGGGCGTGGTCGCCGGGATCCAGCCGCCGGCGTTTCTCCAGCCGACCTCGTGGGCGGGTGTCTATGTGGTGCCAGCCGGCAACTGGCCGGAGATCGAGCGGTTACTGGCGGGCGGTGCGCTCTACCTGCAGGACCCGGCTACGATGATCGCCCCGGAATTGCTCGACCCAAAGGCGGGGGAAACGGTGGTCGACCTCTGTGCAGCGCCGGGCGGCAAAAGCCTGGTTTTGGCGGACTTGCTGGAGGAGCGGGGCCGCCGCGCCGGTCTTGGAACCGGGGCGGGCACGGTGGTCGCGGTTGACCTGCCCGACGTCCGCCGGATCGGACGCCTCAAGGAAAACCTCGCCAGGGCGCGCACGACCGGGGTGATCCTGGTGCAGGCCGACGTGCTCCAGCTCTCCAGCCGGCTGCTCAAGGAACACCATCTGCCGGGAGCTTTCTCTGCGATCCTGCTCGATGTGCCCTGCTCCAACACGGGCGTCATGCGCCATCGCGTGGATGTGAAATGGCGGTTGCGGGAGGCCGATATTGCGAAGCACGCCGGGCAGCAGCTCGCGCTGCTCAGCGCGGCGGCGCGATTCGTGGCGCCGGGGGGCCGGCTGGTCTACAGCACATGCAGTCTGGAATCTGAGGAAAACGAGGAGGTGGTGGAGGCCTTTCTCCGCGGGGCGGGGGGGCGGTTCAGCCTTGAGCAAACACGCCACCGCCGTCCGTGGGAGGACGATTGCGACGGGGCCGGCGCGTTCTTGCTTCGCAAGAACGCGCAATTGAAGACTTAAGATTCAAAAGCGAAGACGATGCCCTGGCATCACCCTGGTTCTTCNNTCCTCGTTTCCATTGATGAACGTGTAGGTGATGCGCTGGCCCGTCCGGATCAACTCGGCATAACGCTGGAAAGGCCAGGCCGACACCGGTTCGTCGTTAATCCGCGTGCACAGGTCGCCGGCCGAAACGCCCAGCTGCTCCGCCGATGATCCGTCCACCACCGCCGCGACGCGCCAGTAGGCCGTTGTCTTGGTGAAGCTCAGGCCGGTGCTGCGGACGGGGGCGACCTGGATGGGATCGTAGGTCGGCCGGAAAAGGGTCACCTGGTTTCGTTTTTGGTCAAACGTGACCGAGAAATTCCGGAGGAGTCCGCCGCCGATGGACGATAATTCATCGGTCAGATCGATAATGGGATGCTCGATGACGTAGGCGCCAACAGTCAGGCTTTGGGCCAGCCGGCCGGTCATGCCGAGGCGATCGCCCGCGAGCGTGGCCATGAGCACCCCCGAGATCGGCCCGAACTGGAACGACGGATGGAGCCCGACGGTGTTAAGGCTCAGGGCCGCGTCGCTGCCGGAGTCCACCAGCGCGATGAACGACTCGGTGCCAAGCTGGATGGGAATGAGCGGGGTGTTCTGCTCGTTGTTGAAGGGAATCGTGACACCGGGCAACGCCATTGGCACGCCGTGCGGCGAGATGATGATCTGCGACTGCAGGTAATCGAGCGTGAGCAGGGTTTCGCGGAACAGCGGGAAGCCCAGCACCCCGTCAATATGCACGCCGAGATGGTTCGAGAGGTCGGCGAGATCGTGCGTGAGCACGCGCACACCCTCGAAGCGCGCCGAGCCGAGCTGGAGCCGTTTCAGATTAACGGGATTGAGCAGCTTCACCTGCCCGTTGGCCCCAAGCACACGCAGCGGCGACTGGTTGGCCGGGGCGCTGCCGCCGAAGCGCTTCGCCAGGTCCGGCGTCAGGAGCGTGACCGACGAGCCGGTGTCGATGATGAAATGATAGGGGCCGTGCTTGTCTCCGGCCGTCTCGATGACGAGGAAATTGGAGACGAAGCTGGCGGGCAGCACGGTGCGCGCCGATTCCAGACTGGTCTTGCGCGGCGGCCGGCGGAAGGTCGCGCAGCCCGGGAACAACAACCAGAGGCTGGCAGCGAGGATCCAGAGCAGGGCAGGTCGAAGCCGCCTCGTGATTGGGCCTTGGAACCGCGAGTTCATTTTTCTGGCTGGGGCAGGCCGAGTCCGGCGACAACCGGGACCAACAGCAGTGCCGCGCTGAGGACATAGGTGAAAAGCGAGCCGTACCACCAGAAGATTACGCCCGCGACCAGCGGTCCCAGCGCCCGGGCGAGCGAACCCAGCGAACGAAATACGCCAAGCACCTTGCCCTGTTCGTCCGCGCGGCTATACAGCGAGATGAGCGAGGAGAAGGAGACGTTCGAAAAGCCCGAGCCGATCGAAACCAGGGCGAGCCCCAGGTAGATCGGCAGGGTGGTGCGGGCGATCGCGACAAGGCCAAAGCCGGCGGCAATCAACGTCACCCCGCCAAGGGCGCCGAGCTTCTCCCCAAACCTCGGCACCAGGCGCCGCACTAACACCCCCTGCGTCAGAATCGCGAGCACCCCGGCGAAAACGAAGATGTACGTCATCTGGTGCTCGTTGTAGTGCAGGCGCTCGGTGGCCAGAAAGCTGATGGTGATTTCGTAACCGCTGAAGACGAGCGCTACCATGAAATACACCAGGTTGGCGCGCCGGATGGCGGCGTCGTGGATGGCAAACAGGGCGCGCCAGGGATGGACGGTCCGCTCGATTTCCGGGTCGCTGCGGTGGCCCGCCGGAAGCGTCTCGCGGAAACGCAGCCCGATCCAGGCCAGGTTGAGCAGCGAGAAGGCCAGCGCGACAAAGGCGACGGCAGAAAAGGGATTGATGCCGTATTGTGCCCAGCGGGCGCTCGGCTCCACCGCCCCGATGATGCCGCCAATGGCCGGACCCGTGATGAAGCCGAGCCCGAACGCCACCCCGATGAGGCCCATGCCCTTGGCGCGATTCTCGCGCGAGGTCACATCGGCCACCGCCGCAGTCGCGACCGAGAGGTTGCCGCTCATCGCGCCGCCGACGAGCCGCGCAACGATGAACAGCCAGAATGAGCCGCTGAACGCCCAGAGCAGGTAGCTGAAGGCGGTGCCGGCCACGGTCAGCAGCAAAACGGGCCGCCGGCCAATCCGGTCCGAGCGGGCGCCCCAGATTGGCGCAAAAAGAAACTGCAGCAGCGAATAAGCCGCGCTGAGCACCCCGCCAAGCAGGGCGGCGACGAACAGCGGATCCTGACCCGAGGGTGGGGCGAGCCCTTCCACGTGCCGGAGGAGCCAGCCGAGGAGCCCCGCGCGGCCATCGTGGTCGAGGTAATAGGTCAGCATCCGCGGAATCAGCGGGAACGAGATCGAGAAGCCGATCAGGTCGATATAGAGCGTGAGGAAGATGACGCCCAGCGAGAGCGGCCTCGGTGCGGGCGCGGCGGGGGCGGTGGACTCGGCGGCGGCGGTGGTCACGAGAATAGGGAAAGCCCGACGCTAGCGGCGGGACCGGCGGGTGCAATCGAAGTTTCTGCATTTCCGGCGGCTTTCATGGAATATTCAATCTCCCGTCCCCGTTGTCCGGGGGGCTTGCAGGCGCTCCCGGTCCGACGGGCCGGACTCGAGGTGAAACTTGTGCAACGCTCGGTGCACGATCGGCGCGAGCAGGACGCCCACAATGGTGAGAAAGGCGACGCCGCTGAACAGCGCGTAAATCCCGGCGAAGAGTTTCCCGCCCGCCGTCGTGAGTGGCGCGAACGGGCCCATGCCCGAAAGGATCATCGCGGCATTCGCGAAGGCATCGAGCCATCCCAGCCCCTCGAAGCAATGGTATCCCGCCATTCCGAGGCCAAGACCGGCCAGCAGGAGGCCGCCCGCGAGCAACGCATGGCGAACCAGACGGCGGTAAAATTCGCGTCGCGGCAGCAGCGGATCGCGGCGATGTTCAAACATGGCTGGAGGGCATTCGAGATGTCGTTGTTGGACGGATCTGCAGGTGAAGCCACGGGAACCGCCGGCGCCCGCCCGCTTTTGGCGGCAGGGGCAAAAATGCCGGCGGCTACAGCTTATATGGCAGCGGGAACCGCGCCAGGAATTTGACGACCCGCTCCTTCGTCTCGGCGACGACGCCATCCTGCCGCTCCGTGCCGATGGCGCGCAGGACGGCGTCAATGAAGGCGGCGATCTCCTCCATGTCCGCCTCCACCATGCCGCGCGTCGTGACGGCGGGCNNTTGCAGGTGATGTTGGCCAGATCGAGGGTCTCCTGCGCCTTCTTGGCGGCCAGATCGGGCAGGTTGGCGCGGAGGTCGGCGAGGAACAGGTGGTTGTCCGTGCCACCGGAGACGATCTTGTAGCCGCGCGCGGCCATGGCGGCCGCGAACGCCCGGGCGTTGCGGATGATCTGCGCCGAGTACTCCTTAAACTCGGGCTTGAGGCATTCGCCGAAGCAGACGGCCTTGGCGGCGATCACGTGCATGAGGGGACCGCCCTGCGCGCCAGGGAAAACGGCCGAATCGAGGACCTTGGCATGGACCGCCCGGCAAAGGATCAGGCCGCCGCGTGGCCCGCGCAGCGTCTTGTGCGTGGTGGTCGTGACAAAATCGGCGTGCGGCACGGGCGAGGGATGCAGTCCCGCCGCCACGAGGCCGGCAATGTGCGCGATGTCGGCGAAGAGTAACGCGCCCACGCCGCGGGCGATCTCGCCCATGCGCGCGAAGTCGATCGTGCGCGAGTAGGCGCTGGCGCCCACCGTGATCATCCGCGGCTTCTCCCGCTGGGCCACGGCGGCGAGTTCGTCGTAATCGATGAGCCCGTTGTCCTCGCGCACGCCATACTGGCAGAACTGGTAGAGTTTGCCGGAGAAATTGGCGGGATTCCCGTGGGTGAGGTGGCCGCCATGGCTGAGATTCATGCCGAGCACCTTGTCGCCCGGCTGCAGCACGGAGGTGTAAACGGCGAAGTTGGCTTGCGACCCGGAGTGGGGCTGCACGTTCGCGTGTTCCGCGCCGAACAGCCGCTTGGCCCGCTCGATGGCCAGCACCTCGACCTTGTCAACCTGCTCGCAGCCGCCGTACCACCGCCGCGCCGGATAGCCTTCGGCATATTTGTTGGTCAGGACGCTGCCCTGGGCCTCGAGGACCGCCGGGTAGGTGAAATTCTCGGAGGCGATCAGCTCGATGTGGCTGAACTGGCGGGCGAATTCGCCGGCGATGGCGGCGTAGACCTCGGGATCGAGCTGGCGGAGGGGGGTGGCGTTGAGCGACATGAGGAGGAGCGGGTGATGGGGAAGAGACGGAAGCAGTCGCCGGAGCGGTCAGGAAGAGGGCGTGATGGTCTTCAGGAAATTGACGATGCTCGGCACGGCCTCGACCAGATTGTCGCGGCAGGTTTCGTAAACGCTGAGCGGTCCGCCATAGGGATCGTCAACCTCCGGGTCGACGGGCCGCGGCAGGAACTGGCGGAAGAGATAGAGATGCTGGGGCACGGGATCGAACTGCAGCTGGATCATCGCCCGGTGCGACTCGGTCATGCAAAGCACAATCAGGGCCTCATCGAGCAATCGCTGGGTGACTGGCTGGCTGGCATGCCCCGAAAGATCGATGCCGACCTTCTTCATGGCCACTGCGGCATTGTCAGAGATCGGATCACCGTGGCGGGCGGCGGTGCCGGCGGAGATGACCCGGAGCAGGCTGAGCGGGCCGGTCTGTCCGGCGAGGAAATGCTGGAGGAGTCCTGCGGCCATGGGACTGCGGCAGATGTTCGCCGTGCAGACGATTAGGATGTGGCCGGGCATGCGCGAAAACGGTGAATAAGCAGGCGCGGGCTGGGCTTGTCGAGGGCAGAAACAGTGTGCCGTCGATGGGAATTCTCAACCGCGCGGCAGCTTCCCCAGTGCGAGCAAAGCGCGATGAAGCTGCACCGCCCGCTGAAGCACGGCGTCCTTCGGCTCCGCAGGGGTTGCAGCCGGCGGAGGGCTTGCGGCGGGAGTTGCCGGCGGCGTAACACCGGCTGGCGGAGCGTCAGCCGAAGCTGCGCCGTTTGACCCGGGTTTCGCCTCCTGCACGGCTTCTCCGGTGTGCTCGTGGGCCAGCGCGGCTTCGTCGAAGCGGGTCTTGGCGATTTTCTCGCTCAGGAGGGAGTCAATGGACGCACCGGAATCGAGGGCGTCGTAAGCTTGGCGGTCGGCCTCCGGCGCGACCGCGAGCGTGATGTCCGGCATCTGGCCCGGTGCAGCCAGCCCCAGCGTGATCAGGGCCGGAACGCGCTCGCGCAGCGCGGCGAGCACCTCGGGCGGCGTCGCGGGACCGACGAGGACGAACAATGGAGCCCACCGCGGGCGGGCCGGAAGATTGGCGGAGAGGGAATGCGCCGTGTCTCCAGTGGAATAGCGCAGATCGACGACCAGCGCGGGCTGGCTCCAGGCGGCGGCGAGGATCGTGGCATCGTCGGGCAGGCGGTGGAGCCGAACGTAGGCCAACTTCTGGCCCAGATCGACCGGCGCGGACGCCGGGAGATTTGAGATTGAGAACTGAAGACCGAAGGCCAGCAGCAGTCCGAGTCTCGGCGAAAAGCAGCGGAACAGTTTCATTTCCGGTTCAGCTGCCGCGCGCCGATGTCGCGGCGGAAATATTTGGAGGCGTACTGCAGACGGTCGCAGGCCGTGTAGGCCTGGCCAACCGCGGCGCACAGCGAGGCAGCTTGCGCGCAGACCCCGAGCACCCGGCCGCCGGCGGAAACGAGCTGGTGCCGGTCGTTGAGCGCGGTGCCGGCATGAATGATCCAGGTTTCGGGCGGAAGTTCTGCCGGCAGGATGATGACCTCGCCCTTGGGATAGCTCCCGGGATAACCTCTCGCCGCCACGACCACGCACACGGCGTAGCCGGGCTTCAATGCGAGCGGCATTTGCTCCAGCCGGCCCTGGCTCGCCGCCCACATCAACTCGAGCGGATCAGTGGCCAGTCGCGGCAGAATGACCTGGGTCTCGGGATCGCCGAAGCGGGTATTGTATTCAAGCACCTGCGGACCGGTGGCCGTCAGCATCAGGCCGATGAACAGGGTGCCGCGGAAATCGATCCCCTCGGCGGCGATGGCCTCGACCGACGGCCGGCAGATTTCGCGGTCGATGCGCGCGAGCAGCTCCGGGGTGACGATTTCGGCGGGCGAGTAGGTGCCCATGCCGCCGGTATTGGGGCCGGTGTCGTTGTCACCGGCGCGCTTATGGTCCTGCGCGACGGGCAGGAGCAAATAGTCGCGGCCCGAAACAATGAGGTGAATGGAGGTTTCCTCGCCAACCAGGCAGTCCTCAATGAGCACCTGCCNNGCCGCTGGCGCCAAACATGCCGCCTTCGAGCATCCCGCGCACCGCCGCCTCGGCCTCGGCCAGCGTCGGCGCAATGATCACCCCCTTGCCGGCGGCCAGACCGTCGGCTTTCACCACGATGGGCATCGGGCGGGCGCGGAGGTAGGCCAGGGCCGGGGCGACCTCCGAAAAGGCCGCGGCCGGGGACGTGGGAATCCGGTATTTCAGGAGCAGTTCCTTGGTGAAAATCTTCGAGGCTTCCAGCCGGGCTCCGGCCCGCTTGGGTCCGTAGGCGGCGATGCCCGCGGCCGCGAGCGCGTCCACCATTCCCAGCGCCAGCGGCACCTCGGGGCCGACGATCACAAACCCGATGTTCTCCCGCTGCGCGAGCGCGACGATCGCAGGCACGTCTTCGGCTGGCACCGCGAAGCACGGCGCCTCTGCCGCGATGCCCCCGTTGCCGGGCGCCGCGATCACCCGCGGGCGGGCCGGCGAGGCGAGACAGGCTTTGACGAGGGCATGTTCCCGGCCGCCGGAGCCGACGACGAGAACGGAGCGAGGAAGGGAATTGCGCACGACAGCGGCTGAAGGTCGAGGGTCGAAAGTCGAAGGTCGATTCAAAAAGTAAACGTGGCTCGATCTCGAGTCAGATCGAGATTGCTGATCCTGGGCGTCGGGCCGCGGCTAGACCATTCATGCACAACTATGTTCAAGCTTGAACATGGTTGTGCATCGGGATGGATCAGCAGCGATGGGCAAAAGGCCTTCAGGCGAAGGCCCCTTCGCTCCGAAACAGGAGCTGAACTCGCCCGACGACGAACCGGGACTCGCCGAGTGGCCGGCGGGGCGGTCACATGACCTGCAGCGTCTTCCGGTAGAAGGCGACGACCTCGTCGGGGTCGTCCGTGAACAGGACGTAATCCGCCATCCAGGCCGGCGCGCGCTTGGTGCGAATCATCTCCCGGAACTGCTTGCGGAGATCGCTCCAGAAGCCGGCGCCGTAGAAAATATAGGGCACCCGCGGGCGGATCCCGAGCTTGAGGTTGCACATTTCGATGCCGATTTCCTCAAGCGTGCCGACGCCGCCGACGTTGAANNGCCTCGAGTTCGAGGAAGCAGGCGCCGGTGAGGGCCTGGCTGCGGCGGGCCTCGTCGGTGGCGAGACGCATCACTCCGCCGCCGCCCCCGGTGAGAACGCCGACTTTCGGGCCGATGAACTCGGTGAGCCGGCCGATGAGGGAGGTGATCTTGTCCGACTGATCGGAGCCGATTTCCACGGCGGAGCCGTAGAACGCCAGGATCGTCGACTCCTGGAAGAGAGTGTCCATCTCCTCGCGGATGAAGAATCCATTCCCCTTTTTGTAGGTGTGGAGGTAGAGGTCCTTCATGCCCTCGTTGTGCCAGTATACATCGAGGTTGATGTTGAAATAGGTGTCGAGGCGTGCGTGGGCGTTGCCCGAGAGGAAAAAGCCGTGCGTGCGCGAGGGTTTGCGGAAGATGATGCGCTTGAGCTTGAGCTCGGGGATGCGCGTGAGGAGCTCGACGTGCTCGGGCAGGTTGGGGAAGAAATCAAGGACGAGCGTATCGGCATTCTCCGCCGCGTGGTCGAGCGTCTGGATGAGCGTGCGGTAACCCCGGGGGGAGGTTCCCCCGGCCACCTGGGCCTTGAGATTGGGAAAATCGGCCGAGTTCAGGAAGACGGAGTAGTTCTCCATCAAGGCGCTCTGGCCCTTGACCGTGATGCGCGTCTTCGGGCGGGGCTCGCCGGCACTGTCGCGCGGCGGACTCCTGTCCATGCCGCGGTAGAGGTCGCTGGCGAAGGTGAAGAGCCGCCGGCGCTTCTTCTCCAGGGCCTTGACCTCGGGATCGGCGAAGGTGGGCGCGGCGAACACCTCGACCGAGACCACGGGATTGACCACCGGCTGATCGCCGCTGTTGTAGATCTCAAGCATGACATTCGTGCCGAACGTCTTGATCGGGTCGAGCAGGATGGCACCGCAATGCAGGCCGAAGTTGCCCTCGCCGCGGTTGAGCACGACGAAATGCTGCTTGAGATACATCGAGCAGCTGGTGAGCACGCCCGAGCGCGGCGGCACGGAGAGAATGTCGACGTCGTGGCGCACCTGCACCTTATCAAGGTAGCCGCGGCCGGCTTCGCCGCTGACCATCCGTTCGAATTCCGGGCGCTGCAGCCGTGGATTGAGCGTGTAGCAGACCTTGTGGGGCGTGAGAAAAACGCGGCCGAGGCGGTCGATGGAGATGGTGTTGGGCAGCTTGAGGCGGTTCTCCTTCACGGCCTCCCAGATCTGGTTGGTGGAGAGCTTGGCTGATTCCGGCGCGTAGAACAGGCGGCCGACGGGCGTGCCCGGCCGGAGCAGCTTCTTCCAGTAGGGGGCGTTGGGAAAACTGGGGTCGAACAGGAACGCATCGGTCTCGATAATGAGGCGGTTGTGGTCCACGGCGGGCGCACCGGAGGTGATCATCTCGATGCCGATGCGCGCGAGCGTGCTGCGTTCGGTGAAGTGGATCTCGGCCCGGTGGGCGAGGATGAATTCGAGTTCTGCCGGATGGCGGGGCCAGAAGGCCAGGACGAGCGAGAGCGTATTGGCGTCCTTGTTCTTGAGGGAGAGAATCTGGCCGTCGGTGCTGCACCAAAAATGGTCGGGTTGCATGGAGTGACTGCGGGTTTGAACTGGCGGAGCGGATGAGCCTGCACGAACCAACGCGGAAATAAAAGACCGGAGTTGTCCGGACCCCGGCGAGAGAAGACCGGTCTCCGAACCGGGGGAGGGATGCACGCCCACCGCCGGGCGGAGGCCATTCGGTAAGGGATTGCATTTCGTGATCCGGGCTGTCATGTCCCTGCGCTTTTGAGGGCACAATCCGCCCGCAGCCGTTTCTTACCTGAGTCATCAACCATCCACCCATGAATCGTTCCCACCTGATCCTGGCCGGCCTGCTCAGCCTCGGCGCGCTCGCCACCGTCTCCGCCCAAGAGGTCCAGCTCAAGATTCCTGCGAAGCAGGAGGCGACCACGCCCGCCGCCCCCGCTGCCGTCCCCGCGCCGGTCTTCACCGAACAGCAGATTCTCGAGTCGTTCGGCTGGTTCGTCGGCAAACGGCTTGGCCTGGCCGAGCTCGAATTTAACAAGGAGCAGACTGATTCCGTGATCAAGGGCCTGCTGACCTCCGCCACCGGCAAGGAGGCGCCCTATGACCTGGACAAGATCGGCCCGCAGATGGACGCCTTCATGCAAAAGAAGCAGGAAGGCTATCTCACCAAGCTCCGCAGTCAGAACCTGGGGGAGGCGAAGGTCTTTTTTGAAAAGCTGAAGGGGAACAAGAATGTCCTCGAGCTGCCAAGCGGCCTGCGCTATGAGATCGTGCAGCCGGGCACGGGCGCTTTCCCGACCCCCACGGACACGGTGAAGGTGCACTACACCGGCAAGCTCATCAACGATACGGTCTTTGACAGCTCGGTGCCGCGGGGCGAGCCGGTGGAATTCCAGCTCAACAAGGTGATTCCGGGCTGGACCGAAGGTCTGCAGAAGATCAATCAGGGCGGGAAGATCCGCCTGTATATTCCGCCACAGCTGGCCTACGGCGACAACGGTCAGCAGAACATTCCGCCGGGAGCGACCCTGATTTTTGACGTCGAATTGCTCGACGTCAAAGCCACGCCGCTCGACGTCAAGGCCACGCCGCCCGCCGCGGTCCCGCCGAAGAACTGAACCGGACCGGCTTTCCTCACCCGAGCCCCGCCTTCACCGGCGGGGCTTTTTTTGCGGCAAACGGATGCGGACCCAGCCGGAACCATGCAGTCCCACCAGCAACATGCGTTTGGCACCGGACGGGAAGAAACGTGTAGCCGGCGTCGCGACGAGTGTGCCAGCCCGGGCGGCGGACCCTGGGCCGGCCTCAGCGAGGCCGGCTACAACGGAAGCGCTGTTTTCTGGGAGGAGCAGCGATCGCGCCCGGCCGAGACCATCAAGCTTGACGAATGCCGCCGGCCGATCAACGAATTCAACCCTGACGAGGTGCGTGCTACCCCCTTGACCTGCGACCGCGTCGGATTTCCGAACAAGACTGACCCGATGGACCCTGTGCCTCCAGGCGGACTCATAACGCGACGGGCTTTCCTGCGCGCGTCCTCGGCGACCCTGCTGGCCGCCCCCCTGATCCAGTTGCCGTCTTTTTGGGAATCATCCCACCGCTTTTTCACCGATTCCGAGGCAGTGATGATCAGTGCCATGTGCGAACGAATCATCCCGGCGGACGCGGACCCCGGGGCCGCCTGGGCTGGGGTGATCGAGTTCATCGATCGCAAGCTGGCCGGCTATCATCGCCGTTATCAATCGCTCTACCGGGCTGGCCTCAAGGGCGTGAGCGAGTCCTGCAGCATCTTGTTCAGGAAAGAATTCATTGACCTGAGCACGGCGCAGCAGGACGAGGTGCTTAGCCGGCTCGAAGCGAATCAGGCACCTGGCGCGATCTGGGGTCAGGTCTCGGCCAGGGATTTTTTCAACCGCCTGGTCGAACACACGATGGAAGGTTTCTACGGCGGACCGCGTCACGGCGGAAACCGCGATGCAGTCAGCTGGCGGATGCTGGGCCTGCCCACGCCGCCCCTGCGCAGCCGCCGACCGGTCAGCGCTGTCTGGGACGGCGCAACCACTCCCGCGCCGCAAGGATCATGAGCCTCAAGCACGTCAATGCCGTGGTCATTGGCTCGGGCGCCGCCGGCGGCGTGGTGGCCAAGGAACTGGCGGAAGCGGGCCTGGACGTGGTGCTGCTGGAACGCGGCCGCTGGGTGACGCCCGATGAGGAGCGCAAGGACGACCTNNACGGGCACGCCGAGGTCGTCTGGCCGGCGGACGGGTCCTACAACAACAACGCGGCCTGCGTCGGAGGGGGGACGCTAAGCTACGGCGCAATGGCTTGGCGCTACATGGCCCAGGATTTCCGGATGAAATCCCTCTACGGCGCCCCGGTAGGAAGCACGCTGGAGGACTGGCCCATAACCTACGACGACCTGGAGCCGTTTTACGAGAAGGCGGAATGGGAAATCGGCGTTTCCGGCGACCAGAGCGGTGATCCCTTCAAGGCCCCGCGCCGGCGGCCGCTGCCGATGCCGCCCCTGCCGGACTGCCGGGAGACGCAGATGCTGAAGCCGGCCGCGCAGCGACTGGGCTGGCATCCGTTCTACATTCCAATGCTCCGCAACACGGTCCCGTACCATGGGCGGGCGGGGTGCATGCGCTGCCGCTGGTGCTGCGGATTCGCNNAGCATCGTCGCCGGCCTTCTTTTGGACGCGAAGGGTCGGGCCCGGGCGGTCGAATATTTCGACGAGGACAACCGGCGGCAGATCCAGACGGCGGACCTGGTGGTGGTCTCCGGCGGGGCCATCGAGTCCGCCCGCCTGCTGCTGAATTCAAGAAGCGNNCGACATTTACGACGACCTGGGTCCGGGCGCGCAAATTGCCATTTGCGATTTCAACCATGGAAACAAGGGTCTGATCGGCGGGGCGATGCTGGCGAACGAATTCCAGAGGCTGCCGTATCAGTTCGCCGGCATGGGACCGGCCGGCCTGCCGCGCTGGGGCCAGGCGCACAAGGATTTCATGCGAACGTGGTTTCGGCGGAGCATCGTCATCATGGGCCCCTCGCAGGAGATGCCGGTGTTCGATTCGCGCGTGCAGGCGGACCCGCAGGTCCGCGATTATTGGGGCATCCCCGTGGCGCGACTCTCCGGCCTGGATCACCCGCACAACATCGAGCTCTGCAAGCACGCCTCCGACAAGGCCGAGCTCTGGCTGAAGGAGGCGGGCGCGATCCGGACGGTGCGGCGCCAGAAGGAGCAGCAGTGGCTGAGCGGCGGGCAGCATCAGGCCGGGACCTGCCGCATGGGCGACGATCCCAAGACCTCGGTGGTCGACAAGCACTGCAAGCTCCACGACGTGGACAACGTCTTTGTGGTCGACGCAAGCGTCCACGTGACCAACGGCGGCTTCAACCCGGTGCTCACGATCATGGCGATCGCCTACTACGCCTCGGATTACATCAAGCGCACCTGGCGGGCCGGAGGGCTGCGCTGATCCCCTCTCATGCCCGCCAGAAGCAAACGTCGGATCATCTGGATGGCGCTCGCGGCACCGATCGCCCTGGTGCTCCTGGCAGTGCCGGCGGGGAGCGTTTACTACGCCGCGGCCGGCGGCAAGGCTTGCATCCGTTGCCACGAACTCGAACCCGCCTATCATCGGTGGGCGAACTCCACGCACCGGTCGGTGCAGTGCAAGGAATGCCACGGCAGCATTTTCTCGACGGATGTCGGGTTCCATCTGAACAACGTCCGCCAGCTCTGGCGGCATGTTTGCGGGCAGGTGCCTGAACGCCTGCTCGTCCAGCAGCGCGACATCAGCCGCAACATGAACGAGCGCTGCGGCCGATGTCACCGGCAGGAATTTGCGGCCTGGGCCGCCGGACCGCACCACGCGACCTACGAACGGATCTTCCTGAACAACGACCACAACACCAACCGGCTCCTGAACGACCAATGCCTGTTGTGCCACGGAATGTACTTCGAACACAGCATCCGGGAGTTGGTCCAACCGCTCAACCGCCAGGGACCATGGCACCTGGCGACCGCCTCCCTTCAGCCGCAGGAGGCGTCAATCCCTTGCCTGGCCTGCCATGAGACGCATCGGCCCGGAACGCCGCTCGGGATGCTTCCAAAAGCGTCAGCGACAAATCCTCCCGCCACGCCTCCGTCGGCGACGGCGTTCTATGATCGGCGCGAACAGGTGCATTTTCGCGCGGAACTGCTGCCGTTGCCGGCCATGCTCGACGGCAGCCGGCCAGTGAGCGTGTCGCCCGACGCGCGCCAGGGGATTTGCTACCAGTGCCACGCTCCGGATCATACCTTCCAGCCGGGCTCCGGCGACGATCGCACCTGCATCGGCGTGCACGAGGGTCTGAGTTGCCTGGCCTGCCATGGTGGGCATGATCTGAATGCCCACGCCTCCTGTGCGCAATGCCATCCCCGGCTGTCCAACTGCGGCCTCGAGGTGGAGCAGATGGATACGACCTTCAAATCCTCCACGAGCCGCCATAACGTCCATTTTGTGAAATGCGCCGATTGCCATCCTGACGGTGTCCCGGCGCGAACCAAAACCCGGGCGCCTTGACCCTCAGTCGCCCCCGTATCGCCGGCGCTGGCCGCGGACAATCACCAACCTCAACCGTTGCGCGCCGGCCGGGGCTCGATTAATGCAGATAGGCCGGTTGCCCGGCGACAAGACCTGGCGGGAATACTGTGAAGACGGCCGCCTCAGTTGGCGCCGTGCGTGGGGGTGTCGCCGCCGGTCTTCTTGGTCTCAGCCGGCTTGGCGGCATCGGTTGGTGTCGCCGGCTCGGCTTCGTCCCCCTCGCGCTGCGCCTTCTTGAATTCCTTGATCGACTGACCGAGGCCGCGCGCCAGCGAGGGCAGCTTGGCGCCACCAAACAACAGCAGCACGATCAAGAAAATGAGCAGCAGTTCGGAGCCACCGAGATTGAAAATGGCCAGGGGAAGCGCTGAGGAGAACATGATGGTTGAGGGTAGCCGGCAGGGCAGGAGTGTAAAGGGCGAAAGCGGCCACCGATCCCCGTCAAGCCGAAGCAGGTAGGCGCCGGACGCTCCGCTCTTCCTCAAAGCGGCTGAGGTTCGGTCGGCCGGATGGCTTTCTTCAGCAGGTTCTGGGCGTTGTCCGGTTGTTCCGCGTCGAAAAACCCGGTGAGCTGGCGAATGCGCGTCGGGTGGCGCATTTTCCGCAAGGCCTTGGCTTCGATCTGCCGGATGCGTTCGCGNNTCGAGCGTGCGGCTGTAGCCGTCGATCAGGCCGAAACGCAGGGAGAGCACGCGGCGCTCGCGCTCGGTGAGCGAGTCGAGGACGTCCACGATCTTCTCCCGGAGGAGCGAAAAGGCCGTCATATCGTACGGATTCTCAGCGCTCTTGTCCTCAATGAAGTCGCCGAAGCTGGTGTCGTCGCCGTCGCCGACCGGTGACTGGAGCGAGATCGGCTGCTGGGCCATCTTCATGATCTGCTGCACGCGTTCGACCGGCATCTGCATCTCCTCGGCCACCTCCTCGGGGGTGGGCTCGTGGCCGTATTCCTGCAGCAGCTGCTTCTGGACCTGCATGACCTTGTTGAGCGTCTCGATCATGTGCACGGGGATGC
>PMBT01000080.1:21213-21683 GCA_003153035.1 Opitutia bacterium
TTGGCGATGGAAATGACGAGGCGGAGATTGGCCTCCACCATTTCGGTCTTGGCCCGGTGCGCCTCGCGGACGTGGGTGCGGGTCTTCGCGACCAGCGCCAGCAGGTCGGGCGGCATGATACGCATGTCCTGTTCGACCTGCTTGAGCCGCTGGTTCAGCACGCGCGTGTCGATAGCGGCATCCTTCTTGGTCTTCGGGTGTTTGGCCCGCTCGAACGAGTCGTGGATCTTCTGGATGTCGTTAAGGAGGTGCCCGAGACCCTCGAGATAATCCTCGTAGACCTTCAGCTTGAAATAGAACTTCGGAAAATTAGCCCGCAGGGCGTTCTCGCGCTTCCTGAACTTCGACAGCGTCTTCTTGCGCTCGGGTTCCGTGCGGGCCTTCTGGTATTCCTGCCAGGCTTCCTGCACCGACTGCTCCGCCCGCCCGGTGGTCTCGACCAGCTTGGGCAGCGTCTTGAAGTAGGCCTC
>PMBT01000076.1 GCA_003153035.1 Opitutia bacterium
CCGTGCTAAGTCCGACAGGCTGCTTTAAGCGGTAAGCGCGTTTCTTACATCATCGATGTAGGAGGTAATCCGTAAGCGAAAGACCTCCTCCTTTTCGTTTGCCGTGCCTAAAGCTTACCGCTTACAGCTTTATGCCTATGGCCATCGCACTGGTTGGCATCATCATGGGCAGCACGTCGGATTGGGAGACCATGCAGCACACGGCGCAGACGCTCGACCAGCTAGGCGTTGCCTACGAGAAGCGGGTGATCAGCGCGCACCGCACCCCCAAGCTGATGTATGAATGGGGCGCGTCGGCGCGGGACCGCGGGTTGAAGGTGGTGATTGCCGGGGCGGGCGGCGCGGCGCACCTCGCGGGCGTGGCGGCGGCGCTCACGCCGGTGCCCGTCCTCGGTGTGCCGATGGAATCGGCGTCACTCAAGGGACTCGACTCGCTGCTTTCGATGGTGCAGATGCCCGGCGGCGTGCCAGTGGCGACTTTTGCCATCGGAAAGCCGGGCGCGATCAACGCCGCGCTGTTTGCCGCGGCCATCCTGGCGCTAAGCGACGCCAGGATCGCGCAGGCCCTTGATGCATTTCGCGCTGCGC
This sequence comes from Opitutia bacterium, assembly GCA_003153035.1. Classification (GTDB taxonomy): domain Bacteria; phylum Verrucomicrobiota; class Verrucomicrobiia; order Opitutales; family Opitutaceae; genus Fen-1467. The sequence goes on from PMBT01000076.1 coordinate 589, forward strand.
AGGCAAAGAAGGTCGAGGACGCAAAGTTGCCGTAACCAAGAACGATGTATCTGTAGGAAGATGGTAGAGGAAAGACCGGCTGCCAGCGGGCTTCCGCCAAGTCGGCGCTTAGCTGGGTCCGTGCATTCGGGTGTAGGGTCGCGCCTTGTGCGCGGACCATCTTCGGATCGCGAACCGGCCCGGACGCAAGGTCCCGCCCCACATTGTCAGATCGTAGGGCCGTCGCTCAGCCCGTCCCCTATAGGCTTGGCGGAGGAGGATCGACGTGCCGCTTGCCGAGCGCAAACGGTCCGGCCACAAGGGCTGACTCCCTCTGCAATCGCGCGCGAGCGCGCTTCCTACAAAGGCACGGTCCCGGCTCAGAGTTTGGCTTTTTCCTCTGGTTTCGGCGGCGGGGCAGGCTTGTCAGCCGCGCCATTGTCCATCACGTAACGCCAGGTGCCGTCGGGCTGACGCTTCCAGATGGTGAGGAAGAAGCCGGTCCGGACGCGTTCCTTGCCGTCCGGGCCCGGGCTGCGCCATTCGTAGCGCCCCCAATTATAGCCGAGCGTGCCGTCGTCAGAAACGTCGGTGAACATGGCGGACCAGTTCACCGAGACGCCGGGCTGGTCGGGTCCCATGCGTTCCCGCACGGCGGCCAGGCCGCGGAGTTTGCTCGGATCAGTGTCAACGAAAGCCACATCAGGGGCGGCGAAATACTCGAAGGCGGCGAGGATGCCCCTGTCCTTCGCCATGGCGCAGAAGGCGTCCTCCATTTTGGCGACTTCGGCTTTCAGCGCCTCCTTGCCAGCCGCCTTCGCGGAAGCTCCGTCCGGCAGAACCGGTCTGGCTGGGGGCTCTCCGGCGAGCACGGTGCAAGAACCGCACAGCAGCAGGGTGGTAGCGATCAGAGTGAGACTGGGCGGGGTTTTCATGGGCTGGTGCTGGAGGAGGCGTTGGTCGGAACGGATGGTCCAGTTTCCAATGTCCGCTGGAAACTGGCATAGTCTTCTGGCGTATCGAGGTCGGCCGCGAGTTCCGGAAGGTCAACCATGGCGACCAGGTCCGCGTGCCGGGCCAGCAGCGGTCGGGCGCCGCCCGGACCACGCAGCTCCGTGAGTTCCTGAAAATGACGCCGCGCGAACAGCGCCGGCGGGCCGGAGTGGTCGCCATACCGGGCCGCAACAATCGTCTTCCCGCTTTCGACCGCAACATCGGTCAGGCGGGCGATGGCTTTCGGGGACAGATTGGGCTGGTCGCAAAGGACCAGTAGGGCGGCATCAAGGGAAAGCGAGAACGACGCCAGCATGCGCGCGCCGGCGCGGATCGACGATGCCAGACCCTCCTCCCACGCGCTGTTTTCGACGACAAGCACCGGCAACCGGACGACTTCAGGCCGGATCGCGTCCAGATGGGCGCCCAGCACCACCACAACCGGCCAGGCGGGCGAGGCGAGGACGGCATCCACCGTGCGCCGCAAGAGCGTGCGGCCGTCAAGCCGGAGCAGTTGCTTGGGCGCGCCCATCCGCGTCGAGGCGCCGGCGGCAAGGACGACGGCGCCGAAGTGGAGGGACTTAGTCTTCACAGGAGGCAACGGAGAGAACCGAGGGTCTGCTTGTTTTCAACCAAATGCAGCTCCGCTTCCCGGTCCACTATGGTAGAGGAAGACCGATCCGCCCCAGCGGCGGGAATGACGGCACCAAAGTGGAAGGAGGGCATCACCGGAACGAAACACGAAAGCGGCGCAGTGGCAAAAAGAGAAATCCGCCGACGTTGGCGTCGGCGGGTTTATACCAACGTCCCTTGATCAATTGATGGTCATTGCGAGGAGCGCAGCGACGAAGCAATCCAACTACATTGTCACGGCGCGTTCTGCTGGCCAGCAGAACGCGCCTCGCGAAGAGAAATGGCCAAGGCATCAGGACGCTGGGATTACTTCTGCTCCCTGGCTGGTAGCTCGAGCACTTTCGTCGGCAGGACCTTTACCTTGCCCGGGTAGTCGACGAGGTTGGCCGCAAGAAACGTCTCCATGGCCCGGTAGAATTTCAGGCGATTCTCCTCCTTGCGGAAACCGTGGCCCTCGGCGTCGACGCGGATGAACTCGTAGGGTTTCTGGTATTTGTCGAGCTGCCCCTTGAGCTCTTTCCAATTGTCAATGTCGACCCGCGGATCGTTCTCCCCGTAGGCGTGAAGCGTGGGCACACGGATGCGTTCAATGAAGTTGACCGGCGAACGCTCCCGCATCGATTTGGCATCGTTTTCGATCCAGTCGGCGAAATAGAGACCCGTCCCGCGGTCGCCCCCGTAGGTGTGCCGGTTGAGGACCGCCAGGTCGGAGACGCCGACGTAGTTGACGCCGCATCGGAACAGCTCCGGGGTAAAAGTCACCCCGGCGAGCGCGGCATAGCCGCCGTAACTGGCGCCGTAGATCGCGACGCGCTCGGGATCCGCGATGTGCTGGTCGATGGCCCAATGGACGGCATCCGTGAGATCGTCCTGCATCTTGCGGCCCCACTCATGTTTGCCGGCCAGCAGGAATCTCTGGCCGTATCCCCCGGAACCCCGGTAGTTGACCTGGAGGACGGCATAGCCGCGGTTGGCCAGGAACTGCACCTCGGGATTGAAACCCCAGTCATCCCGGATGCCATAGGGCCCGCCGTGCGGGTTGAGGATGAGCGGCACCGGTTTGCCGGTGGCGCCAACCGGCAGCGTGAGGTAGCCGTGGATCACCATGCCGTCGCGCGCCGTATAACTGATCGGCTGCATCGGACGCATCTGCGAGGCCTTGATGAATGGATTGTACTGGCCGATCGGCATCAGCGCGGTGCGCCGAAGGTCGAGCAGGTAATACGCCCCCGGGGAAGTGTCGCTTGCGGAGTGGATGACAAGGACCTTCTCGTCCGGAGTCTCACTGATGACCTGGTTGAATGCGCCGGGCAGCGCGGCGTCAATTTGTGCCTGGAGGCGGGCCCGGGAATCGTCGAACCAGTGATAGTACGACTTGTCCGTCGTGTAGGACACTCCGTAGAGCTTGCCGCGGTCATAGGAAAGCATGATCCCGTTGATCTCGCCATCGGCGGGCGCCTGGAACAACACGGGGCTCAACACGCGGTCCTGTAATTTGTAGGTCTGCAGAGCATTGGTGTCGGTGGTGTCGTGAGTCAGCAGGTAGAGCGTCTCGTTGTCGGCGGCGACTTCCGAATGAACGCTCCAACCGGGGTCGGTCACCGGGAATTCGCGGACCTTCTTATAAAGTCCGTCGGGTCGGCGGGCTTCAAAGATGGCCTTGTCGCCGAGCATGCGAAAGCGTGCGCGGACATTTCCCACGTTATCGACCACGAGGTCCGAGGCATCCTCCGCGGGGTCGTACGGATGAGCCGTCCGCTCACCCGTGCGGATGTCGATTTTGAACAGCCGGAAATTGAAGCTGCGCTGCTCCTTGTTTCCGAAGATCAGGATGTGATTGGGATCGAAGCGCAAGAAATCGGCGATATTGGCCTGATTGGCGTCCTCGAAATAGCGCTCGCGGAACGACTGCGAGAGCTCGATCACCTTGCGCGTGGAAATGCGGATCGACCGGAGGGAAAGGGACTCGTTGCCGCCGACGTCGCCGCCGAAGAGAAGGTAGTCGGGGTTCTTCCAGAGGATGAAGTTGTAACTCTCATCCGTGCCGCCGACGAGCGGCTCGGTCTTGCCGGTTGTCAGGTCGGTGAGGGCCACACCCACGCGCCCTGTGCCGAGCTTCGTCAGGAATGCGAGATGGTGGCCGTCCGGGGAAATCTCCGGCGAGCGCATATAGGGATCGGCGAAGAACGTCTCGACCGGGACAAGTTCGGCCGGCGGGACCGGGGCCGGGGCCGCGACGGTGCACGCCGCAGCGGCAACAAGGGTGCAAAGCAAGATGTTGTGGAGGCGCATGGTAGTCAGACGGTTCGGGGAAAAGCTTGGAAGGTCACGGCGGGGAGCGCAAGGGGACGCTTATCAATGGTCAGAATGCGGGATGAATGGAAGATTCGGCTTAACCATGAATCGGACGGAGGCGTTCCCGAAGAGGGCGTCCGTCGCGACCGGCCAGCACCGATTGCATCTCAGCGAGGATGGCAAGCGCAACTTCTTCGGCGTTATTGGCGCCAAGATCAAGGCCCACCGGTGCATGCAGGCGCGCGCGCATCTCGGGCGTGACGGCGAACCCGTCCGCCGCCAGATCTGAGATGATTTTCTCGGCCCGCTTCCTGGGTCCGAGCAAGCCAAGAAAGGCGAGGGGATGGGGCAACAGCTCGCGCAGGAGCGGAAGGTCGTGGCGGTAATGGTGGGTCATGATGACCGCCAGCGAATCGAGGCCGAGAGCAAGGCGCGCTGACACTTCCTCCGGCCGGGCGATGACTATCGTATCGGCCTCGGAGAAACGCTCCGGTGTTGCGAGGGCGAGACGGGGATCAACGACCGTTACCTGCCAGCCCAAAGCCGTGGCGAACCGCACGAGCGGTTGCGCGTCGTCGCCGGCTCCAAACACAAACAGGGCAACAGGAGGAAGAATTATCTGGCGGAATGCCGTGATGGTTGGTTCCCGCGGCAGTTCGGCCGCCAGGCAGGTGCCGAGGCGGGTTCCCTCCGGTCCCTGCCAGACAGTGGCAAGCTCGGTCGGCGCCCGGCGGCGGATGTTTTCCCGGAGCGCATCGGCCCAGGCAGGCTGCGACGCCAGTTTCTCCAAAAGCACATGAACCACGCCGTGGCAGCCGAGTCCCACACCCCACACCAGGTCGTTTTCAGTGGTGGTGTCGTAAGTCACCTCCACCGGCCGGCCGGTGACCCGAACTTGGCGGGCGTGGGCGACGACGTCGTCCTCCAGGCAGCCGCCGCTGATTGATCCGACCCGCCGTCCATCGGGCATCAGCAGCATCCGCGCGCCTGGGCGCCGGTAGGAGGATCCCTCCACTTTCACCAATGTGGCCAAAACCCCGCCACCGGCCGGGGTGGAACCCATCATGCGGAGAATCTGTTGTAGTTCATTCACCGTTCGCGACTAACACATGAAGCTTAATCGGAATGTTTCACGATGCGAATAAAAATGGAACCTTCGGAATTGTCCTGAGTCAGGCAGTTGATAGGTACCTAATGATCATTTTAGCGCAATTCACAGTCATCTAGCAAACGTAGTTGCATGGTGGCAAAGATTGTGCTTACGATTCGCCTTAAGAGGACTTGGTGGTGTTTTAGTCCACAAACTCTTACCAACCAAAGCACAACTGATCAAACAATGAACTTGAATTCCGTAAGGAAGTCATGGGCGGCGCTTGCGCTGTTTTTAAGCGCCGGCCTGCCATATCTCGCGGTCGCCCAGACCGCTGCCACCACCACCACTGCCGCCGCCGCGGATCAGCCGGTGAAGATGGAAAAATTCGTCGTCACCGGTTCGCTGATTCCGTTTGCCGCGGATGCGCCGGCGATCCCCATCGTCTCAGTGGACGTTTCGCAGATTGAGCGCACCGGAACGGCGAGCAGCGTGCTCGAAATCCTGCGCAAGGCTGTGCCCCAGTTCATCGGCAACGGCAACCTCGGTGCGACCAACGCGAACATTTCATCGAATTCGACCAACGGTGGCTCGATGCTTTCGCTGTTGAATGCGCAGACCCTGGTGCTCGTCAACGGCCGCCGCGTGGCGAACGCCCCGGTCGGTGCTTCGGGCGGCTATGTGTTCGTGGACACCAACCTCATTCCCATCTCGGCCATCGAGCGGATTGACGTGGTGACAGACGGCGCCTCCGCCATTTACGGCACCGATGCCATCTCCGGCGTCGTCAATATCATCCTGAAGACCGACTATGCCGGCGCCGAATTCGGCGCCCGGTACGGTTTCTCGGACAACAAGGGACATTATGCCGAGCGTTCGGCCTACTTCCTGTTGGGCGCGTCCAGCGGAAAGACCAACATCACGGTGTCGGCCGAGTGGTACAAGCAGGACCCGATCTTCAATTACGAGCGCCCCTATTCGGCGGTGACCTATGGATCGGTCACTTTCCCGGGTTCGGTTAGCATCGGTTCTGCCTATTACCTCCTAAATCCGACGCTCACTGCGCCGCCGACGGGTACACACCAGTCTGCTGCCGCCCTGGTGGCTGCTGGCATTTACTCGGGCCCGAACACGAGCACGGTCCAGATGACTAATTTCAACCTCTCCCAGTATGTGACACAATTGCAGTCTGACGACCGCGCCAGTATGACGCTCGCGCTCGATCATAAGATCAACGACAACGTTACGCTGTTCGGTGATTTCATGTATTCCAACACGCAGACGTTCTCGCAGCTGAACGGCCAGCCGTTCTCGTCGAGCAGACCGGCGACCGATCCGTATAATCCGTTCAACGTCACGGTCACGGCGCGCAATCGTCTCTTCGCTGACCCGCGGCAGTACTACAACGACGACACCGCTGTGCGCGGAGTGATCGGCCTCCGGGGTAATATCACCAGCGACTGGACGTGGGAAGCTGCCGCTGACTACAACAAGATCTCGGGGAACTTACTCAATCCCGGGCTGATCAATACCTCGCAGCGCATCGCTGCGGTGTCCGCCGGCATTATCAATATGTTTGCGCGGACCCAGAGCGCGCAGGCACTGGCCGATGCCGCCATGCTCGGCACCGCGATCGGTGACTCCGTGTCGAAGCTCACGACCTATGACGCCAAGGTCACGGGCAAGCTGTTCGACGTGCCGGCCGGCGAGGTTAAGGTCGCCGTCGGCGCCGAGCATCGTATTGAGAGCTACCTCCAGAACGCCGATGTCAACAGCCAGACCGCGACGTTCGGCTGGGACTCCGGCACCTCGCTGGATCCGTTCTACGGTTCGCGCACGGTCGACTCAATCTACGGCGAAGCCCGCGTCCCGGTGGTCAAGGACGCGATGGCCGGCTTGCACTATCTCGAGGTGTCCGGCGCCGTCCGCCATGAGAAATACAGCGACACAGGGACCACGACAGTACCAAAGTTCACCGTCCGCTGGCTGCCGGTGAACGACGAAATCGCCTTCCACGCCACCTACGGCAAGTCATTCACCGCCCCGACGCTCTTCGAGTTGTTCGGCCCCGGCGGATTGGGCTATACCAATCCGCTCGCCCTGACGTCAATCAGCGGCGGAGTGATCGACGGCCAAGCCCTGACTCAGAGCGGAGCCAATCCTAATCTTGTTCCCTCCACGGCGGAGAGCTACACCGCGGGCATCGTCTACTCGCCCAAGGCGATCAAGGGTCTCCAGTTCTCGGCAGACTATATCCACATCCGGCAAAGCAACTTGGTCAGCACGATCGGCAATGAGAACATCCTCCAGAGCGTCGAGTTACTCGGCACGGCATCGCCCTATGCGCAGTTCGTGCATATCGGCGGCTTCCATGGCACGCCCATCACTGCTGCCGGTCAGGTCAGCGGCAACGCGATCGACAATGTCTATGTGACCAACACGCTGGTCAATATTTCCTTCCAAAAGTTTGCCGCCTATAACTTCCAGGCCAAGTACGGCTTCGATGTTAACAATGTCGGCCGGTTTGACGTGGGCGCCGCCGCTCTTTGGTGGAGGCGGTATACCGTCAAGTTCCTGCCGGATTCCGACCCGTATGAGACGGCGGGCAAGGTTACCACGACCAACGGCACCCTGCCGCGCTGGAATGGCAACTTGGGCGTCGATTGGAAGCGCGGCAGCTGGAGCGCTTCCTCGAATCTCCAGTACTTCCCGGCCGTGACGGACGACAACGACGGCAGCCGCATTCCGCCCGTCTCCCTGATCGATCTGGGCGTCGCCTACACGTTCAGCTCGACCAACCGCTACCTGTCAGGCCTCAAGGTCACGCTTGGTGCGAACAATGTGTTCAACAAGTTTGCGCCGCTTGATCCGGCAACCTTCACGGATGCGAACGCCGACATTGCCACTTACGGTGCGATCGGCCGCCTCATCTACCTCAAGGCTCAGTACAAGTTCTAAGCGGATTCTTCAGAATCCTTCCCTCTCGCGGCCCGGAGCAATCCGGGCCGCTTTTTTTTGGGGTGCGAGCCCCGGAGGGCGCCGGCGCCGCTGTGCCCGACATTGGTGAGGAAGGCGGGGGCGTCGCCGTATATCGGCCCCGGGTGGCACGGGTCTCCTGACCCGTGGGTCTTGGGAACACGGGTCGGGAGACCCGTGCCACTTCGATCGCGGCCAATCCACCTTAGTCACGGACAAAAGAGGATCTCGACCGCAGCCACATTCCTCGTCCAATCCACCCTTGGAAACCCCCGTGTTGGCGCGGGCTGGCCGAGAATCCTCTTCTTGACGGACGACCATCCGGCCGGATGCAGGCGAACCACGCCATCGGTGAGTTCGACGCGGCTGATCGCGACCTGCCCCACGCCGCGCACAGCCAGGCGAAGAAGTGGAAAGCTGCCTGCAGCGGTACGGGCTTCCGTGGCACGGGATTGTAGGGGCGCAGGCTTGCTGCGCCCAGCCGCCAGGGCGCGACAAGATCGCGCCCCTACCGGTGCACCAACCGCAACCGGCACGCTGAACTCGCGTTTGATCCCTGTCCGCGGGTGCGCGGCAAATACCCGGAATTCGATGAGGTGCAGTCCGTGCAACAGGGTCCACGAGCCGTCGGGCTCCTGCTGTTCGACCACCACTTTCTGCAGTGCCGGGGCGAAGTTGTGCACGGTGAATTGCAGCTGCCACGCGCCGCAGACCGGAGTGGCCTGCCAGATGATGTCCGGATTCCGACCGGCCCGCTTGAGCCACAATCGCCACTCACGAAGGCGGTCCGCGTCGCGTCCGAGGATAATCTCGTTGGGTCCGCGCGCACGTGGGTCGCGGGAACGCCTCCACATGATTCGCGCCGCGGTGCGCCCGGCGCGCAGCGCTGCAGCGAAGGCCGCGGCTTCGGCGTGGAGAGACGAGAAGGCGGCGAGGACCCGCGACTGGCGACCAATGGCGGGATCGGGAGATCCCGCCCTACAATCTGTGACCCGCGAATTGTAGGGCGGGGTCTCCTGATCCCGCCTAGCCACTCGAAGACTGGCGCCACTCGACCGCCGCAACTGGAACACCGCCTCGGCCGCCCGCCGCACAAAGATGTCGCGCCTGGCGAGGTAAAGCCGGAAGGCGAGGCTGGCCGCCAGGGCTGGCGGGAATGATAGGGGCGCAGGCTTGCTGCGCCCTTGCAGATGTAGGGCGGGGTCTCCCGACCCCGCCGCGGGTTGTGACGTTATGACGGGGTCAGGAGACCCCGCCCTACAGCTCTCCATCAATGCGGGCGGGGACCTCTTGTAGGAGACTGCGAGCCGGCTCTTGCAGATCTTCTGCAGCGCTTTCTCCTCGTTGACATACGGCGCCACACCTTCGCGACCGAGGCAGACATCCCAGCGTTCGTTGATCTGCCAACGATGATAACCGGAGAATGGGAAGGCATCAGCCGCGAGCGCGGCTTGGGCCCAATGCCGAGCTTCCGGTGGGTAGGGCGCGTTGACCTGCCCGCCGAAGCCTCGCGCGAAAGCCGGGTCCCTAACTCGCCGCAAATGTCCCTGATCGTGCCCCGGCGCGTTATCGCTAACGCGCTCTACCTTGATCCCTTCAAACACGCGTGCAAAACCGCGAGCGAGCATTTCCCGCGGATCGTGGACTTCCGGATCGAGCCACAGACTGGCTGCCGCGGCGTCGACAACCGTGGTCATCTCGAGCGCCAGACGATTCGACTCCCAGGAGGTAATTAGGAACCCAGCCGCGCCGACGCGACGACAGCGCCGCCACAATGATTCGATGTTGGCCATCCGCTCGCCGAACACTGGCAGCGGCTCGAACCGAAAAGCTCCATTCATCGGGCAGCCCCAGTACTCGATGCCCTGGGCTCTCAGCGGCGTGGCAAGATCAACTTCGGCGAAATTATACAGCTCGACGCGCGGATGACGGGCAAACGGGTAATAATACCAGTCGTAGGCGATCACATCCCGCGGCAGCCGTGGAATGGCCGCGGGGAGCAGCGCGAGCATGTCGGCCCAGAGGCCCATCCGCAGTCCGAGCGATCGGGTAAGCTGGTGCAGCCGGTTGACGTGAGCGGCAAAATGACCGGCCAGCCCCGCGCGCGCGACCTCCGCCCGGCAGCGCGGACATTTGCCGAGATGAAAAGATTCGTCGAGGCCGACGTGCACCTTCCCGGCCGTACAGAATGGCGCCATGTCCCGCAGGAGCTTTTCGGCGATCTCCAGCGTGCGCGGATGCAGCGGACAAATCTGGCCGCGTTCGAGCGGCTGGCCTTCGGCGTCGCGCAGCTCATTCAGATCGCGCAGTTCGGGCACCTTGATCAGGTATTGCGTGTGGCCGAGCAGATTGACGATCGGCACGACGCGGATGCCGGTCGCTGTCGCCGCCGCCACGAGCCGGGCAAACTGCCGGTAGCTGTAGGCATCAGGTCGCGCCACCGCCGGCAGGCTTGGATACTCAACCGCATCCTCGAGGTGAAGATAGAGCTCCTCGTAACCCCACTCCGCGTAGCGTGGAAGCAACTTCAGGAGAATATCGAGTCGCTCCACCTGGCGGGCGAGATCCCACTGGAAGGCTCTGGTGATGCTATCGCTAGGCATGTCGTTTTACTGCGCTCATCCTGCATGGACACTGAGTTCACAGAGGTGGCACAGAGGCCACGGAGTCTAGGGCATTATTAGCAAGAACCCACCCTCTGTGCGCTCTGTGGCAAAGTCCTTCTGTTGGGATGATCGCTTGCAAGCAAGCTCCTACATGGTCGTCGGTCCGCCCTGGGCGTGCGTCCGTAGGTATTCTCCCAGCCACTCGCATCCGCCGGTTTCGTCGGTGAACGCCCCCTCCAGCTGCGCCTCGGAGCAGGCGGCGAGAATGGCTTTGAAGTGCGGACCGGGCGGCAGGCCCAGCTCCAGCAGATGCCGGCCGAGGATCAACGGACGGGGCGCCGCGTCGCGTACGGCGAGGGCGTGCGCCTTTTCCCGCAACGCCTGGATGCGGAGCTCCGTCTCGGGTGAGATGAGCGGCGGGCGCCCGAGATGGTCGGCCCACATGACCAGGCACAAATCGCCAATGGTGGCGGGCGCCAGCTTGCGGGCCAGCCGGCGCACGGCGTTGTCGGTGAACTCTGGCCGGCCGTGATGATGCGCGAGATGGTGCCGCACCAGCGGGCCCACCCAGTCGATGAGATCAAGCGGTGCGCCAATCCGGCGAAGAAACGATTCAGTTGGCGGGCCGCCGGCTTCCTCATGTCCCGGACTCATCCAGCGCAGCGTGCCGCGCCGGTCGGTCCGCACCGTGGTGGCCGGCTTCCCTAAATCGTGGGCGAGCACGGCGAACATCAGGTAACGCCGGCGGGGCGCGTCGCTTTGCCGCCACTCCTCGAGGCGGGCGAGCGCGTCGAGACAGTGATTGGTGTGGACGAGCACGTCGCCTTCCGGGTGCCACTCGGGTTCCTGCGGCACACTTGCCAGCACGGCGATCTCCGGAAAATGCGCCAGCCAGCCGGCCTGCTCCAGGACGGCAATGCCCCGCGAGGGCACCGTCGATTTCACCGCCCATTTCTCCCATTCACCCCAGACGCGCTCGACGGGCAGTTCGCGAAACGCTCCGGCGATGCTCCGGCAAAGCGCGGCTGTTTCCGGCGCCAGGGTGAGATCGAAGCGCGCCGCCAATTGCATCGCGCGCAGCACCCGCAGCGGGTCCTCCCCGAACGCCGCGCTGGTGTGCCGCAGCATCCGGGCGCGGAGGTCGGCCTGGCCGCCATGCGGATCGATGACCTCCTTCGTTAACGGATCGTAGGCGATCGCGTTGATCGTGAAGTCGCGCCGGGCCGCCGACTCGGCATCGGAGAGGGTCGGGTCGGGTGCGACGGCGAAGCCACGATGGCCGGCCCCGGTCTTTGATTCGCGCCGCGGCAGGCTGAAATCATACTCCGTTCCGGCGAGGCGCAGTTTGACGATGCCGAAACTGCGGCCAACGAGGTCGGCGTCGCCAAATGGGGCGAGCACGCGCACCAGCGTCTCGTAATCGGCGCCGGCCACCTCGATGTCGAAGTCCTTTGGCTCGAGTCCGAGCAGCCAGTCGCGCACGCAGCCGCCGACAAGCCGCGGCCGACCCACGGCGCGGACGGCGTGCAGGATCGCCAGCAACTCATCGGGCAGACGCATGGCAGAATCAGCTTCCGCTTTCAAGATGGCTTCGACCCGCCGATTGGCGCCAGCCGTGGATTGCGACGAGCCCCCATCCAGCCAGAAAGAGAACCCCACCGACGGGAGTAACCGGCCCGAGCGCATGCGGGGCGCCCAACGCGAGTCCATAAAGCGATCCGGAAAAAAGCACTGTCCCGCCGATCCAGCAAGCCGCCGCAGCCGCGATCAACGGACGAACGCGGCCGGTGGTCCCGGTGTCTCCTCCTGCGGCCAAAGCGAGCAGGGCCACCGCGTGGACAAGATGGTAGAGCACAGCAGTTTGCCATAGGCCAACCGTCTGGCGTTGGAGCAGGGTATCCTTCAGCGCGTGAGCGCCAAATGCCCCGAGGATCACTCCGGTCGCCCCGATCAACCCAGCCAGGAAGAACAGTCTGTTTTGTGACATTTGCAGAGCCGGCTGGTGATGACCGGCTTGGGGTCAACCTCGTTGAAATCGGCCTTTGGTGCAACGCTTGATACAGAGCGGCGGCCGGCCGGTGATTGCGTCCTATCTAAAGGGTTGACACGCCCCCCCGAAAACCTACCTATGGCACCCTTTCTGCACATGAAAACCTTTCTAGCCAAGAAGGGGACGGTTCAACCGAAATGGCATCTGATTGATGCTGATGGTGTCGTGTTGGGTCGCCTCGCCGTGAAAGCTGCCAACCTCCTCCGTGGCCGGCACAAAGCCGCCTACACCGCAAATGTCGACACGGGAGATTTCGTCATCGTCATCAATGCGGCGAAAGTGGCCCTCACAGGCAAGAAAGACCAGCAGAACAGTTACATGTCTTTTTCCGGCTACGTTGGCGGGGAGCTTTATCGCAAGATGTCGGAAATGCGCGAGCGGCGCCCTGAATATATTATTCAGCATGCGGTTAAGGGCATGCTGCCCAAAAACCGCCTCGCTCGCAAGATGCTGACCAAGCTGAAGGTTTTTCCCGGCCCCAGCCACACGCACGAGGCCCAGAGTCCCGTCAAGTTCGCCATCTGACCAACCCATGAGTGCTGAAACCGCCGTTTTTTCCGCCACCGGCCGCCGCAAGACGGCCACTGCCCGCGTGCGCCTCGTCGAGGGCACCGGCAAGCTCGTTGCCAACGGCCGCAACTTCGAGAGCTACTTTTCACACGAGAATTTCGCCAAGCAGGCCTACTCGCCGCTGCTCACCGTTGAGATGCGGGAGAAATTTGACATCACCGTCAACGTCACCGGCGGCGGCATCAGCGGGCAGGCCGGGGCGGTGGCGCACGGCATCGCCCGCGCCTTGCAGAAGTTCAACCCCGAGCTCCGCGCCGCGCTGAAGAAGGCCGGGCATATCACGCGCGACCCCCGCGAAAAGGAACGCAAGAAGGCCGGCCAACCGGGCGCCCGCAAGCGCTTCCAGTTCTCGAAGCGCTGAAACCGGCTTCAACGCCTCTTTCCAGAGCGGAGCGCCTCGCGGCCTCCGCTCTTTTTTATTGTAGCCTGATGCGAACCTGAGGTCTTCTGTTAGCCAAGCCTCCTCCTCCAACATGAATGTCGGTGTCGTCGGTGCGTCCGGTTATTCCGGAGAAACCCTGGTCAAACTCCTGCTGGGCCATCCCTTGGTCACCCTGGGGGCGGTCACGTCGCGCCAGCAGGTGGGCAAGCCGCTGGCGCAGGTGATTCCCGCGTTGCGCGGAGCCGACCGCGGCCTGCGGTTTGTCGACTCCAATGCCGCGGCGCTCGCCGCCAGCGACATCGAGCTGTTCTTCCTGGCGCTGCCCCATGGCGCCGCCGCCACTTTTGCGAAGCCGTTCATCGCGGCCGGCAAGAAAGTCATCGACCTGAGCGCCGACTTCCGGATCGCCGACCTCGCCACGTACACGCGCTATTATGGAGACCATCAGGCGCCGGAGCTGCTGGCCCAGGCGCGCTACGTCCTCCCCGAGCTGGCTCCCGCGGATTGGAAGCGGTTTCCAATCGTGGCGGCGCCCGGCTGCTATCCGACCAGCATCCTGGTGCCCTTGGCGCCCCTGCTGCGCGACGGCGTGGTGACGCGCGAACACATTGTCGCCAACTCCTTCAGCGGCGTCAGCGGCGCCGGCCGGAAGGTCGAGGGCAACTACCTGTTTGTGGAACGCGCGGAGAGCGCCACGGCGTACGGACTGCTCAAACACCGGCACCTGGCGGAAATCGAGGAGCAACTCGCGCTGCACAGCGGGGCGCCGACCGTCATCCAGTTCAATCCGCACCTGGCTCCGATGCGTCGCGGCATCGCCACGACCATCACGGTGCCCGCGGCGCCCGGCGCCAATGTCGACAACCTTTATGCGACCTGGCATAACGCCTACAAGGGCCGGCCGTTCATCCAGCTGCTGCCGAGCGGCGAGACCCCCGACACCGCGTTTGTCACCGGCACCAATCGTGTCGACCTCTCCGCGGTGCACGACGTGCGCACCGGCAATTTCGTGATCACCTCCGCCCTCGACAACCTGCTGAAGGGCGCCGGCGGCCAGGCCGTGCAGATCATGAACCTCTGGTCTGGATTCCCGGAGACGACGGGGTTGGTCTGAGGGGTGGCATGGGTCTCCCCTAGGCTCCGTAGGCCGGGCGAAGGAGGGCCGCCCATGAACCGAAACCCTCACGGCTCAGGAGAGCCGTGCCGCGGCCGCACCGGCCACCACACCGTGAAAACTCTTGCACTCGCGTGGGTTTCAAACTGGGTTCATGCCGCAAAAGTTTCGAGCGGGACGGACCGGTCTCCGCGTCAATTCATCCGGCTCTGTCCCTCGCAACGCAACCGACCGATATCATGATCGAATTCACCAACAGAATCCTCTTCGTCGGCTATGGCGCCGTGGCCGAGTGCACGCTGCCGATCATCTTCAAGCACATCAAGGTGCCGGCGAAGAACGTCACGGTCATGGATTTCGAGGACCGGTCGGCGAAGCTCAGGCCATGGACGTCGAAGGGCGTGCGTTTTGTGCGCGATCGCGTCACCCGGGAGAACCTGGGGCGGCTGCTCGCACAGCACGTCTCTACCGGCGACGTGATCATCGATCTCGCCTGGAACATCGACGCGCTGGAGATCCTCCAGTGGTGCCACGACCACGGCGTGCGCTACATCAACACCTCCACCGAGCTGTGGGACCCGTATGAGGGCCTGCCGGATAACAAGCCGACGACCAAGACGCTTTACTGGCGCCAGATGAACCTGCGCCGCCTGCTCGCGAAGTGGAAGGTCAAGGGCCCGACCGCCGTAATCGAGCACGGCGCCAACCCGGGCCTCATCTCGCATTTCACCAAGCAGGGCCTGATCGACATCGGCCAGAGCCTGCTCGCCGACCGCAAGCTGAAGGGCCGGAAGGCGGAGGAGGTCACCCAGCTCATCGCCGACCGCAAGTTCAACTCCCTGGCGCAGAAGCTCGGGGTCAAGGTCATCCATTGCAGCGAGCGCGACACCCAGATTTCCGACGTGCCGAAGCAGGTCGGCGAGTTCGTCAATACCTGGAGCATCGAGGGCTTCCGCGANNGGCTGGGGCACGCACGAGAAGCAGCTGCCGGAGTTCGCCTACCAGCACCAGGAGGGGCCGAAGAACCAGATTTGCCTCGCCCGCATGGGCATCAACACGTGGGTCCGTTCCTGGGTGCCCGACTACACCATCCAGGGCATGGTCGTCCGGCACGGCGAGTCCTTCTCCATCTCCGACAAGCTCACGGTCTGGGAGAATGGCCGGGCCGTCTACCGCCCGACGATGCACTACGCCTACTGCCCGTGCGACAACGCGATCATCTCGCTGCAGGAGCTGCGCGGCTATGACTACAAGCTGCAGGTAAACCAGCGCATCATGAACGACGAGATCACCAGCGGCGCCGACATCCTCGGCGCGCTGCTGATGGGTCACGCCTACAACTCGTGGTGGATCGGCAGCGACCTCAGCATCGGGGAATCCCGCCGTCTGATTCCGCACCAGAATGCCACGACGATGCAGGTCGCCATCTCGGTCGTCGCCGCGACCATGTGGATGATCAAGAATCCCGAATCCGGCGTCCTCGTCCCCGACGACCTGCCGCACGACTACGTTCTCGATATCTCGAAGCCGTATCTGGGCAAGTGGATCTCCAAGTCCTCCGACTGGACCCCGTTGCGCGACTACCAGAACACGTTTGCGGGCTACAACCGGCCCGACCTCGACCTCAAGGATCCGTGGCAGTTCAAGAACTTCCTCATCAAGGACGGAAGGTGACCCGGAACCATTCAGTTGGATTATTTTCGCTGAATGATGTCGGCGATTGCCGACCGGCGGGTAGGGCCGGCGCTGGTCGCCGGGCCGATCCTCGATTGGATGATGGTCCGCCGGCGAGCGGCGACCCTACAGGAGCCCGATCCCCATACCACCAACGCGCGAAAGGAAAATCATGATCTCGCAGACCCGGCTGCAGAAACTGGCGAAGGAGCACGGCACCCCGCTGTTCGTGATCGATCACGACGCGCTCCGGAAGAACTACCGCGAGTTCCGCCGGTACCTCCCGCGCGTGCAGGCCTACTACGCGGTGAAGGCCAACCCGGATCCCGCAATCGTGCGCACCCTCTTCAAGGAGGGGGGCAGCTTCGACGTGGCTTCCATGCCGGAGTTCCTCATCGTCTACGAGAACAACAAGGGAATGCCG
>PMBT01000064.1 GCA_003153035.1 Opitutia bacterium
ACCGGCATGTAGAAGTAGCCCTTTTCAGGGACCGACTCCGGAGCGTAATTGTGCTCGGCCTTCTCGATGTCCAGCGAGCCGTGCGGCATCCGGAGCACGCGGATGTACTGGATCTCGGGGGTGCGGGACTGGTTGTTCTCCTCGACGCAGGCATGCACGCATTTCCGGCAGCCGATGCAGCGCGTGAGGTTCAGCGCATAGACGAACTCGACGCCATCCATCGGCTTGAGGTCGCGTACGTGGGGCCGGATGCCGTACTCCTTCTCCACTTCCCGTTCAATCCGCTTGAGCACCTGCGCCATCTCGTCCGGCGTCAGTTCCTTGTAGTATTTCTGCACGAACCGCTCGAGCGAAAGCTGGTCATCGAGCTCGCGCAGCGGCGACAGGCTGGCGGCCAGCGCGGCCAGACCAGAAGCCAGCACCGCAGAAGTGCGCAGGAAACTGCGGCGACTCATGTCCGCTCCGGGGGCGGACGGGTCCTGATTCAAGATTGACGCGGGGAGGGACATGTCAGTGACCGGTTGCCGCGGTGGCTGATGGCTTGAACCACCCCCGCAGGAGGTGAGGGCCGGGCGCGGGTTTTCGCCCGGGGAACTTCGGTGAATGCGGATTGTGGCAGTTCACGCAGTCCTGCCGCTTGAATGGGCCGAGCTTGCGGTCCCAATAGCCACTGATGCGACCGTGGGCGCCGGCCTCCCAATCCTCGAAGGTCGGACCATGACAGCTGCCGCATAGCTGCGGGCTGTCCTGGAACTTGACCACGCGCCCGTCGCGGGTCTGCAGCTGCTCCAGGTTGGTCTCGTTGTGGCAATTGAAGCAGTTGTTGTTTCGGCCGTGCTCGCCGTGTCCCATGACGATGTCGGAATGTTCCGGGGGAATGATCAGATTCTGCTTCGCGTCATACCGCAGCACCGGCGGCTTGTTCTTCTCGTGACAGACATAACAATCGAAATCCGAAAGGTCCTCCTTCGCCTGGACAAGATTGGCATAGGAGCGGCGCACGGTCGCCGTGTCCAGAAAGGAGGGGTCAACCAATGGAATCGGGCGCAGGGGCACGGAGCGCCCCCAGAGATTCAAGAGGAAGGCCGCCGTCAGCACGCCGAACAGCACGACCAATCCCCGCAAGGCCCAGGCGGTCTTGTCATTCGCAGGCTTTCGGTCCGTCAAGGGATCACCGGCCATGCTCAAGTCTGGTCAGTCACTTCCAGTTGGTCTGTCGGGTGCCTCAGGGGCGCCGTCGGGCAGCCAGATGGCTGCAGAGGCCCGAGTCTCACGGTACCGGTCCGGGATCCGGGCCGACGGCACGGCGCCGGCTATTGCTTCAGCGTGCGGAGGTGCGCCACGACGGCCTTGATGTCATCGTCTGACAGGCCTTCGACGGGCTTCATGCGCATCCTGCCGTCCTTGTCCGTATAGCCGTCCTTCACCGCCGAAAAAGCCCGTTCGTCTGTGAACTGGGCCTGCACGTCCGCCGAGCTCAGGTCCGAGATTTTCAGTTTCTTTCCAATCGTCGTGTCGCCCTTTCCGGTCGGTCCGTGGCATTTGGCGCAATTGTCGCCCCAAATGGACGCACCGTCGGCCGCAAACGACGCGACCGCGGATCCGAGAAGGCCGAGAACAATCACTGGCAGGATTCTTTTCATGATCGAGGATTCCTCTTTGGTTGGTGAGGGGAGGGAGGCAGCGGTGCGCGCCGCCGATCCGCCTCTTTTGCTGGGGGATTATCAGATGCCGGCCGGCGGCCGGCTACCACTATTTTGGCTTATGCTCCGCATAAATTGGCGAACGAACTGCGCATTTATTGGACGCGACGGAATCGTGGATACGAGCCATTGGTTCTCTTGAGATTCTCGGCCCGGTTTGGCGCCGCGTCTCCAGGTTGGCCATCCCTGATCGCGCGGCCGGGCTGCCGGTTTCGGGCGGGACTGCTACCAACGTTCCGTGAAGACAAGATTGTCATTGCGAGGAGCGTAGCGACGAACCAATCCAACTGGATCGCCACGGTGCGCTGCGCGCACCTCGCGATGACAAACGCCTAGAACAGAAAGGACACCGGGCTTATTTGCCCTGGATGCCGCCGTTGTGGCAATCGCTGCAGGTCAGCTCGGGGTCGAGCTCGCCCCCGGGGTGCTTGAACTCCATGCCCTGGGGCGCAATCTTCGTCAGTTCCTCGGCGCGACCCTGGGCGAGGATCGTGTGGCAGGCGGTGCAGTCGCTGGACCGCACCGTCAGGTTGCCGTCAACGGTGCGGTGCTTGTCGTCGTGGCAGCGGAAACAGCCGGGCCAGTCCTTGTGGCCGAGGTTGTTCGGATAAGTCCGCCAGTCGGCCTTCATCCTGGGGAAAAAGTTCTCCTGGTAGACGCGCTGCACCGCGGCAATGGTCGGCGCCACCTCCTCGGCCGCCTGGTATTTCTGGCGCAGCATCACGGCAATGCCCTCAAACGCCTGGTCGCTGGTGGCATAGTCCCTAGTCAGCGCCTTGACCGCGGTCGGCTTGATGTTGGGCAGCTTCGTGCTGATCTTGCCGAGGGCCATGTCGGTTTCGACGGCCTCGTTGGCGGTCTGGTAAGCGTGGGCNNCAATCCATGCAATCCATCACCCGGATGGCCCCGGCGGGCGGCTCGCCGACGAATTCCTTGGTGCGATAAACCCGCACTTCGCCGGTGGCGGTCGAGGTCATGCGGATCCACGGGATCGTCTGCCGCTGGGGATCCGAGGCGTAATATTCGACGCGGTTGGCCACGTTCATGTGCCAGTGGATGCCGCCGAAGAACCCCTCGCCCGGCTGGCCGCCGCCGACCCGCAGTGAGAGCCGCACCGTGACAGGCGTGTTCTTCTTGTCAGAAAGATAATGCGCGTAGGTGCGATCGAGGTTGCCGGTGAATTTCTCCGGCCAGTGGCAGCGCTCGCAGGTCTCCTGGGCGGGGCGCAGGTTTTTGACCGGGGTCGGGATGGGGCGGTCGTACTTGTTGAAAATGGTGGCGTAGACCTGATAGGCGCCGCTGATCTTCGATTTCACGTACCACGAGGCGCCGGAGCCGATGTGGCACTCGGCGCACGACACCCGCGCGTGCGCCGAATGGTGATAGGTCGTGAACTCCGGCTTCATGACCCCGTGGCAGGTCTGGCCGCAGAACTCGACCGATTCGGTGAAATGGTAGGTCTGGTAGCTCCCGAACGCCGTCAGCAGCAGAAAGAGAACCGCGCCTGATCCAAAGATCATCAGGAAGCGACGATCGCGCGGTCGTGACAGATCGATGGCCAGCATGCGGGCGTCGGACCCGTAGGGCTGGCGGGCGGACTGGCGGCGCTGCACCCACCACCCGGAAATGATCAGCACGAGTCCCAGGATCAGAAAGGCCGGGGCGACAATGTAGGTGAGGATTCCGAGGTAGGGATTGGCCGCCCGCGCGAAGGTGTCGATCGCGACGAGAAAGACGAACGCGAACAGGCTGCCCACCGCGGCGATGGCGCCCGCCAGACTCAGCCAGTTCTTGAATGACGAGGGGCGCTGGGGGGCGGTCGTGGGGGCGTCGTCGGACATGGGCAAATTCAATTCAGCCTTTGCGGCAATGCGAGTGAAAATCGGGCAAGAAAAAGCCCGGCCGGGGGACCGGCCGGGCAAACGTGGTGCAGGACTGGACCGTCCCGGCCGGGGCCGGGCTGGCCGTCAACCAGCCTTCTTCATCTCAGGCATCTTGCGGATGTAGGCGACGAGATCGGTGATCTCGGCGTCGGACAGCTCATCCTTGAAAGCCTTCATCTTCTCTTTGCCAGCGTCGTCCATGACGCCNNGGAGCCGTCGGCGCTGTGGCATTTGGCGCAACTGCCGTCCCAATTGTCTGCGGCCGGGGCGGCATAGGCACAGGTGGCAAACGCCAGCGACAGGCTGGCGATGGCTAGCGTGGTCGTCGTATTCATAATATCGTTGGGCGGAGAGTCGTTTACAGTGCGTGCTCGATCGAGATATAGGCCAGCGGGCCCCGGTAGTTGGTGAAACCACCGGTGGTGTCGTTGTTGCTGTAAGCATAGCCGATCTTGGCGTTGATCACAACCTTGTCATTGAACTGGTGCTTGATGCCGACGGTGGCCAGGTAGTCATGGGCGGAAACGCCATAGGGCATGGTCAATGCGGCGAGCGCAGGATCGCCGTTGTTGGCCCGGTAGTCGGTATACTGCGCCTGCAGGTCCGTGTGCTTGTCGACGGCGAAGCCCATCAGGAATGAGCTGGTCACGTAGTTGTTCTTCGAGTCCTGAAGGACGCGGTTCGTATCGTAGGCGGAGACCGTGCTGGTGGCGACCGTGATGCCCGCGCGCGGATAGATCGTGTTGATGTTGTTGTAGACGAGATTCACGTTCACCTGCGCATAGAACTGCTTGGAGGGGTTCCAGTCGATGGTCCCGGCGATGATGTCGTTCTTCGCATCGCAGGAATCAAACGCCGGGTAGGTGGGCAGGTAGCCGGTCACTTGCATCGTGCCGGTCTGGTGGACCCAGCGGCCCGTGAGCGCCAGCGTCGGCACGGGATTGACGATCCCGGTCAATTTCACCCCCTTGAAATGGTTGTCGAGGAGGTAGTAGTCGCCGAGATTCACGCCGTAGCCGGCCGACTCGGTCTGGTGGTTCTTCTGGAAAAGCTCTCCGCGCACGGTCAGGAATCGGGACGTGCGCCAGTTGGCCCCGAGGGCGTAGTCGCCGTGATCCTCGGACACATTGTTGTTGGCGAGCGTGCCGCTCGCCGCCGTGAGGGGGTTGTAGTGTGAAGTGTCGTTCTCGGTGCCGCTGAGACTGCGCTGGCTGCCATTGAAGTAGAGCGAGACGTCCTTGATGCCGCTATAGCGAATGTCCAGCACCGGGGTGCTTGAGTTCTGGTGGAGCTTGCCCCAGCCGAGGCGCGGCGTGCTCGCCAAAGCGACGGCCGGAGTGCCCGAGGCGGCCACGACCGTGTAGGTGCTGCTGCCGCGGATGTACTCCTCCTCGCCCTTGAAAGCCAGCTTGGCAACCAGGTCGTTGGCGATGTTCCAGTCCAGGGCGACATTGCCGGTGAGGACCTTGACGGCGGATCCGCCGAGCAAATTGTAGTTGTTGTCGGTGCTGACCACCTGCACTCCGGTCGCAGTCGGCGTCCAGGTCATGAGCGGACGGTCGCCCGAGATATCATTGCGCACGATCTGATAGGCGCCACCGAAGCTGAGTTTCAGAGTTTTGCTGAGCGCGAGACTGCCCGTCCCCGTCACCCCGGTGGTCTTGGTGGCCATGCCGTCCGTCTGTTGTTGCTGCACCTGGTTGTGCCACTTGGTAGCGGGCAACGCCGCGATGGCCGCCGCCGTCGGAGTGGGGAAGGGGAGGTTCTGACCCGGGTAAAGCATGACATAGCGCGTGTCGAGATTGTTGGTCTCGTCGTGGAAAACTGTCAGCGCGACCGAGACGTTCTTGATCGTGTGCGTCGCGGAAGCCTCCAGGTTCGTGTGCCGCTCGCCGATATTGATCCAGCTCGCAACCGATTTGCGCGACGGGGTGACAGCGATCGGTGCGGCATTGTAGGGCAGGCCGGTGAAGTCCGTGGTTCCCCAAATCGTGGAGTCTTTCTGGCCGTTGCGCAGCTCGTTGGTGTATTTGATCGAGAAGACCGGCTTGTTCGGGAGCGCAACCGTGGCGTCAATCCAGAACTTGGAGCGATCGATATGGAGTTCATTGCTGTTCAGCGTCTGCCAGTTGCTGTTCAGCGGGAAGAAGCCGCCGACGCCGTCGTAGAAGGTGCGGAACCGTTTGTAGCCGATTTCCAGCTTGCCAACCTCGTTCTTGGTCCAGCTGACCTGCCCGAGGTAATCCTCGGTGCCGGCGAGGGCGTGGCCGTCAATCGCCAAGGTGATGTCGTTCGTAGTGTCCTTGGAATAGTGGAGGTCCTCGATGCCGGCACCGCTTTGTTGCGGCAGCTTGGAGCGGCTCTCGAAGGCGGCCCCGTCACCGGTGATGGAGGCAGCCTGTCCGCTGACCTTGATATAGCTGTCGAAGTTCGGGAAGGCATCGCTCGGAACGGCGGTCTTGTCCGCGCCGGCCACCCGGGGGCAGGACAGGGCCAAGATGGCACCGGCGACCAGCCCGGCACTGCGGAGGAAAAAAAGAGGTTTCGCGTTCATGTCGTGCAAAGGAGAGGGTTAATACCGGAAGTGGTAGCTGGCATTGGAACCGTGCGGCGCCTCGTGGCAGCCGGCGCTCCAGCAGGTGCCCTGCATGAGGCGGGAATTGTGATTCTCGGAAGTGTGCCGGATGGCGTTGGCGTTAATCTGGCCGGTAACGCCCGGATCGGGCGCCTCGAGGTGGCAGCGCAGGCAGAGATTGGCATCGCGGGCGACGAGCATCTTCTGGTTGACCGACCCGTGCGGGTTGTGGCACGCGGTGCACCCCTCGCGCATCGCGCCGTGCTCGTAGACGAACGGACCCTTCTGCTGGGTGTGGCACTTGGTGCAGGTCTCGTTTTGCGACTCAAGGTCGGCCCCCGAGCCCTTGATCGCATTGCCCGCGTGCACCTCGTGGCAGTCTCCACAGCTCATTCGGCCGTTCAGCACCTGATGGCTGTTGGGCAGGCTGAACTGGCCGCGCTTGTCGAGGTGGCACTGGAAGCAGGTTTCGGGAGATTTCTGCGGGTTGACGATCGTGCCCTTGCCGCCGCCGGCCTTGACGTGCAGGCTGCCGGGCCCATGACAGGCTTCGCAGCCGATGTCGCGGCCCTTGTCATCCTTCAGCGCCAGGCGGGCGTGGGAGGAACCGGCAAAATGCGCGGACTTTTCTTCGTGGCATTGCGCGCATTCCTTGGAGCCAACGTAGTTCGCGCCGGCGATCTGCTGCGGCGCGACCACGGCGCGCTCGGCGGTGACGCAGGAGACCACCAGGAGCCCCCAGACTGACAAACCGGCAAAAATGAGCCAGTTCCGGAGGGAGGATTTGCTTGGAGCATGCATGGGTTGAGAGAAAAGTTGGCTGCAGGATAGGCGCGGATCGGCGGGAAGCGCTTTTAGGGCGCCGGCAAAATACGGCACCCGTCGAAAAGCGGCTCCGCATAAATTGACCAATGCTACGCAAAGTTTGCGTTATAGTGTCATGGACAGGCAATTAGCGCTTCTCTTGCGCACCATAGTTCTGCTAATGACCCGGCGCAATCGGCGCGGCGAGGCTGCGGCCGACAAACTTCGCGAAGGGCTTTTCTGCTTTCATTTGCCGGGGGGTTTCGCAATCTCGCTCCCTGGCTTCGGAGAGGTGACAGAGTGGTCTATCGTACCTGACTCGAAATCAGGCGTGCCGCAAGGCACCGTGGGTTCGAATCCCACCCTCTCCGCCACTTTTCT